>NZ_VLKN01000002.1:0-389499 GCF_007830035.1 Luteimonas cucumeris | reverse complement strand
GCCCGTGGCACTCGAGGCGCTCCGGTAGCCCGTGGCACTCGAGGCGCTCTGGTAGCCCGTGGCGTGGCTGGAATCGGCGGGCTTGCAAAGGTCGGTGACGAACTTGATCGCAGCCGTCACCAACTCCGGGATCTTCAACTCCGCAGTTAGCTTGATCTGCCCGGCCGCGACCTTGCTGTCGCCGTTATCTTCGCGGCTCAGTTCGCCGGAAAGCTCGACCACGCAGAACCGACTGTCGCCGGGGCCGTAGTAGCCGAATACGTCCAAGGGGTTATCGCAGGCGTGGAAGCCTGATTTGCACTTTTCAACCGCGCCATCGTGCTTGTAGGTCTTGCCTACTTTGAACTGGTAGCCACGGCACTGGAGGTTCTTGTCGAACCCCTTGTATGCCAGCACAGGCTTTGCCTTGCGGGCGGCCATTACGCACCTCCGTTGAGGATCGCGCGCAGACCACGCACGCATCCATCACGAAGGCCGAAGTCCCGCTCCCAGCTGGCAAGCATCCGGCGCAGCTGGGTGTCCTGCTGGAACAGGTCCGTTGCGGCCTGTACGGCGTCGTCGTAGTCGGCCAGGTCGGCCGAGGCAATCTGCGGCCTGACGCGGCGCAGGGTGCCTATTACTCGTTGCTGCTGCATGGCTCTCTCCCATGGGCCCTGGATCGGGCTTGGGAGAAGTATTGACTCAAACGAGTTATGTTGTCAACTCAAATGAGACGTTACATGCAAAATTACATGGCATGAGTTTTGCTTCGGAACGAAAAAGCCCGCCGAAGCGGGCTGTCTAGACGGGCGGGGCGGCATGGCCTCAAAGATGGTCGGGGTCTATGCCTTGACGGCGGCACATAGCTAGAAGCAAGCCGCGCAGTTTTTCCTGCCGCTCATGGATGCGCGCCTCAGAGCGTTTAATCGCGGCATCTACGGTCGCCGTAATAAACCAAGCGGTAGCAAGCAGCGGAATAAGGTATTGCCACCATGCCATATCAGTCTCCTTTAAGGGGCTGTCTGCGCATCGCTAAGCACTCGCAGTGCGACGGGGCACGCGCCCGCGACAATGGTGAACTTCACCAGCATTTCGCGCAGCGCGACTAGTTCCAGGTCGGTGAGCGGGGGCTCATGTTTAGCCGGGCGTCGAGGCGTCCCAAACTCCAAAATGTTACTTGGAGCGGCGTCCATGCCCACTAGTTTTTGTGTGTCGCTCATCTGCTGTTTCCCCCTGCTTTTCCAGAACTGTCGCCATAGCCTTGGCGATTAGCTCGCGCTCGTGTTCAGGGGACATGACGCCCCCGTCGGCAGCGATCCTCGCGTAAAGATCAGCCAGTTCCTCCCAGCGCCTAAGCCCCTTGAGCGGAGCCCCCATCGCGCCTTCCTGGTGAGCTAGCCATCTGTCCGCGAGTTGCAGGATTACAGCATCCGGTCTCAATACGCGAGAGTCTTGTTCAACATTTTTATTAATAGGCAAATCAAGGGGTTGCGCAATTTGTCGGCCGGGTGACGCGTTGCGTCCACCGTCAGTTTCTTTCGGCCCCTCGCCGGTCTGCAACCAGAGCAAATTGACGTTCCATCGCTTCGCTAACTTCGGCAGCGCACGACTGCTCTGCTGGGGGCGGTCGCGGAAGTTCTTGAGGGTCGATACGGGGACTTTTGACTCGTCGGCAAACACCCGCCAAGCCATGCCGCCCCTCAATTCCTCTATACGGTCGAAGATCGTAGCCATGGGCTCGATTGAGCCAGAAATGACCGACTCAAAGGAGTTGCAGCGAGAACTCAAATGAGTTAGCATCGCGGGCATGGGTTCTTTCGTGCGCACTGAATAAGGCTCGGGTCGGTTTCGGCTCGGGCCATCTTTTTGCCAGAAACACCCTGTTAAGGCTTGTTAACCGGAGCTACGAAGTGCAAACGAGTTTCCCGTTTATCGCGATGATGCCACCCCCGAAAGACGCGCCGGATGCCTTGATTTCCAGGGTTTCCAGCGAGTCCGAGGCGGTCGCCGTTGCCATGCAGGCGAGGGGCTTCAAGCAGTCTTGGTACGCCGCCCACCTTGGCAAGTCCGAGGCTTACATCAGCCAGATCGTCAACGGCCATCGCCGGGTGCCGGACTGGTTCGTGGAGCCGTTCTGTGTGCTGTCGGGGTCGAACCTGCTGCGCCAGTACCGCGATTGGCAGGAAGCCTTGGCGATGGTCCGGGAGCAGTCCTGCGCCCGCCGCGCGATCCGGCAGATGGCCGAGCAGCTGAGGGCCGTCGCATGACAACCCTCCCGCACTTCCACGGCTACTGCGCCGGCAAGCGTATCTACCTGTCGGCCTTCACCGCACACCGCGCGCTGGGCCACTGCTTGAAGCACAAGACGGACCGTCGCCACGAGTGCCGGGTTTACAAATGCCCGGCGTGTTCCGGCTACCACCTGAGCAGTTCGCCCAAGGCAGCAAAAGGCCAGAAACCCGACCGGCAGCTGGGGCGAGGGTGGGCGGCAACGGCTACGCAGGCAGATCGAACCATGCGCCGATCATGTTTAGCACTTGCAGCAGGACGTTCATTCCTGCCGCAACCGCGACAATCGGCGGGGCTGGTGAGTCCATGACCAGCCAGAAAACCGCAATCGCCAGCACCAGGGCGAAGGCTGACCTCGCGATCCTTCTTTTTCTCAACTTTGGGTCGGTTGCGCTGCTTTTCATTCCTGCGTGGCTGATCGAGCCTTGGTCGTTGTTCCTATTGGGCAGTGTTGTCACCCAGCTTGTCCACACCGGCGCCAGCCTCCGTGAGAAATGGAGGGAGCCATGACTCGGCAAGACGCCATTCGCATGGACAACGCCGGCTGGTTCTGCCGCGAACTCGCTTTCAACCGCTGGCGCACTGACACGGTATTCCCCGCCGCCGTGAATCGCTGGGTAGCGCGCATCGCTCTAGAAACCCTCACAACGCAGCAGGAGCTTGACCGGCTTCTGCGGGAGTACCGGCATGGGTAACCACTTCGCCAGCCCAGAGCTACGGCTGACGGCGCCACAGATGGAGACGTACCGCAGGTTGGGGCAGTGCGCCATGGAATGCCTCGATCAGTCTCCGGTTACAGAGTTCGAACGTCGCCGGCACGCGCAGTTAGTTGCCGAGGAAATGGCGCGATACCACGCAAAGCGCAGGGATTTGTTCACCGATAACGGTCCGCAAGACGCGGCCTAAGCAACACAAGAGGGACTGCGACCTGAGAGAGCGCAGTCAGACGAGTAGGGATGGTTTGGTACAGGGGTAAGTGATGATCGTTATAGAGCAAGTCGATCAGGTGGAAGTGTTCGTCAATGAGAACGGCACGGTCACTATTAAACAGATAGACCCGATGGGAGGTGTAGACAACATCATCTGCGTCCCTCCGTCGCAAGTCAGGGTGTTGTGCAAGGCGCTGCGGAAAGCAGCGGCAGATGCACAGGAAGGCACCAGTGCCTAATCGCCTAGTCCGTGAAGGGTTTCTGGACTCGGAGGCGATTCACGCCCTCAGCGATTCTGCCGAGTGCTTCTTTCACCGTCTGATGCTGACCGCTGACGATGCCGGACGTATGGATGGCCGTGTAGAGATTCTGCGCGCCCGCCTGTTCCCGCTCGACCTCAGCCGCCGAGCCAGTGACGTTGAGAAGGTGCTAAAGGAGTGTGTCGCGCAAGGGTTGGTGATCCCTTACCAATGGGATGGGAAGCCCTTCCTTCAGCTATCCAAGTGGCAGCGATGCTCACCGGCCAAGACAGCGAAGTACCCGGACAGCGTTGGCAGCTTCCGTATTGAGTATGTCGCGGCTGACACGAGGGACGGAGAGAAGGAGTTCGTGGAGTCGTCCATGTTTGGGCGCGGCGGCCTTACTGGCGGCGAGCCAATACGTAACCCAGGAAGTTATGGCCCGAAGGGATGCGGAAGGGATGCGGAAGGGATAGGTAAGGGATCAGACCGCTTTGTATCCGGAGACGGAGACGGAGACGGAGACGGAGACGAGGGCGCGGGAAAGCCTTCCCCTCTCTCGCCGAAGAAACGAAGGGCGAAGGGCGAAACCCTCACGGCTTGGGCGGACTCGCTCACCGATGACGCTGTTCCCGCCGCTGACCCGATCTTCGATTGGGCGCAGTCGGTCGGCATCCCCCGCGAGTGGATCGCGGTGGCGTGGTGGATCTTCGAAGGCCGCTACACCGACAGCGACAAGGCGTACTCCGACTGGCGCGCGGTATTCCGCAAGGCCGTGCGCGAGGACTGGTTGAAAGCCTGGCGGCAGACCCGCAGCGGCGAGTGGGAGTTGACCACGGCCGGCGTGCAGGCTCAGCGGGAGATGGCGCATGGGTGACCATGGCTACAGCCGCATCGAGCAAATCCGCGTGCCGCCGCAGTCGGTCGAGGCCGAGCAGGCGGTACTCGGCGGCCTGATGTTGGCACCCGATGCGTACTGGCAGGTAGCAGACATGGTGAACGAGGCGGATTTCTACCGCCGCGACCATCAGCTGATCTGGCGCGCCATCGCTGAAGCCGCCGACTCACACCCCCCCCGACCCTATGACGCGGTAACGCTCGGCGAGTGGTTCGAGTCGCAAGGGCTGGCCGAGCAAGTCGCTGGCGGCGCCTACCTGGTTGAGCTGGCCAGCACAACGCCATCCGCAGCAAACATTCGAGCCTACGCCGAGATTGTCGCTGACAAGGCAAAACTGCGACAGCTGATCGAGATTGGCACCGGCATCGTAAATAACGGCTTCGTGCCCGATGGGCGCGACAGCGCAGAGATAATCGCGGACGCACAACAGGCCGTTGGGTCGCTCGCCACCAGCAAAGGCCATCGCCTGAAATCCGTCAATGACGGGCTATCCGAAATGGTGGACGGAATGCAGCGGCGGTTGAACGCTGGCGGAACGCTGGGAACGTCCTTTGGCTTGTCGCATATGGACGACATGACGGGCGGCAAGCAGCCAGGCGATCTGATCATCATCGCGGCACGCCCGAGCATGGGCAAAACGACCTTGGCCCTGCAAGGCTGCCTTGCCGCCGGCCGCCCGCTGATCTTCTCGTTCGAGACTATGGCCGAGAAGTTGTTAGCTCGCATGACCGCTCACTGCGGAAGGCTGCCGCTGCGCTGGATTCTGTTTCCGCAAGACGCTCCGGACTTCGCGTTCGAGCGAATCACCGAAGCGGCGCGGATCGTCAAATCGAAGCTGACTGCATCGATCTACGATGGCCGCCGCCTTACTTCCAGCCAACTCCGCGCTATCGCCATCCGCGAACACGCCAAGTCGCCCGTACGCGAGATCGTCATAGACCACTTCGGCCACATGAGGCGCGCTGGCAAAGGTAGGGCGGATGCGGAGCAGGGCGAGGACATGAAGGAGTTCAAGGCGCTGGCCCGTGAGCTAAACGTTCCGGTGATTGTCCTCATGCAGCTCAACCGCGGCGTGGAGACGCGCACTGACAAACGTCCAATGCTTTCGGACCTTCGCGAGTGCGGCGCCGCTGAAGAAGATGCCGATATCGTCGCGATGCTCTACCGGGACGTTTACTACAACCCGCAAGGACCGCTCAAGGAATACGCCGAAATCCTGTTGCGGAAAAACCGCGACGGCGAACCTGGTGAGTTGTGGACGAAGCCATGCCTTCCGGAGATGCGATTCGATGAGTGCGAAGCCCAATCAAGACCCTCTGGCAGCGTTACAAGCATTGAGCAGGCAAGAGGCGTCCCGTCGAGAAGTTCAGCGCGAGCGCAACCGTCACGAATTTCCACTACTTACGGAGATCGTTGACATGGTCCGCGCGAAATACCCCGAGGCGAAGTTGCTGCACGGCACGGAGGGCGGCAAGGAAATAGGCCGCATACCTACCGATCCTGCCAATTGGGTGACGGTCGACGCGGTGAAGTTCGGCGAGATGGCGAACTTGGGCGACGCGATGAACCCGAGGCGGAGGGCGCCGAAGTGACGCAGCGAATCATAGACAACGAAATGGTGCTGCAGGCGGTGATAGGAGACTTGCGGCAAATGTTCGCCGAGTCGAAGTACCTGCGCATGACCGTGAAGTCGGGCAGGACGCGCAGCGTAGATCAGAACGCGATCAGCCACGCGTGGTACGGGCAGATTGCCCGCGAATTGCGCGAGGACGACGAGTTGGGTTGGAAGTGCTACTGCAAGCTGCACCACGGCGTTCCGATCCTGCGCGCCGAGGACGATGACTTCCGTGGCTCCTATGACGCCGCGATCAAAGGGCTGACCTACGAGCAGAAGTTGAAGGTGATGCGGCTGTTGCCGGTTAGCAGCCTGATGACGAAGGCGCAGCTATCGAAGTACCTGGAGGCAGTGCAGGCGGACTTTGTTGGGCGCGGCGTAATGCTTTCGTTCCCGGAGGCCGCCTGATGGCAAAGCTCACCAAGCCACAATCCAAGATGCACCAACAGGCTTGCGCCCTACTGGAAAAGGACATTCTCACGGAAGATGACAAGTGGTTTGTTCTAGAGCACTGGCAAGAGTCGGCCAACCATGTCAACACGATTGCCGGCGCATTCTTCACCCCTCCGGGGCTTGCCAATGACTTCGCCATCGAAGTTTGCGGCCACCGAATTATCGACCTCTGCGCCGGCATAGGCGCTCTGTCCTTCATGCGATACCAGCGGGGGCGGTGGGGCGAGAAATACCCAGAAATAGTGTGTGTCGAATTGAATCCAGCTTACGTTGAGGTTGGCAAGAAGATTCTGCCGGAGGCGACGTGGATATGTGGAAGTGTCTTTGAGCTGCCAGACCTGGGCCGCTTCGACTACGCAATCTCCAATCCGCCGTTTGGCGCAACGCCTCGCAACTCTGCCAGGGGGCCGCGCTACACGGCGGACAAGTTCGAATACCACGTCATTGACGTTGCATCAGGCATTGCGGACTACGGTGTTTTCATCGTCCCGCAGGCGTCAGCAGGATTCATGTACTCGGGTCAGCGATATTTCCGCGAGGCAAAGTCGGACGCCTATTTGCGGTTCCATGAGCAGACAGGAATCACGCTAGAGCCTGGGTGCGGGATCGATTGTGACTATCACCGGGACGGATGGCATGGCGTATCTGTGTCCGTGGAGGTCGTGACGTGCGATTTCGAACAGCCAGAGGTCGCGGCTCACGTTGCTAAGGCTCCGGCCCTAGACCTGTTCGGCGACCCGATTTCGGAGGCCGCATGAAAATCCTGTGCTGGCTGGGCTTCCACCACTACGTCACTGGCAAGGCCGTGGTGACCGGATGGGGGCTGAGTGTTTGGTTCCCGGAATGCACGTGCAAGTTCTGCGGGAGGCGGAAGTGAGGCGCGGCCATTCTATGGGCAAGCCGACGAAGGATGAGGCGGCGCGCATGGACGGAATCAAGCATGGGCCATGCATCGCATGCCACCAACGCGGCATCGCCTCGTGGTGCCCGGAGGTTCATCACCTGCTGTCTGGCAGCCGGCGCATCGGACACATGGCGACCGTGGGGCTGTGTAGCTGGCACCACAGAGCGGTCATCCAGTGGGGCTGCACGGGTGCCGAGATGCGCGACCACTACGGGCCGAGCTTGAACGAAGGGTCAAAGCCGTTTCATGCCGAGTTTGGCAGTGATGCGGTTTTGCTGGGCTATCAGAACGAACTACTGAAGGACTTGCAATGAAATTCTGGACCGCCGAGGAAGATGTGATTTTACGCGCCAACTACGAATCCGTTGGCGCTATCGGATTGCTGTCATCTCTGCCAGATCGTGGCGCGTCCGCGATCATGCAGCGCGCTTGCCGGCTTGGCTTGGTGAGCGGCGTGAACCGCATGAACGCCAAGTGCGAGGAACTGTACCCGCGCGACGGAAATGAGCGGCGCTGCGATATGGCGCTGCGGCATTGGGGCGCGGCTGAGCCGGCAAACGGCGGATTGTTCTGGAGGGTCGCGTGAACGTATTGCTTGAGGTGTATGACGAGATTGTCGCAAGGGCTGACAGCCTGCGGGTAGACGAGCAGGCGAACGGTGCGGAAATTGAGCGGCTTGACCTGTTGGTAACGCTGTTCGGTCATGCGCTGGTTTCGCTTGGCTTGTTGCAGGCGCCAAAATGACCGGCGCCTTCAGCCGCAGCAAGGGCGCTCGTGGAGAGCGCGAGGTTGTGCAGATGCTCAAGGACAACTTGGGCGGTGATTTCAATCGCAACTACAAGCAATCATACGAGGCTCAGCACGGCGATATTGAGCAGCTTGTCGGTCCGTACCTGCTCGAAATCAAGAACTGCGCGACGCACAACTTCAAGGCGTGGTGGCAGCAGGCACTTGCGGCCGCGAGCAAGCGTGATGCGATTCCGTGCTTGGCCTACAAGGTGCCGCGCAAAGGGTGGAGATTCCGGGTGCCGATGCCGCAGGCGTGGTCGAGTGGGCATCAGTGGGGGCGGGAAATTCAGTACACGATGGACCTGGCGCCAGACGGATTCTTTCTACTGGTGCGGGAGCTGAGCTAACAGGGGGCGACATGGAAATGACCGACAAGGCGATGCAAGAGCTGTGCGAGCGGATGCGCAGCCAGTACGGCGCCGGGGTTGAATTTGAGTTGGCGCTGCGTGAGCTGATAGGGCGGTATCGAGTCGCACACGAGAAGCGCATGCGGGACGTGCAGGCCGCCGACTTGCTGCACAGGGGATGGCGCGAAGTGTCCGAAAGGTTTGGGGTGTGCAAAGCCACGGTTTACAACATGGCAGAGCGAGGAAGAGAGTCTAAGCAAGATCAAGCGGCGTAGACGAATCTGCGAATAATGGGTAGCCATCGGACAACCGCGAGGCGGCGATGGCAGGGCAAGGAACATTCACCTACAAGCGATACATGCGCGACGGCACGGTCGCGCTTCTGACCGGCGTGGTTAACGCCCCCAAGCGCGTCCGCACTGGCAAGACTGCCAAGGACCGCAAGCGGGGCGGTAGGTCATGACCGACGAAGAGACTTTAGCCGACGCACTCCAGATAGCCGCCGACTATTTCCCGGCGGCCATCATCGAGCTAGCGAAGGTCTGCCGCGCCGGCAACAGGCAACACAACGGCGACGCGCCAATCCTCTACTGGAACCGCAGCCGATCCTCGGAGCATTTCGAGAAGGGTATCGGCCATTGGTCAAAACGCGGCAGGTCAGACCTGGACGGCACGAGGCATGTCTCGAAAGCATCCTGGCGCGCACTGGCTGACTGCCAGCTTGAGATGGAGCGCCTAGGGGCAGCGGTCTGCCCTGCGGCGTTGCGTGCGCCTCCCGTGCAATACGGAGAGGTAATCCCGCATCTGCGCGCTGCCGAAATCTTGCGCGACCGAGTGCTGGCCGACGACGACGCACACGACACCAATCCCGTATCGCCTATTGGGGCGCAGTCGGGGACACCTATCTCACAGGCCGACGAAGAATGAGCATCACAGACGACGAGCTTGTTGCGGCATTGTCCGAGCATGGCAGCAACCGAAAGGCCGCCGCCGCGCTGGGCATGAACGTCCGCACGATTGAACGCCGCCGCTCGGCGCTATCGCTGAAGGGCTGGTCACCGCAACACGACATGCAGCACACAGTCCCGGATGGCTTCACGGTTGGCGGCGTTTCTACGCTATACCGGGACGGCGCACCTATCTTGCAGTGGGTGAAGTCGCGGCAAGATTCTGAGCAGGTCCGCCGAATGATCGACGGCATCATGTCCGGTTTGTGCGCTGAAATTCCTCGCGTCAAGCCGACGAAGGCGCCGAAGCAGAAACCGGACGGACTGCTTAATGCCTACATCGTGACTGATTACCACTTAGGCATGCTGGCGTGGGGTGAGGAAACGGGTGCTGATTGGGATACAACGATTGCCGAGGACATGCTGGTCGCGTGGTTCGCTCAGGCAATGGCCGAGGCGCCAGACGCGGAGGTGGGCTTGCTGGCCCAGCTTGGAGACTTCCTGCATTGGGACGGATGGGATGCGGTCACGCCAGCCAGTAAGCACTTGCTGGATGCAGACACAAGGTTCCCGAAGCTGGTAGAGGTCGCGGCCCGCGCGTGCAAGCGGATTATTCTGATGATGCTGGAGAAGCATCATCGCGTTCACGTCATCATGGCAGAGGGCAATCACGACCCAACCAGTTCCGTGTGGCTGCGCAGTTTGTGCCAAGCCATGTTTCATGATGAGCCGCGCGTTACGGTCGATATGCGGCCGGACCCTTATTACTGCTATGAGCATGGGCAGACGGCGTTATTTTTCCATCACGGGCACAAGAAGCGACTGGCCGGCATCGACGCCACGTTCGCCGCCAAGTTCCGCGAGGTGTTCGGCCGCACGACGCGCGCATACGGGCACATGGGGCATCTGCACCACGTAGAGGTCAAGGAAACCAGTCTGATGGTGGTCGAACAGCACCGGACGCTTGCCGCGCCGGACGCTTACGCAAGCCGTGGCGGCTGGCTGAGCGGCAGGGATGCCCAGGTCATCACCTATGACAAGGTTTATGGCGAGCGCACCCGTAGGACGATTCCGGCACAACTGGTCGCTGACCAGCTCGCGAGGGCTGCATGATGGCTGCGATTGTATTTTTCCTAGTAGTGGGCGCTTTCGCGGTCCTTTTCGCAGCGCTCGGTGGCCTGTTCTGGATTTCAACCAAGGTCGAAGCGGCGTCCGGTCCGGTCTGGGGGTTTGCCACATTTGTCGTGCCGCTCGTAATCGCAGTGGCGGCAATGATCGCAAGCACGGTGCCCAATGGGTGAGCAGCGCGCCATTGCGGTAGGGGATTGGGACCTTCGGTCTATCGACTTGGACTCAGTGTTCGCAGCCGAGGAGGTCGGGGATACAGCCATGGATGCTGGCGCCCGAGCCTCGGTCAAGTTCAGCGAGCATTTCCCGGGGTGGGAGTTATACCGTCGCGTGGTTTCTGGCATCGCCCTAAACGACCGCAAGCTAGAGGACTGGTCAGTCTCAATGGCTGAGATGCTGGCTGGCGCCGAGAAGGAAAATGGAAGGCGGTGGATATCAGCTGCGATCCGGGCCAAGCCGGGCTGGGTTGCGCAGGCGGGGCGCGATGCTCTGGACTACGCCATCTTCGGGCGATACGCGGAAGGTCTGCATGAGCGCGCCGAGCGGTTCGATGTGGCCCACAAGACCTATCAGCGCGTCCGTGATCCGGTCGCCAAGGCAATGTGGATCGGACTGGAAACCTATCGCGCCATACTGCACGCTGAGTATTGGAACGTGCGCCGCGATGAAAAATACCCACCCTGATATTGGGTGAGACAATGGTACAGGGCCAACTGAAATTGGCCCGGCCGCACAGCCTCTAGCCCGTCGCCCAGCTTCAACTTAGCGCGATACGCGGCAACGCCAGAATTGGCGGCCTCATTTTGGCCCGGACTGTCCATTGACCACAATCGCCTACAAGTCCGGCGTACTTTGCGCCGACTCGATGGCAGTGGACGATTCTGGCGCGGTGTTTGTTCGCAAGGCGGCATGGTTGCCTGGTGGCGATGCGGCCGGCGGCGCTGGCGACCTGAATCAGGTCACGGCGGCGCTGGCGTGGCTGGCCGGTGGGGGCAAGGGAGATGCGCCCGATATCGGCAACAGCTGCATCTTGTTTACCGACCAGGGGCAACCCTACATGGCCTCAACGGGCTGGCCCGGCGCGCCGATCAAAGGCTACTGCGCGATTGGATCGGGCGCCCAAGGGGCGATGGTCGCGATGAAGCTGGGCTTGAGCGCCCATGACGCGATAGCCGCCGTTTCAGGGATCGATACGAACACGGGTGGCGAGATAGACGTTTTCGAGATAGGCAAGCGCGCCAAGCCGGCACGGAAGCGGGCTGCGAAATGACAGGGGATTGCCGTAAATGAAAGACCACGTTGCCGACGGCTTGGCTGTCACGGCCAAGAGTTCGTTATCTGCCGCAGTGGTGGGGGCAACGATATTCGGATACACGCTGCAGGAAGCTACGGCCATTCTTGGCGGCGTGTTCATCCTGCTGCAGATCGTCCATTTCGTCTGGCTGCGGGTCAGTGAGTGGCGGGCCAAGCGCGGTGAGTAACAAGGCGGTAGTCGCCGGCACGCTGGCCGGCTGCATCGCGATTGCAGCGGCCGTTATTCTCCCTTGGGAGGGCAACGAGCCTACGGGCTACGTGGATATCGTAGGCGTGGCTACGGCCTGCGTAGGCCATACCGGCCGTGACGTGGTGGTGGGCAAGACATATTCGCCCGAGCAGTGTGAGGCATGGTTCAAGAGTGACGTAGGCGAGGCGGCGAGGGCCGTTGACCGCTGCGTGACTGTTCCCATGCCTGACAAGGTTTGGAGCGCGTGGACTTCACTGGCGTTCAACATTGGAACGCGGGCGTTCTGCGGGTCCACGCTGGTGCGCAAGGCCAACGCGGGCGACCTGCCCGGGGCCTGTGCGCAGATCAGCCGCTGGGACCATGCGGGCGGCAAGCGAGTGCGCGGACTGACCCGTAGGCGCGCCGCGGAACGTCAATTATGTGAGGAGGGGCTATGAAAGCAGTCATTGCGATGGCGGCCTCTTGGGCGCTGACCGAAGCGGCGGTGCAACTGCATCGCGCGGCCGGATGGTGCGTGAACGCCGTTCTGCGCGTGCAGTTCTGGGCGCTACCTGAGGCCGACGAAACGGACGAGGCTGGGGCTTGAGCGATCGACGCCTCTATAGCCGCAAGTTTTGGCTGGCGGCTTCGGCATTTCTGGCCGGCGTAGTGTTTTTTGCGCTGGGCAAGCTGGACGCGGCTCAGTGGATGGGCCTGACAACGTGGGTGCTTGGCATCTACTGCGCCGGCAATGTCGGCGACCAGGCGGTCACTAAGTCGGTCTGATCCGACTTTCGGCCCTGTTGGGCCAATAGGCGCCCGGAAGTGGGCGATTACAAGCTTTCGGCCCCGTCGTGAGACGCCGCCAAGCTACAAGCGCGCTCGGTTATCGCGCAGAAAACATAGTGCCGGCGGCCCGAGATTCATGCAGGGCCAGTTAGAGAAACGCATGACCCCCGTGTATCAGGGCGCACGAGCTGGCGGGCCGTAATCCGCGCAGCATATAGACGGCTTCATGGTGAACGATCCGCTGCGGCGGCGTTGATGATCGCGAGATGCGGTCAGCCGGGCAAAGTTGGGGCCTTCGGGTCTGCCGTCGTAAAGGGATCAAATACGGACTACCTAGGGGCCGTTCACCGGACGCCCTGGCCCACCTATGCCTGAAAGAAAGGCAAGTGGTTCAACACATCGCCCTCTCTGCCCTGAGAGACGCGATTAGAGGTTCGGCACTGTTACGGCGGTGTCGGGCCTCGCCTTATTTCGAGGACAACATGCGCATCCTGATCCTGTCCCTGCTGGCACTGGTAGGTGCGGGGTGCGGGTGCGCGTCGCTACCCGAAGTCCCAAGCCATGACGCCCTGCGCGAGACTGCGCTGCGTCTGGAGTTCGCCAGCGGCGTGTGCAGCGGCACGGCAACGGGTCCGCAGACCTTGCAGACGGCGAGCCACTGTTTCCAGTTCGACAAGCTGGTATCGGTCAACGGCGTCCCGGTGCAGGTGGTCACGGTATCGGACGACAAGCGGGACCATGCCCAAGTCGTAGTTACCGGGATCACCTTCAAGCGCTGGGCGGTACGTGGCGAGGCACCGAAGCAGGGCGACCGCATTCAATTTTTCGGCAACCCGAAAGGCAACAAGGATTCATACAGGCGGGGCTACGTGTCTTACGTGGACGACAAGGTGATTGCCATGGAGGTGATGACCTGCCTCGGAGACAGCGGCGCCGGGGTCCTCAACGATGCCGGCGAACTGGTCGGCATGGTATCGGCCGTGACGGTGGATAGCTGCCTGTTCGGGATTGCGTTCCGATGAGCGCCCGCGCCGGAATGATCGTGCTGGGCATTGCGCTGATCTTCGGGCTGGGCTTCAACTTTGGCAGCTTGCGCGGCGACGCGAAGGTGTCCGACTACAAGGCTCAGGCTGAGCGTGCAATCGCACAGGCGGCCCGACAAGAGGCGGCAGCATCCGAGCATGCCCGAGAGGTCGAGAAGGCCGCGCAGGAGCGTGTAGAGCGTCTGGCGCGGGCATACGAGGTGGACCGGAAGAATGCACAAGAAGCTGCTGATCGCACTATCGCTGATCTGCGTAGTGGCTCTATCCGGCTGCGCAAGCTCTGGGAGGCTGACAAGGCAACCGATCGCCTGTCCGACACTGCCACCGCCACCCGCCACGCTGATGAAGTCACCCGACTACGCCAAGAGGCTGTTGGACGAATTCACGGAATCGGCGCCGAAGCAGACGCCCAAGTAAAGGGCCTGCAAGCGCTGGTGAACGCTGACCGTGGACGCTGAAGCCCTAAGCGAGGCAGACAGCGCCGCGGAGTCCCTGTTGCTGCTGTACGAGCGGCTAGACGTAACGGCGATCCTGATCCAGCTCGTAGACGGAACGGTCGTGGTGCGCTGCCAGAACGGCGCAGACGTGCTGCCGCTGTGCAGGACGGTGATCGAGGCGCACGAGTCGCCTCAGGACAGGACGATTAACTAGGAAGCAACACGCCAAGGATGGCCCCATGAATACGCACCGAGCCTACATGGGCGCGGACAACACCGTGACCTGCTGGGTTCGGGACGAGGAAGGTAAGCGCGATCTGAGCGCGACAGACCTGACTGTGGTGCTGGGCACGTACCCGGCGACTGCTGCGGTAACGACGCTTGAGGCCGCTCAGGTCGTGGACGGAAGCGACATTGGCCCAGTCACGTTCGATGTCGAGCAGGCCATGAGCGACCGCTACCTGTCGCCGGGCCTATTTCAGTTCCAGGTCAAGGCAGACAACGAGGTCGTGTATAGCGGCTTGCTGGAGATGGTGTGATGCCAGCCGGCAGGCCAACCGACTACAGGCCGGAGTTCTGCGAACAGGTCGTGGAGATGATGGCGGGGGGCGCCAGTAAGGCGGAAGTAGCGGCCGAGATGTGCCGGAGCTATACGACGTTCCTCAATTGGCAAGACGCGCACCCCGAATTTATGGAGGCCGTAAAGGAGGGCGAGCGACTTAGTCAGGGCTGGTGGGAAAAGCTAGGCCGTCAGGGAGCGTCGGGCGCTGTCCCGGTCAACCCGACCGTCTACATCTTCAACATGAAGAACCGTTTCCGCGCCGACTGGTCGGACACGCACAAGACAGAGCTGACGGGCGCCAATGGCGGTCCTGTCGCTATCGCCGCAACAGACCTTACGGATGACGACCTTGCAACTATCGCCGCAGGAAGCAGCGCGCGAGCTACTGGCAAGGCGTAACGCCCGCACTGGGCTGATCGACTTCACGCGTTACACGTTTCCCGGCTTTGAGGCGGGCGATCATCACAAGCAGATTGCGTCGGCGCTGGAGCGCGTGGAGCGTGGCGAGTGTCGCCGCCTGATGATCTTCGCGCCTCCTCGGCACACGAAGTCAGAACTGGCATCACGGCGCTTCCCGGCCTACTTCATGGGCCGCAACGCCGACAAGCAGATTATTACCTGCACCTATTCGGGCGAGTTCGCTACGGACTTCGGCCGCGAGGTCAAGGGCATTGTTGCGAGCGAGGAATACCAAGCCCTGTTCCCGGGCGTGAAGCTGGCAGAGGACAGTAAGGCTAAGGGCCGCTGGCATACGACTGATGGCGGCGTGTATGTCGCGGTAGGCGTAGGTGGCCCCATCACCGGCCGTGGCGCTCATCTGGCGCTGATTGACGACCCGATCAAGAACCGGCAGGACGCAGATTCTGACGTGGTGCGGGAAACGGTGTGGAAGTGGTACACGTCCACGCTGCGCACGCGCCTTATGCCCGGCGGCGCCATTGTGCTGGTGCTGACACGCTGGCATGAGGACGACCTTGCCGGGCGCCTGCTGGCGGCACAGGAGACGGGCGGCGAGCAGTGGGAGGTCGTGACCCTTCCGGCCATCTCAGACACCGGCCACGCGTTGTGGCCTGAGTGGTATCCGCTGGCTGAGTTGCAGGCAATCAAGGCTGCGGTCGGCCCTCGGGACTGGCTGGCGCTGTATCAGCAGCAGCCAACCGCCGATGACGGCACGTTCTTCAAACGCGAGTGGTTCCGGGACCGTTACGAGACGGCGCCGGAAGGGCTCAGGACCATTATCACGGGCGACTTCGCGGTCACGGACGGTGGCGGCGACTTCACAGAGCTTGGTGTGTGGGGCTTCGGAGACGGCAAGTTCTACGCGCTGGACTGGTGGAGCGGCCAAGCGTCTGCGGACGTATGGATCAATGCGCTGCTTGACCTTGTTCGCCAATACAAGCCGATGTGGTTTGTGGGCGAGACGGGGCCGATCAGGCGGGCTATCGAGCCGCTGCTCGCTCGCACAATGCGAGAGCGCCGGATATTCACCGCTGCCGACTGGCTGAGTCACGGCGGGGCCGATAAGGCTGTCAACGCCCGCGCATTCCAGGCGATGTGTGCGCAGGGGCAGGTGCAGTTCCCAGAGACGGTGTGGGCAGAGCGGGTCATTGACCAACTGCTCAAGTTCCCCGCCGCCAAGCATGACGATGCGGTCGATACGTGCGGCCTGTTCGGTCGCTATATGGACAAGGCGTGGAATACGCCTGCAGCCAAGATGCCGCAGGCCCGCCCGCGCCGAGACTACGGCTTTAACCAAGCGCCTACCGAGAACTGGAAAACCGCATGACCGACAAGGCCAAGGAAGGCCCAGATCACGGCAAGCTACTGCGTCAGTTTGAGGAGTCCTTCGACGAGACTCAGGAGGCGCGCCGGGAGGCTGAGCGCGATCGGGATTACTACGACAACAAGCAGTTGACGCAGGAAGAGCTGGCTACGCTCGCCCAGCGCAAGCAGCCGCCGGTTATCTCCAATCGGATCAAGCCCAAGGTCGACGCGCTGCTGGGCTTTGAGAAGCGCCAGCGCACCGATCCGAAGGCCTACCCGCGCACGCCCAAGCATGAGCAGGAGGCCGATAGCGTTACTGACGCCATCCGCTTCGTTTGCGATCAGAACCGGTTCTCGATGATCCGTTCCGAGGCGGCCGAGAACATGTTCATTGAGGGCATCGGCGCCGCTACGGTAACGGCGGCCAAATCCAGCGATGGACAGATGGATGTGAGGCTAACGGCCGTGCCGTGGGACCGGTTCTATTACGACCCGCACAGCCGCCGTCGTGACTTCAGCGACGCCGGCTACAAGGGCGTGGTGCTGTGGATGGACGAGGCGGACGCCTTGTCGCAGTTCTCCGGCAAGGAGGACGTGCTGCGGGGCTGCTACGTCGATTCGGAGACCGAGGGCGAGACCTACGACGACCGTCCACGGTTCGCATGGTCGGACAAGAAGCGTAAGCGCGTGCGGGTGCTTCAGCACCGCTGGCGCGAGAAGGGCGTCTGGATGACGGCCATTGTCTGCAAGGGCGGTTTCCTGCGAGACCCGCAGGAGTCGCCCTATCTGGACGAGGACGGCAATCCCGAGTGCGACCTGATTGCGGTATCTGCGTATGTAGACCGCGACAACAATCGCTACGGCGCGGTGCGCACGATGATTTCGCCGCAAGACGAAATCAACAAGCGTCGCTCCAAGGCGCTGCACCTGCTTAACAGCAAGAAGATCATTGCTGAGCAGGGCGCGGTGCTGGACGTGGAGCAGGCGCGGCGCGAGGCGGCTCGTCCGGACGGCTATCTGGAAGTCGCTCCAACCATGCGCTTTGAGTTCGTGGACGAGCCGGGGCTGGTGCAGGGGCAGTTCATGCTGCTGCAGGAGGCCAAGGCCGAGATTGATGCCAGTGGCGTGAACCCGGCGCTGGAGGGGGATTTGAAGGCGCCGTCAGGAAGGGCCGTAGAAGCACTCACGCAGGCCGGGCTGGCAGAGCAGGCCATCGCCTTCGACGCACTGCGCGATTGGTCGTGGCGCGTCTACAGGGCCGTGTGGCATCGGGTCCGGCAGTACTGGACGGAAGAGCGCTGGATTCGCGTCACCGATGACGAGCGCAACCTGAAATGGGTGGCGATCAACAAGCCGGTGCTGGATGAGTTGGGCCAGCCCACGGGGCAGGTGGACAACCAGTTGAGCGAGTTGGATATCGACCTGATCCTGGAGGACGGCCCGGACAGCGTCACGATCCAGTCCGAGCAGTTCGAACAGTTGGTCGAGCTGAAGAAGGCTGACCCGCAGTCCATTTCGTCCCGCGCGGTGATCGAGGCATCGAGCCTGCGCAACAAGGACAAGATTCTGGAAGAGATGGAGCAGGGCGGCATCCCTCCGCAGGTTCAACAGCAGATGCAGGAGATGCAGCAGGCGTTGGAGCAGTGCCAGCAGCAGTTGCAGGAGGCCGAGCAGAAGGCCGGGCAGGAGCAGGAGAAGGCGCAGTCCATTCTCAGCAAGGCGCAGGCGGACATCCAGGTGGCAGAAGCCAATCTGGCCCGTGAGCGTGCCGAGATGCAGCTTGCTCAACTGCAGTGGGAGATGGAGCAGGCGGCCAAGGGGCGGGAATTTGAACTGCGCCAGTACGAGGCCGAGACAGCTCGCATGGCTGCGCTGAAGCCCGAGCCAGCAAACGAACAACCGAATCAAGCGCAGTGAACAAGCCGCCCTAGGGCGGCTTTTTTATTGCCCGATCTTTGGCCGCAGGTAGCGGCTACGGACGCCCACGGATTGGGGCGAGACGCGACGACGGCGAACGGTCGAGCAAGGAAGCGATGCAAATGAGCGAACCCGACTACGATTTTCTGCAGAACGAAGCCCCCGAAGAAGTTGCCCCGGAGCCTATCCCGGAAGTGGCCGAAGAGGTGGTGGAAACGGTCGATAAACCGCCGGAAACCCCGGCAATCGCGGAGCCGACGCCCGCGCCCCCTGTTGATGATCGTGTGCCGTTGGCCGCTCTCAAGGCGGAACGGGACAAGCGCCAGAAACTCGAAAGGGAGATGGCAGCCCTCAGGCAGCAGCCGATGCCGCCTGCGTTCCACGAGCAGCCCGAGCAGTACGTACAGCAAACGATCCAGCAAGTTCGGCAGGACATGACGCAAACCATGTATGCCGCACTGGAGGATCAGGCGCGCGAGACGTATCCAGACTACGACGAGGTGTTCGAAGAGGTGCAGGCCTATGCGGAGGAAAACCACTCCGTCATCCCGCAAATCTTCAACTCGCCCAATCCCGCAAAGGCCGCCTACAAGCTTGGCAAGCAACTGCGCGAACTGAAGCAGATGCAAGACCCGGACGCGTACCGCTCAAAGATCGAAGCCGAAGTGCGAGCCAAGATCGAGAAGGAGTACGCCGATAAGGAAGCTGCCAAGCAGAAGGCCGCGGACGCTGTTCCGCCCGATCTAACCGCTGTCAGGGCGTCCAAGGACTCGGAAGTCCTGCCCGATGACAGTCTCGACTCAATCCTGAGATCCAAGCGCTAAGGAAGGCGCCAAAACATGACTCTTTCGACCGTTGCAACTGCCAACACTGTCAAGCAGTGGGACGCAGACTTTTATCGCGAGTACATCCGCTCCAACCGCTTCTCCCGCTATCAGGGTACCGATAGCAATGCCGTCATCCAGCTCAAGGAGCAGCTGACCAAGCGCCCCGGTGATGCCCTGACCATTTCGCTGGTCGCGGCCCTGTCTGGTGCGGGCGTGTCGGGCAACACCCTGCTGGAAGGCGCGGAAGAGGCCCTTGTCAACTACGGCCATCAGATTGCCATCCAGGCTTACCGTCAGGGCGTCGCCATTACCGAGTGGGAAGAGCAGAAAACCGCCATGGGTCTGCGCGCGGCGGCTCGTCCGCTGCTCAAGGATTGGGCGATGGAACTCAATCGCACCAAGGTGATTGCCGCCTTGTCTGCGATCGTCCCCAATACTGGCATCCAGGAGCCGTACTCGACGGCCACGGCCACGGAGCGCAACGAGTTCATCGTCGCCAATGCGGACCGCGTGCTGTTCGGTGCTGCCAAGGTCAACGCAGTGTCTGGCGTGTTCGCCACGGCGCTGGCTACGCTGGATGCCACCGACGACACCTTCACCAAGGAGAAAGTCTCCTTGATGAAGCGCATCGCCAAGACCGCCGATCCCATCATCCGCCCGGTCCGGGTGAATGACGACGAAGAGTGGTATGTGGCATTCGCCGGCTCGCTGGCCTTCCGTGACCTGAAGGCGAGTCTGGCGACCACGCACGCCGATGCGATGCAGCGCGGCAAGAGCAACCCGCTGTTTACCGACGGCGACTTGGTCTATGACGGCGTGATCATCCGCGAAATCCCGGAAATCGCTGCGCTGGCAGCCAATGTCGGCGAAGTGTTCCTGTGCGGCGCGCAGGCCGTGGGCCATGTCATCGGCAAGCGTTGGGCGTCCAAGACCGAAGAGCGCGACTACGGTTTCGTGAACGGTTGCGCCATTGAGGGTTACTTCGGCACCGAGAAGCTGGTCTACAACGGCAAGCAGCACGGCGTTGTGACCGGCTACATGTACGCGGCGGCTGATGCGTAAGTGAGTTAAGCGGGCTGGCCTTCGGGCTGGCCCGCTTCTTTGTGGGTAAGGACACCCACTTCCAGGGATGGACCCGGGCCAAGGATGGCCCACCTTTTTAGGGGCGACGATGGCAACGCGAACCGATCTGCGGCAGATGGTTGCGGAAGAGGCGGGCGTGATTGCTGCCGGCGAGACCCTCAGCGCGGCTGACAACGACTACATCGAACGCCGGATCGTTTCTGTACTGGATACGCTCAACGAGGAAGGCTTACTGCCATTCGATATCGACGGCACGATCCCGGCGCGCTACCTGCTGCCCACGGCCCGCGTCATCGCGGTGCATGTGGCGGTCGGTTTCGGCATGCCTCTGGACACGCTGGCGCCGCTGGCCGATCAGGGCATGAAGCAGTTGCGGCGCAGCAAGTCCAAGCCGCACGTCGGCACGCCTGCACAGTCTACGTACTACTGATGCGCACGGATTTCCTGGGCGCGGCGTATCAGTCGCGGTCGCTACCTCTTGCCGGTCAAACGCTGGTCAACCTGTTTTTCGAGCCTGCGCCGCCGGGCAGTGCTGAGCCGGGCATGTTCTACGGTTCGCCGGGCCTGCGCCTGCTGTTCACGGTCGGCGCCGGCCCGATTCGCGGCGCGCTGACGGCGAACGGTTTCGGCTGGATCGTGTCGGGTAGCTCGCTGTATCGCATCACGTCTGCCGGCGTGGCAACGCTGGTCGGCTCGGTGCCGGGCACCGGCCGTGTGCATTTGCAGAACAACGACACGCAACTGGTCGTGATGCACTCGTCTGGGTGGAATGTGGTGACGCTGGCGACACTGGCCTATGCGTCAGTTGCCGATGCGCCCACCACGGCGCAGGGCACGTATCAGGACAGCTACATCGTGTTCCCCAACGCCAACGGGACGTACGGCTGGACAAACATCGCCGATGCGACCTCGTTGGACGGGCTGAACTTCGCTAGTGCAGAGGCCCAGCCGGACCCGATCATCGCGGTCATTTCGGACCACCGCGAACTGTGGCTGTTCGGCGAGGTGACGGTCGAGATTGCGCAGACCAGTGGCGATGCCGATCTGGTGTTCACGCGCACGGCGATCATGGAGTACGGCTGCGCGGCCAAGTACACGCCAGCCAAGTCGGATAACACGGTGTTCTGGCTGGGGCGCAATGCCAGCGGCCAGGGCACGGTCTACAAGGCGGCAGGCTACAGTCCGTCGCGCATCTCTACCCACGCGCTGGAGTCGGCCATTGCCGGCTACGGCGATATCTCAGACGCGTGGGCCTACTGCTACCAGCAGAACGGGCACACGTTCTACGTGCTGACCTTTCCCAACCGCGCAACGTGGGCCTATGACGCCAGCTCGGATCGGTGGACGCAGCTTTCCTACCGCAACACCCTGAGCGGCCTTGCAGAGCAGCACAGGGGCAATGCGTACCTGTTCCTGGCCGGCCAACACATCGTCGGCGACCACGCCAACGGCAACCTTTACGTGCTGGACCTGGACACCTACACCGACAACGGTGACCCGATCTACCGGGAGCGCGCGTGGGCGGTGATCGAGGATGAAAACCGCTGGGTCAGGCATCACCAATTGGAGTTGTCCGCCGAGATGGGCGTAGGCCTTGACGGCGACACGTCTGCAGTCGGCGCCAACCCCAAGTGGCTACTGAGCTGGTCCGACGACGGCTGCCGCAACTACAGCAATGATCGGGTCATTGAGATAGGCCGCATCGGCCAGTACCGCAATCGCGGCATTGCGCGCCGGCTGGGCATTTCCCGGCGCCGGGTGTACCGCATCCGCACGTCTGAGCCCGTCCGCATCGCCGTCTACGGCGCAAACCTGAAAGCAGAGGTTCTTTCTCGATGAGTTTCACGACCGCCGCAAAGAACACCGCACTCAATGCCATTTCTCCCGACTTCATTAGCCTGCACTCGGGGTTCCCGGGCAATACGGGCGCCAATGAACTGGCCGGCAGCGGATACGCGAGGGTGGCTGCGTCTTTCAACTCCGCATCTGGCGGCGTTCGCACGATCACTGCTGCCGTTAACTTCACGGTAGGGGCTGGTCATACGGTTCGATGGGCTGGCCTTTGGCAAGCGGGCTCTTTCGTTGGGTACTCCCCCAACGGCGGCAACCCGAAGGAGTTCATCGCCAGCGCTGCGACTGACGTTGTCACGTGCCTGGCTCACGGCTATGCAGACACACAAAAGATCGTGTTCTACGGAGACACGGTCCCGGCCGGTCTCACTGAGGGAACAGTTTATTTCGTCCGAGACGCCACCACAGACACGTTCAAGGTCGCAGCTACCTCTGGCGGCGCTGCAATCGACCTAACAGGGACTGGTTCAACCGGCTGCGTTGTTTCGGCAATCGTAGAGGACGTGTATGGCGGCGCGTCTACCCATACCGTCAATAGCTGGTCGCTCGGCGCAATCTTCTAATGGCATCCCGTAGCTTTGTGACCGGCATGGGCCTGCGATCATCCGCACAACCAAGCAGCACAAATTCACGCTCCTTTGTGACGCTGGTGGCGTTTGTTTCAGCTGCCTCATCGCCTGCGTGGGCCGGCTCAGCGGCACAGCGAAAGCAGGTGTTCTGGTTGCCGGCTGCGAACGTGCCGTTTTTGGACAATGCAGGACGCGTTTCCCCAGCATGGTATCGGGCGTTCGTGGAGGCGTTTGAGAACCGCCTGGGAGGCGTCGCTGCGCCGGGGATTGGCGAGGTGCTTAACACCACCGCCAATGTGCAGCAGCAGATCGTAGGCGTGCAGACCCTCGCCAATGGCGCGCTGACGGTCGCCAACGCCTCAGCCGATGCAGTTAACACAGCCGCGGCCGTATCACAAAACGCAGGGCTCCCCGGAGCCGATGAAATTCCACCGGTAGACCGCTACGAGGCGCGCTACGGGTGATCAATCTGGAGGTGTGTTTGTGAGCTATTTGGTTGTAGATGGGTTTTGTGACGATATCGACCAAGTGCGGGACTCGGCTTTCGCGGCAGGCTTCGGCACATGGCGTCCCAACAAGGGCGAGGTTGGGAGTTCTGTCTATGAAGGAATGGGATTCTGGGGCAACCACGCGCTGCTGCTCCGTTCGCTGATGGCGTCAGTTGGGCCTGTCGCCCCAAATTCGATGTACTTCCGCGTGACCAATGTCGGCATGGAGCGCGCCTACATCCACAGTGATCGCGAGACGGGAAACCATACCTGCGTCTGCTACCTGACTGACCACGAAGAGGTGAGCGGCACAGCGTTCTTCCGGCACAAGCGGACTGGGCTGGAGTCCATGCCCAGCTTCGCCGAGATGCGCGACTCCGGCCTCATGGATGAGCTGAAGTCCGACATGGTTTCTCGCGATCCGGACAAGTGGGAGCAAACGGACTTTGTCCGCGGAAAGAAGAACCGGGCGCTGATATTCAATGCCCCGCTGTTCCATTCGAGGTTTCCGCTGGAAGGAATCGGCGACAACCACGACAGTGGGCGCCTTGTGTGGGCCAGTCACTTTTTCAAGATCAATGGCGTAGGCGAGCTGTACTAACAGCGCTTTCAGGACAAGGAGTGTCCGCATGGCAGAGATTTGGGGCGCTGCAATAGGCGCGGCGGCTGGCCTTTGGGGTGCCAGTCAGCAAGGCAAGGCAGCGGGCCAGGCGGCCAACGCACAGACCGGCGCATCCGATGCTGCAAACAAGCAGCAGTGGGGCATGTTCCAGCAGACCCGGGCCGATCAGGAGCCATTCCGTCAGGCGGGTCTTGCGGGCCTGAGCGAGTACATGGCGATGCTTGGCATGCCTGTACAGCAGATTCAGGCCAATTCGTTCGACCCGAACCAAGCATATCTACAAGCCAACCCTGACGTAGCGCGCGATGCCTATTGGGGCCTGAATCCAATGGGCCACTACAACAAGTTCGGCAAGAACGAGGGACGTGTCTGGCAGACCGCGCCAAAGACGCCGACGGGCGGTGCTACGTCATCCATAACGCAGGCCGATGCCTTCGCCAAGTTCCGCGCCACGCCCGGTTACCAGTTCGGCCTGGACGAGGGCAACAAGTCGGTGCAGGCATCGGCGGCGGCACGCGGCGGGCTTAACAGTGGCGCGACGCTCAAGTCGCTGATGCGGTTCGGCCGCGACTACTCCGACCAGCAGGGATACACGCCCTACATGAACAAGCTGGCATCGCTGGCGGGTATCGGGCAGACCGCGACGAATCAGATCGGGCAGTACGGCCAGAACGCCGCCAACACGATGGGCCAGAACACGATCAACGCAGGTCAGGCGCGCGCTAACGGCATCTACGACAAGTCGAACGCGTGGGCGAACTTCGGTAACCAGGTCGTGCAGGGTGTCGGTCAGTACATGGCAGGCCGGAACAGCGGCGGCGGTAGCTCGCTCGGCGGCATGAGTACATGGGGCCAGGGCCAGCCGTGGTACGGCAACAACTACGGGAATTTCTGATGGCACTTCGCGAACTACTGATGCCGAACTACGTTGACTCTTTCAACAAGGGGCATGAGATCGGGCGGGAGAATCGGACGCGCAAGACCCTTTCTCAATTCCTGCAACCAGCGCTTGGTGGCGACCAAAACGCATTGTCTCAGATCTATGGGGCAGACAGCGAAGCTGGGATGAAGGTTCAGCATTTCGCTCAGCAGCAGCAGGCATCGGTCCGCGATCGAGACAAGGATGATCTAAAACAGAAGGCCGCCTTGTATCCAACGGCTCCACCCGAGATTCAGGCTGCTCTATACGGCGACATAGTCTCGCTGTCGGAGCGCCTGGGGATTGTTCCTGTGGGCAAGGCGCCCAAGTCATTGGACACGCCGGAATCTCAGCAGGTGTTCGGGAAGTTCATCGCCTCGATGGCGGGCTCTGGCGAGCCTGAAACGCCGTCCTCGATCCGCGAACTGCAAATGCTTCAAGCCAATCCGGAACTGGCCGAGCTGGACATGAAGCGCAGGCAGGCCGGGTGGCGGCCAAACCTTGTGAACGTTCCCACCGGCGACGGCGGCTCCGTTCAAATGCTGCATGACCCGCGCACGGGATCGTTCCAGCAGCCGAACTTTGGTGGCGCAGTGCAGCCTGGCCCGGCACTGGACCCGACGCAGGACTTCCCGCAGCTGGCCTCGTCCACGGGCGCCAATCCGACGAGCCTGTTCCGCAGTCCGGATCGCAACCAGGCGGTGGGGGGTGTCCCCAATAGCCAGCACATGGCCGGCACTGCGGGTGACTTCGCCGTACCTCCGGAGCAGCGCGCCGCTTTCATCGCGCAGGCAAGGCAGATGGGTTATGAGGCTATCGACGAGGGCGACCACGTCCACGTGGAGCTTCCTCCGGGCGCGCAGGCAGCCGGCAGGTTCGGCAGCGGCCAGCGGATGGGCTACACGCCGCCGAAGTCTGAGACGAAGGCGCCCAGCGAATTTGAGCGCAAGCTTGAGATTGCCCGCGGCATGGGCGCCAGTGAAGATCAGCTCCGGCAGATGGTGCTTGGCGAGGGCGGCGGCGGTAAGCCATCGGCAACGCAGATCAAGTTGGCGAATACGGCAAAGCAGAAGTTGATCGACTTGAATGCAATGGACCAGCAGCTTGCAAACGTGGAACAGGCGTTCGGGCGCTTGCGCGGATCACTCTCTGCCGGCCTTGGAGGCAAGTACCTGCCCACTGAAGATGGCCGGCGCTTTGACGCGGCGGTCGCCGTACTCAAGACCCAGGTGCGCAAGCTCACGCGCACGCCCGGCGAGGGCGCCATGTCGGACTACGAAAGCAAGCTGGCCGAACTGGCAAACCCGAGTCGAGGCGAATACGAGCAGGTTACCGATGACCAGCTTCAGCAGTTGCGCTCGCTCGTGCAGACCACTCGGCAGGGCTACGAGGCGCTGCTGCAGGACGCGGGCGGCAGCATGGGCAACGTGCCGACCCCCGGCAGTAACACGCCCAACTCATCCGCCGCAGGTGGCGTTGACGATTTGCTGTCCAAGTACGGAGTGAAGTAATGGCTGACCTTCGGCAGATTGAGGCCGCTCTTAGGGCTGCCGATGCTGCAGGCAATGTCGAGGACGCGCGCCGCTTGGCTCAAGCCTATGCGGCCGCCAGGTCGCAACAGCCCAAGGCTGACTTCTCCGGCGTCACCAGCACGGCCGAGACGTTCCCGGACGGCCAGCCGTCCGCAGTGCCGGACACGTTGCGTCAGATCGGCGGCATGGCGGCCAAGCTCAATCCTGGCAACCTCCCGGCGAGCCTTTACGGTGCGCTCACGGAGAAAGCGGCCGAACCGGACGCGCCTGGCGCCATGGTCGGCGGCGAGTCGTCCGAAACCATGCCGGCGTGGAAGAACGCGGCGTATGGCCTTGTGAGCCCCGTTGCCAGCGGCATTGTGGGCGTTGGGCAAATGACCGGTGCGATGGATGACCAGCAGGCGCAGGAATCTCTGGCACGCATAGACGCGGTGCGCTCGCGCACGCCGGGCAAGGTCGCAGGCATTGCAGGCGATATTGGTATGTTGGCGCTGCCGGTTTCCAAAATCGGGCAGTTGTCGAATATCGGAAAGTACGCAGGAAACGCAGCAATAGGCGCTGGCTACGGTGGACTGCAGGGCGTCCGAGAGGGCGAGAGTCGTGGCCAGAATGCTGCTATCGGCGGCGCGCTTGGCGCTGGCGGTCAGGCGCTGTCACATGGCCTGTCTACGCTGGGCATGCGTGCGGCCGGCGCTATCGACCCGCTCAAGAAGAAGCTGGCCGGCGTAGCGGCTAAGTACGATATCCCCCTGCACGCATCGCAGTTGTCCGACTCGCTGCCGGCCAAAGTCATGGCCTCGGCGGGCAAGTACCTGCCGTTTAGCGGAGCGGGCGCGGCTGCCAAGAAGCAACAGGAAGCGTTCAACGCGGCGCTGGGGCAGACCATCGGCGTCAATGGCGCCACTAAGTTGACCGATGACGTGTTGCGCAGCGCCAAGCGCGATATCGGCAAGACCTATGACGACATTTTCGATAGGAATGATGTTGCGCTGGATAAGGCGCTGATCGAAAAATTGGCACAAATCAAGGCCGATCTGCCCCTTGCGATGGATAGGGAAAAGGCCGATGTAGTTGTCAGGAACATTGACTACATCATGGAGAATTCGAAGGCGGGCAAACTTCCGGGCCGCGTATATCAGTCTTTGCGGGAGAGGCTGAAGGGTGACGGAGACAAAGTTGGCGAGCATCTCAAAAAGGTTAGGTCCGCGTTAGACGATGCCGCAGGACGCTCTGTGGGCCCGCAGGACGCCGCCGCCCTGAAGCAGGCAAACAGTCAGTGGGCGAACGCGCGCACGATCCAGGACGCGCTCAAGCAGGCTGGCGGTGCTGCGGAGAACGTAGCTCCGGCCAACCTGTGGAATCTCGTCAAGAAGGGCAGCACGAAGGAGTTGCGCGAACTGGCGCGAGTGGGGCAGGTGTTGCTGAAAGACCCGATTCCCGATTCAGGTACGGCACAGCGCAGCCTGCTTTACACGATGCTCGCTGGCGGTGCGGCGACAGGTGCCCTGCCGCTGATGCTCAAATCAGCTGCGGCCGGCGCCACGCTCGGGCGGGTCGCCAACAGCCCCCGTCTCGCTGACCTCATGCTCCGTAGTGGGCGGGGGCAGGGCGCGCAGGCTTTGGCCCCCTACGCTCGTCCCGCTGCCGCGCTTGGGCCCGTCGTATCCGATCAGCATCGTAACGACCCGCGCAACCGTCCATGAGCCATCGAAAGGCGCCTTACGCTCTTTCCAGCGGTTCAGAAGATCAGCCGCCAGAGGCGTCAGGAATATCGCTACCCCGGTTTCCCACTGCATAACGACCCCACCTAGACCCACCCCAAGGACTGGGGCCGGATCATCCTAACACAAGGCCCCTCGGGGCCTTTTTCATTGGAGCAAGCCACGGATGGCAGCCCTACTCTCGCCCAGCGCGAAGCAGCAGTTCTTTGACAACGCCGGCAATCCGGCCAGCGGCTTCAAGCTTTACACCTACGCCGCCAACACGCTCACTCCGCAGGCGACCTACACCAACCGCGCCGGAACGGTATCTAACACCAACCCGATCATCTTGGATGCGCGTGGCGAGGCGATCATCTACCTGAACCCGGAGGTGATCTACGATTACGTGCTGCACACCGCCGCAGACGTTCCGGTCTGGACTCGCGAGGACGTAAGCGCCAGCGCAGGCGACGCCAGCGCAGTGGCATTCACGCAGTCCGGCAGCGGCGCGGTCATTCGCACCTTGCAAGCTCGACTGCTTGACTCGCCTCTCTATCCGACCGACTTCGGCGCGGTAGGTGACGGCGTGGCGGACGATACCTTGGCCGTGCAGACCACGCTGAATGCTGCGGTCGCACAGAGCCGGACAATTGACTGGGGCGACCTGTCCAAGGTCTATCTTGTGACCTCGACCCTGTCTCTTGATCTTGCCGGCATCGGCCTGCGCTGGATCGCGACGGGCGCCACGATCAAGTATGGCGGCACGCACGTGGCACGGGTGTTTGACCTGAATACCGCTGTCGGTTGCCCGGTGGTGATCGAAGGTCCGCTCACCATCGACGCCAACATGCTGGCGAACAACGCCTTGTGGATCGGCAACACGGCCGACGGCTCGTCTCCGTCGCACTATCAGGATGCGACGATCACCGACCTGACCGTGACCAATATGTACCGCAAGGACGCGACGTTTGCACAATCGGCTGACGGTGTGTTCATCCGTGGCGCATGGAACCGGGTCACCCTCACGCGCCCGACGGCCAAGAACAGCATCCTCGCCGCTGGTGCCGGGTCGATTGGCGTGTTCGGCGCTTTCGGCATCACTGTCGCCAACCAGGGGGCGCGCGCCTTCCGCTACTGCTCCATCGTCGATGCCACGGTGGAGAATATTTCCAGTGAAGACCCTGCTTACCTTTCGGATCAGGACGGGCTGCGGCTGTTCGATGCCGGCGACAGCGTCTCGCACCTGTACCCGAACGAGTCGTTCGTTAGCGTGCGCGGCGGTCAGTACAAGAACTGCCGGAATCGCTCGATCAAGGTGCAGGCCAACTACGCGCAGGTATCGAACATCGGCATCGTGCGCAACGACCCACCTACGGGCGGCGTCGGGTCACAGGCGGATATCGACATGCAGGTCGGCGGCGGTTCGGTCGATGGCGTGGACTGCCTTTATGACGCGCACGTGCCGTCGGCAATCGTGCAGTTCACCGATACCTCGATAGTAGGGAAGGTAGTTCCGGCGTGCACGGCCAAGAACATCCGTGTCGTCAATCATGGCGCAGTGACATTGCCGGTCGGCATCATCATCACCGGAGACGAGGATACCGGGCAGCGCGTGTTCATCGACACCGTCGATATTCGCGGCCTGATCGACAAGGCGGTGACTTGGCGGATTTCCAGCCCGGATGACGCCATGGTGATCGTGAAGAACGTGCTTTGCGCCCCGACCACCTGCTTTGCGTCATGCGTGCGTGGCGTCGCCATGGTTGTAAACAACCAGTTCTACGCGGACTCCTGCGTCAATCTCGGGGCGGCGGTTCCCTTCTTCATCAAGGACTCCGCGTCGTCCACCCTCCTGAAAATTTCCGCCAATGGCTGCTTTGGCTGGACCGATGGCGCAGGCATGAGTTCCGGCGAGCTAAACCAGCCGGCTATGCTGCGCGTGGATGCCATCGGCGGAAACAACGACGCGACCTCCGGGACCATGCGGCCGCGCTGGGTGTCGCTGGCCAATGGCGCGTCCGTTCAAATGCCGCGCTCGTCGCTCGTGGGCAACTGCGGATTCATCCTGATCGTGACGCACAGCAATGCTGCCGAGGATCAGGCGCTGTTCGCGGTCGATCACAATTCGCTCATCCCCATCGCCATTACCGGCACGACTTGGGTAGCGGGCACGACCGCTGATCCGGGCAGCGGCACGTATCGCATCTGGGGCGGCGGCACCACGGGCGGCGACAGCGTGTGGATCAAAAACAACTCGGGCGTCGCGCGCTCGTTCACGGTTTTCATGTTCGGCTGACCCCAAACACCCGATCCGCCTCGTCCCACGTCTTGAACGCGATGCGCCCCTGGTCGTACCGCCGGACCGGGATGCCCTTGTCGGCCCATAGCTCCCGCATGCCGCCGCCCACGTCCACGCAGCGGGCGCGTAGCACGCCGTAGGACCAATGCTCGACGCAGGGCCGGCCGCGGTGGCGGGAGCGGACGATGCGGCGCTGGGAGGGCTCGGATTGGCGCCACGCGGCCAGCCGCAGGGCGTAGTGTTTGAGGTCGACCGGGTACATGCCGGGAGGGTAGCGCGGGGGCGTCTCAGGGCGTGAGCGGCCTACCTGCGGACACAGACTTGGCGGCGCACTTAGCAGAAATTCCCCACAAATTGCCGAGAATGGCGGTCTAGAGCCGTTTGAGATTCCTATTTCCGGCACCAGCTTCGAAGCTCCGCAGGTGCGGGGCTTTTTTTTGCCCGGATTTGTTGCGCGCTCTACGATGCGGCTGATCCTTCGAAGATCAGGGAGTGATTCGTGCCGGCAATGCCAAGCGTCGTCGTGGCCATGGCCGTACTCGCCGCAATTCCGATTGCGGCGGCGGAACAGCGGCAGGCCTACGCCGAGCCAGTGGGTACCTGTGATGGCTATCCGCGCCTGGACATCGGGATGGCGGAGGGTTTCTGCGCTGGACTGGTGATAGGCCCGACCGCAGGTGACAAGCGACGGGAGTTGCTGTTGCCGCGTTCGCTGCTGCAGTTGGACGATGCAACCTGGCTGCTCACCGACCTGGGCGGTTGGGGCACGACTCGCGGCGCAGTGTGGAAACTGCGAAGCCGCCCAGGCGAGCCGGCCGGACTGACCCGTTTGCTCGGTGGGCTGAACTTGCCACATGCCTTGGCGAACGGCCCGGACGGCCTCGTCTACGTCGGCGAGATGAGTCGCATCTTCCGCTTCGATCCGCATGCATCCGATCCGGCAAGGACGGTCGAAACTGTGGTCGCCGGGTTGCCAGACAACCGCCTGCACGAAAACCGGCATCCGCTGTCCAAATTCGTGTTCGCGCCTGACGGTGCCTTGCTGGTCAACATCGGCGCGCCGTCCGACCAGTGCCTGGACAAGGCCGGCGAGCCACTTGGCAAAACCTGTCCCGAAGCCGACGGAGGCGACCACGCGGCGAGCATCCGCCGCTACGCCGTGCTCGGACCGGGCCGCTGGAGCGCGGACTACACCGTGCATGCCAAAGGCCTGCGCAATTCGGTGGCCATGGCTGTGCATCGGTCGGGGACCATGCTGCAGGGTGAAAACAGCTACGACTTCAGTGCCCGCTGGTTACCGTTCGACGAGATCAACGTCATCGAAGCGGGCAGGCATTACGGCTGGCCTTATTGCGCCGACGTCGCCGCGGCCACGCCCGGCTGGAAATCGGCGCGCGCCATGGCCTGCGGTTCGGACGCACACGCGTCGCCCGCGCTGCTGTTGCCGCCGCATGCGGCGCCGCTGGACATGCTGTGGTACGACGGAACCATGTTTCCCCGACTCGAAGGCAAGCTGTTGATGACCTGGCATGGCTACCGTTCGATCGGCGGTCGCATCGCCGCCTTCGCCACCGATGCGAGTGGCGTGCCCATCGCCGAAAAGGGCGCGCGCTATCCGGTTTACGGTGGCCGCCCTCGAGCGTACGGCATCGGTCCGGCGTCGAATGCACAGATCCTGACTCCGGGCTGGGATAGGGTCGCAGGAAAGCGGCCGCAAGGTTCGCCTGTCGGCCTGGCGGTGGCGCGAGATGGCGCGATCTGGACCACCGATGATCGTGCCGGACTGGTCATCCGCATCGCCGTGGATCGCCCATAGCAGATCGATGCCCCTGCGTCTCGCGAAAGGAGACACCCGGCCGCTACAGTAACGGCATATCACCGACGAGCGAACCCGTGGCCAAGTTGCAAGGCAAACCCCGTACCGCCTACGTCTGTGCCGAGTGCGGCGCCGAGCACAACAAGTGGCAGGGCCAGTGCGGCGAGTGCGGGGCGTGGAATTCGCTCAGCGAGATCGTGCTGGAATCCGCGGCCGCGGCGAAGTCGCCGGCGTCGCGGCGCAGCAGCTGGGCCGGCAAGGTCGATGCGCCGAAGGTGACGGCGCTCAAGGACGTGCGCCACAGCGAGGACGCGCGCGTGTCGACCGGCATCGGCGAGTTCGATCGCGTGCTGGGCGGCGGCCTCGTGGAGGGCGCGGTGGTGCTGGTCGGCGGCGATCCGGGCATCGGCAAGTCGACCCTGCTGCTGCAGGCGCTGGCGCAGATGGCGCCGACGTTGCCCGGGCTGTACGTCACCGGCGAGGAATCGCTGGGGCAGGTCGCCGGCCGCGCCGCGCGGCTTGGCCTGCCATTGGATGGCTTGAATGCGCTGGCCGAAACCGGCGTCGAACGCATCCTCGAGCATGCCAGCGCGCTGCAGCCGAAACTGATCGTCGCCGATTCCGTGCAGACCTTGTGGACCGAACAGCTCACCGCCGCGCCCGGTTCGGTCAGTCAGGTACGCGAGAGTGCGGCGCGGCTGGTGCGTTACGCGAAGGAAACCGGCGCGGCTGTGTTCCTGGTTGGCCACGTCACCAAGGAAGGCGGCATTGCCGGCCCGCGCGTGCTTGAGCACATGGTGGATGCGGTGCTGTATTTCGAGGGCGATTCCGGCAGTCGCTTCCGCGTGTTGCGTGCGTTCAAGAACCGCTTCGGCGCGGTCAACGAACTGGGCGTGTTTGCGATGGGTGACAAGGGCCTGCGCGAGGTACCCAATCCGTCGGCGATCTTCCTGTCCGGCGGCAGCGTGCAGCAACCTGGCAGCTGCGTGATGGTCACGCGCGAAGGCACGCGGCCGCTGCTGGTCGAAGTGCAGGCGCTGGTCGATGCGTCACCACTGTCCAATCCGCGTCGCGTCGCGGTCGGTCTTGAACAGAACCGGTTGGCGATGCTGCTGGCGGTGCTGCATCGCCATGGCGGCGTCGTGGTCGGCGACCAGGACGTATTCGTCAACGTGGTCGGCGGCATCCGCGTGCAGGAAACCGCCGCCGACCTGCCGGTGTTGCTGGCGGTGCTGTCGTCGCTGCGCGACAAGCCGTTGCCGGACAAGACCGTGGCATTCGGCGAAGTGGGCCTGTCCGGCGAGATCCGGCCGGTGCCCAATGGCGAGGAACGCCTGAAGGAAGCCGCCACGCACGGCTTCAAGCGGGCGATCGTCGCCAAGGCGAACGCGCCGAAGGCGGGCAGCTACAAGGGCATGGAAGTGATCGCGGTAGAACGATTGGCGGATGCGTTGATAGCGGCGGATTGATCGTAGGGCGCAATAAGCGAAGCGCATTGCGCCCGCATGGTTTGAGAAGCCCACGCGGCAGTTGCATTCCAATTGAGCGTGTCGCACTACTCTGATGAAAGAACCCAATTTAAGTAAGACCGAAGGGGCTATGAGCCCCCTCGGCTGGAGGTTCAACAGAAGTCAGGGATTACATTGTCGCATGCAAGTTTCATAGATCTGCTGACACTTGTACTGTGGAAGATTGCCGCTTCCCAAACAGTTTTCATAATTGATGAAACACTGCTGGGAGCATGTATACGCATAAGCTCCAAGCGAAGTCGCAATGCCGAAACAAAAGACACAAACTGCCGTGAGTTTGCTGGTCTTGATGGACATCGGTCTTTCTCCTTATGCCCAAATGGGCTCCGCAGCTATACATCCAGCGCCTGCCCTTTGTTTGTGAGCGCTGTCTCATTTAGCCAGACAAACCAGCCAGCAGTATCGGATCGCTTGGTTATTCATCGTTGTGGCGGTTATCCGCGATATGGAGAGTAAGCAAGAGGCAGCTGTACTTCGGATCAATGCCCACCAGCTGCCGACGGCCCCACCTTCGCCCCGAACGGCGGCTTTGCGATCCACACGAACAGGATCACCACCAGGAACACGATGCCGAGCAGGTGGAAGATCTCGTTGAAGCCGATCTGCGCGGCCTGGTTGGAGATCATCTGTTCCATCATCGCCGCACCCTTCTGCAGATCGCCGCCGCCCATCAGCGTGAGTTTCTCGATCGTGCCCGGGTCATAGGTGGATATCTTCTCGGTGAGGTGCGCATGGTGCACGGCGCCGCGTTCGGTCCAGGCGTAGGTGGTGAGCGATGCGGCGAAGCTGCCGCCGAGCGTGCGCATGAACGTCGCCAGGCCCGAGCCGGCTGCGATCTCGTGTGGTTGCAGGTCGGACAGCAGGATCTGCAGCACCGGCATGAAGAACAGCGCCACGCCGAAACCCTGGAACAGCTGCACCATCGCGATGTGGCGGAAGTCGACATCGAGGTTGAAGCCGGCGCGGGCGAAGCTGGTCATCGACATCGCGATGAAAGCGATCGTCGCCAGCCAGCGCAGGTCGAACTTGTGCGCATATTTGCCGACGAACGGGGTCAGCAATACCGGCAGGATGCCGATCGGTGCGGTCGCGAATCCTGCCCAGATCGGGGTGAAACCGAGGTTGCGCTGCAGCCACAGCGGCACCAGGATGCCGACGCTGAAGAACGCGGCGTAGGCGATCACCATCGCCGCGGTGCCGGCGCTGAAGTTGCGATGCCGGAACAGGCGCAGGTCGACGATCGGATCCTTGTCCGTCAGTTCCCAGATCACGAACACGGTCAGCGCGATCGCCGAGACGATCGACAGGATCACGATCAGGTTGGAGCGGAACCAGTCGTGGTCGTTGCCCAGGTCGAGCAATGTCTGCAGCGCACCGACGCCGATCACCAGCGTGACCAGGCCGACGTAGTCCATCTTCGGCTTTTCCAGCCGTTCCGGTCGTCCGCGCAACTGGCTGCCGACCACCAGGCTGGCGAAGATGCCGATCGGCACATTGATGAAGAAGATCCATTCCCAGCTGTAGTTGTCGGTGATCCAGCCGCCGAGGATCGGGCCTGCGATCGGCGCGACCACGGTCACCATCGCCAGCAGCGCGATCGCCTGTCCGCGCTTGTGCGGCGGATAGATCGAGATCAGCAGCGCCTGGGTGATCGGATACATCGGGCCGGCGACGAAACCCTGCAAGGCGCGCGCGGTCACCAGCTGACCCATGCTGCCGGCGAGGCCGCACAGCAGGGACGCGATCACGAACAGGAACGTCGCCCAGACGAACAGTTTGCGCTCGCCGAAATGGCGCGTCAGCCAGCCGGTCAGCGGCAACGCGATGGCGTTGCTGACCGCGAACGACGTGATCACCCAGGTCGCCTGGTTGGCGCTGCCGCCGAGGTTGCCGGAGATGGTCGGCAGCGAGACGTTGGCGATGGTCAGGTCCAGCACCTGCATGAACGACGCCAGCGCCAGGCCGAGCGTGGTCAGCGCGATGTTGGGCGGGCGGAAGCCGGCCTGCGGTACCGGCGTGGCGCCGGCGGTGGCGGTTGCGGACATGTCGGGTTCTGTGGGATTCGTTTAAGGAGTGGGGTTTCGCCGGTGCGAAGCCAGCCATCGACTGTCATCCCGAACGCAGTGAGGGATCTGCTTTTCGTGCAGCAGTGAAAGCAACAGCAGATCCCTCACTGCGTTCGGGATGACGATGTATTGGGGGATGACAGCGTGTGGCGACGCGGCGCGTATCGACCGCACCGGCGCTGCCACACGTGATCAGCTGTGCTTGCCCGGCAGGTTGTCGCCGATCACCTGCTGGATCAGCGCATCGGCTTCGGCCAGCTGCTGGGCGTAGGCCTGCGTGGTCAATACCGGTTTCTGCGAAGTGGCCTGGGCCAGCACGTTGCCGTTCTGGTCGCGCAGGCTGACGTCGGCGCTCATGCTCAGGCCCAGGCGCAGCGGATGCGATGCGAGCTGCTTCGGATCCAGTTCGATCCGCACCGGTACGCGCTGCACGATCTTGATCCAGTTGCCGCTGGCGTTCTGCGCTGGCAACAACGCGAACGCGCTGCCGGTGCCCATGCCGAGGCTGGTGATTTTTCCGTCGTAGACGACATCGTCGCCGTACAGGTCGGCATGCAACTGCACCGGCTGGCCGAGTCGCATCTTGTGCAGCTGCGTTTCCTTGAAGTTCGCGTCCACCCAGACCTGCTCCAGCGGCACGATCGTCATCAACGTCGTGCCAGGCTGCACGCGCTGGCCCAGTTGCACGCTGCGCTTGGCGACGTGGCCGGAGACCGGCGCGACGATCGCCGCGCGCTGCAGGTTGAGGTAGGCCTGGCGCAATTGCGCGGCGGCGGCCTGCACCTGCGGCTGGTTGGCGACCGTAGTGGCGTCGACCAGTGCGCGGTTGCGCGACAGGTTGCCGTCGGTCGCGCGCAGGCCGGCTTCCAGCACCGCGAGTTCGTTGCGGGCGTGGGCGAGTTCCTCGGCCGAAACCGCGCCGTCGGCGACCAGCCCTTCGCGACGCTTCAGATCGGCGCGCGCGCGCTGCACCGAGGCCTGGCGCGCGGCGAGATCGGCCTGGCCCGCATCGACCGCGCTGTACAGGCCGCGCACCTGGCGCACGGTATTGGCGAGGTTGGCGACGGCCTGCTCGTAGGCGACCTTGGCGTCGTTCGGGTCGAGCTGCACCAGCACCTGGCCGGCGGCGACCTTCATGCCGTCCTCGGCGCCGATGCTGACCACGGTGCCGACGGTCTGCGGGGTGATGCTGACCACGTTGCCCTGTACGTAGGCGTCGTCGGTGGACTCGTGCCAGCGCGCGACCATCAGGTAGTAGGCGACCCAGGCGATCGCGGCGATCACCACCAGGGCCAGCAGCATGAGCAGCGCCTTGCGGCGCTTGCCGTTGTTCGGTGCGACGGCCGGCGTCGCGGCATGCGGATTGAGTTCGGTGGTCATGGCGTGGTGGCCTTGGCAATCGGTGAGTTGGAATGGGAAGGTGCGGCGAGGACGAGGCCGCCGCCGAGCGCGCGGTCGAGGTCGATCGCGGCCGCGATGCGTTGTGCGCGCAGCACGGTCAGCTGGCGGTCGTGGTCGAGCAGCGGCCGTTGCGCGGCGAGTACGTCGAGTTGCGTGCCGAGACCGGCGCGATAACGCACGGTGGCCAGTCGCCAGGCTTCCTGCGCGGCGTCGCGCGCCTGCGTGGCGGCGACGATCTGTGCGTCGAGGGAACGCGCGGACTGCAGGGCATCGGCGACTTCGCGCAGCGCGCCGACCAACTGCTGGTTGTAGTCGGCGACCGCCAGGTCGTAGTCGGCATCGCTCTTCGCCAGCTGGCTGCGCAGGCGACCGCCGTCGAAGATCGGCAGGCTGATCGCCGGGCCGCCGTTGAGCAGCAGCGCGTCGCTACCGAACAGATCGGACAGGTTGCCCGCGGCCAGGCCCACCATCGCCGACAGGTTGATGGTGGGATAGAAGTCGGCCTTGCTCGCGGCGATGCCCTGCGACGCGGCTTCCACGCGCCAGCGCGCGGCGACCACGTCGGGACGGTGGCCGAGCAGTTCGCTCGACAGCGCCGTGGGCACGGCCGGTGGCGGCGTCTTCAGCAGCGACGGTGCGGCGATGTCGAGCCCGCGGTCCGGGCCTTGGCCCAGCAGCGCGGCTAGCGCATTGCGCACGGCATCGATCTGCTGCTGCGCGGCCTGGGTCTGCTGTTCGGCAGCGGCAACGGCGCTTTCGGCCTGGCGGATCTGCAACTGGTTATCGAGGCCGGCGGCGACGCGTTGCCGACCCAGCGACAGCAATTCGGAAGCGCGCTTCTTTTCGGCGACGGCCACGTCGCGCGCGTCATGCGCCTGCGCCAACGCGACATAGGTGCGCGCGATGCTCGATGACAGCGTCAGGCGCGCCGCCTGTGCATCCACTTCGCTGGCGCGCACCTGGCCGAGCGCCGCCTGCCAGCGTGCGCGGTGTGCACCCCACAGGTCGAAGCTGTACTTGAAGTTGAGGTTGAGCAGGCCGACGCCGCTGTACGAGCCACCGAGCGGTTCCGGCGCGACGGTTTCGGGTAGCTGCAGTCCGGCGTACTGCGCGCTGGCGCCCAGCGTCGGCTTGCGCGCAGCGTCGGCCAGGCCGGCCTGCGCGGTGGCCTGGCGCACGCGTGCGTCGGCGGCATCGAGACTGGGCGTGCCGGCCAGGGCTTCGGCAATCAGCGCATCGAGTTGCGGGTCGCCGAGTGCGGTCCACCAGTCCTGCTTCGGGAAGGCGGCATCGGAGAGCGTGGCATTGGCCAGGCTGCGTTCGCTCTTCAGTGTGTCGGCATCGGTCATCCGGCCGGCGGGCTGGAGTCCTCCGGTACTGGCGCAGCCGGCCAGGACGACGGCGACGGCCAACGCGGAGAAAAAGAAACGCAGCCCGCGTTGCGGGCGAGGGGAATGGACGGACATGGATCAGGAATCCGAAGAGGTGAGGTTGTCGCGGACCTGTTCGAGCAGGCGCGTGAGTTGCGTGCGTTCGTCTTCGCCCATGCCGGACATGGCCTGCTCGCGCACGCGCTGGCCGCACTTGTTGATGTCCTGCCAGATGACGAGGCCGGCGTCGGTAAGCTGGATGTTGATCGCACGACGGTCGTCGGGGTCGGCGCTGCGGACGACCAGGCCCTTGGCCTCGAGCTTGTCGAGCAGGCGGGTCATCGCGCCCGGATTGAGTTCGGCGGCGCGCGCCAGGTCGGTGACGCCGGCGGTGCCGTCGGCCAGTTTCTTCAGCGTGATGTACTGGCTGAAGGTCAGGTCATGACCCAGGCCAGCCAGTTCCCGCTCCATCCGCGCCCACATGGCGTCGCGGACCTGGCGGAACAGCAGGCCCAGGGTCGAGCCGCTGCAGGGGACGGAAGTATTCATGGCGCGGCATTTTGGTTATGCGCGCAATATTTGTCAATGCAAATATTGTTTCAGCAATGGAATGCTGGGTTCGCTGGCTGAATGGGGGCGTTGGGTAGCGTGTGCGCACGAAATGACTCTCCAAGCAGCCGTTCGTGAGCACAGCGCACGCTATGCGGATTCCTTCAGCACCCGCGCCAATGCTTCGGCCTGAACATCCGCGTCGGCATCGCGGCGCATAGGCAGCGCGATGTCCGGCGCGATGCCGTCGATCTCGTTGCGGCCGTCGTCGAGAAAACGGGCGCAGTTCGGCATCCATACATCCACCGGTACCACCTTCAGCCGTGTCGGATTGCCGCCATCGACGTAACCGCAGCCGGCGCCGGCCGTGCGTTCGCCGATCACGGTGGCGACCTTGTTCTGCTGCAGCCAGGCGACGAAACCCTCGGCGGCCGAACCGGTGCGGCTATCGGCGAGGATCAGCACCGGTCCGCGCCACTCGCCGCTGCCCTGCAGCGTGACGCGCTCCGTTCCGGTCGAGGCGAATACCGGGCAGGGCGCGGAGTTCCCTGCCCATACGACAGCGCGATCGCAAGCCGGCGCGACCAGCAGGGCCTCGCGGCGGCTCAGTTCGCGTTCGCTGATCAATGCGACGACTTCAGTTACCCACTCGGTACCGCCGCCGTTGCCCGACACGTCGACCAGCAGGCGGCGCGCGCCCTTGGCCTGCAGCTCGTCGATCGCATCGCGCAGCAACGCCTGCTGATGCGCGCGTACCGCCAGCTTGAGCGCATGCCGTCCGATGCCTGGCTTGAACACCGCCTGGCAGGCGTCGAGGTATCGATCCTCGCCGAACTGCGCGATCCGCAGCACGCCGGTGTCGCCGATCATGCCGGTGGGAAAGTCGCCGTTGCGAATCGGCTTCCAGCCCGCGACCCGCGCGAACGGGAAACGGAATGCGTGGTCGCCTTCCTCGTGACCGGCGGCAACGCAATCAGCCGCCGCGGGGTCTGCTTCCTCGCTTGTTGCGACGGCTTGGCTGCCACTGGTGCGGGCGGTGGCCGACGCCGGTCGTGCGCCGGGTTTCATGCGCAGATGCGGATCGTTGAAGCCGCGCACGAAGCTGCGCAATGCGATGAAGGCGCGCAGGTTGGAGTGTGCGTTGCGCAGCGCATCGGTGGTGCGGCGATCCAGCGCGGGCAGGTCGACGCCGCGCTTTTCGACCATCCAGTCCAGGTTGGCGTAACCCTGTGCCATGTCCTGTTTGAGCCGGCTGTAATCGGCCAGCCACGCATCGGCGTCGTAGCTGAGGACGTCCCAGGCCAGCGCCAGCAGCAGGAGCGCGATGATCGCCAGCGCGGTGCGCTTCAGCCAGCGCAGTGGATGGCGCTGCCGCGGTGGCGGGCGGTTGATGGCGTCTGCGTATTTCACGAGGCTGTCCGCTTGCGGAATTGCGGCGGACGATAACCAGTGCGTCCGGAATCGTGGAGCGCGGCGCGACGGAAACCGGAATCGGACGACGAAGCTGCCGCCAAGCGGCTCGAAACCTGGCCGCGCGCGGTGCGGCGAAGTCGAAACGCTGCCGGATCAGACCTGCTTCAGCAGCAACTCCAACACGAACTTGCTGCCGAAAAAGGCCAGTACCAGCAACAGCATTGCCGCCAGCGTCCAGCGCACCGCCGTGGCGCCGCGCCAGCCGTAGCGCCAGCGGCCAAGCAGCAGCGCGCCGAACGCCAGCCATGACAGCACGCTCAGCACGGTCTTGTGCACGAGGTGCTGGGCGAACAGGTTCTCGACGAACAGCACGCCGGTCAGCAAGGTCGCGGTGAGCAGCACGAAGCCGACGGCGATGGTGCGGAACAGCAGCGATTCGAGTTCGGTCAGCGGCGGCAATGCGCGCAGCCAGCCGCGGAATTCGCGCCGGCGCAGGGCGCGTTCCTGCAGCCACAGCATCAGCGCCAGCAGCGCGGCGACGGCCAGCGTCGCGTAGGCGAGCAGCGCGCACCAGGCATGCAACTGCAATCGCCAGTCGAGCGCGTCGCCGGAAACATGGCCGTAGCCGGCATACGCCAGCAGCGAGGTTGCCGCGACCGGAAACACCACCACGCCCAACGCCGCCATCCGGCCGGTGGCGCCGAACGCCGTGGTCAGGCCGGCCATGCCGAGCCCGACCAGCGACAACGCCGCGAAGAAATGCAGGTCCGCACCGCCGCTCCTGCGCCAGCCGATCACATGCTCCAGCGCATGCAGGGCCACTGCGGCGAGCGCGGGCAGCAGCCACGCCTGCGTGGCCGTGCCCTCATCGCGTGCCACCGCATGTACCAACAGGCCCGCGGCAGCGAGGTAGAGCAAGGTGGCGATGAGAACGATTGTCATCGGCGCAGTGTCGCATATGCCGGGCTTCGGCAGGACGGCGGCGCTTCCTCCACAGGAAAAAGAGGCGTCGAGGCGCGGGCTATAATTCGCATCCTTTCGCAATACGCCCATCCCTCCATGTTCGAATCCCTCACCCAACGCCTGTCCGGCACCATCGAACGCCTGCGCGGGCGCGGCCGGCTGACCGAGGAGAACATCCGCGAAGCGACCCGCGAGGTGCGCATCGCACTGCTCGAGGCCGACGTCGCGCTGCCGGTGGTGCAGGCGCTGATCGAGCGCATCAAGGTGCGCGCGGTCGGCCAGGAAGTGCTGAAGTCGCTGACGCCGGGCCAGGCGCTGATCAAGGTGGTGCGCGACGAACTGACCGCGGTGATGGGCGCGCAGGCCAGCGACCTCAACCTCAACGTGCCGGCGCCGGCGGTGATCCTGATGGCCGGCCTGCAGGGCGCGGGCAAGACCACCACGGCCGGCAAGCTGGCCAAGCACCTCAAGGAAAAGCGCAAGAAGAAGGTGATGGTGGTCAGCGCCGACGTCTATCGGCCGGCCGCGATCGAACAGCTGCGCCAGCTCGCGCAGCAGGTCGACGTGCTGTTCTTCCCGTCCGACGCCGCACAGAAACCCGAAGCCATCGTCCGTGCCGCGATCGCCGACGCCAGGAAATCCTTCGTCGATGTGCTGATCGTCGACACCGCGGGCCGCACCAGCATCGACGAAGCGATGATGACCGAGATCAAGGCGCTGCATGCCGCGGTCGATCCGGTCGAAACCCTGTTCGTTGTCGATTCGATGACCGGCCAGGACGCGGCGGTCACCGCCAAGCACTTCGGCGAGGCGCTGCCGCTGACCGGCGTGGTGCTGACCAAGACCGATGGCGACGCGCGCGGCGGCGCTGCATTGAGCGTGCGCTACGTCACCGGCAAGCCGATCAAGTTCATCGGCGTCGGCGAGAAACCCGATGGCCTGGACGTATTCCACCCGGACCGCGTCGCCAGCCGCATCCTCGACATGGGCGACGTGCTGTCGCTGGTCGAACAGGTCGAACAACAGGTCGACCAGGACAAGGCGAAGAAGCTGGCGGAGAAAGTCGCCAAGGGCAAGAAGTTCGACTTGAACGACATGCGCGACCAGCTCGAGCAGATGCAGAACATGGGTGGCCTGTCGGGCCTCATGGACAAGCTGCCGGGCATGGGGCAGATCCCGGATGCGGTGAAGAACCAGGTCACCGGCAAGGAAATGCCGCGCATGATCGCGATCATCGGCTCGATGACCAAGCGCGAGCGCCGCAATCCGCAACTGCTCAACGGCTCGCGTCGCGCGCGCATCGCCAAGGGCTCGGGCACCACGCCGGCCGACGTCAACCGCCTGCTGAAGCAGTACCAGCAGATGGAGAAGATGATGGGCAAGCTCGGCCGCGGCGGCATGAAGGGCATGATGCGCGGCATGCGCGGGATGATGGGCGGCGGCGGGATGCCGTTCCGCTGACGTCGAGCCGACGTGCGCCGACACGCAGTCATCGAACCCCATCGCGGCGCACGCACCGGCTGGCTGCGCGCGGCGGTGCTCGGCGCCAACGACGGCATCGTCTCCACCGCCAGTCTGATGGTCGGCGTGGCCGCGGCCAGTTCCGACCACCGGCAGGTACTGCTGGCTGGTCTCGCCGGCCTGGTCGGCGGCGCGATGTCGATGGCCGCCGGCGAATACATCTCGGTCAGTTCGCAGGCGGATATCGAGAAGGCCGACCTGGCGATCGAGCGCCAGGAACTGAAGCACTTCCCTGACGAAGAACGGCAGGAGCTCGCCGCGATCTATGTCGAGCGCGGGCTTGAGCCGGCGCTGGCCAAACAGGTCGCCGACCAGCTGACGGCACGCGATGCCTTGGCTGCGCATGCGCGCGACGAACTCGGCATCAACGACTACAACGCACCGCGGCCGGTGCAGGCCGCGATGGCGTCGGCGGCCGCTTTCGCCTGCGGCGCGGCCCTGCCGCTGCTGACGGCGCTGGTCGCGCCGGCCCGTGTCGGTCCGACGGTCATGGCCGTGTCCCTGGTCTGCCTCGCAGCGCTCGGTGCGCTGGCGGCACGAGCCGGCGGCGCGTCGATGGGCAAGGGCGCCGCGCGCGTGACCTTCTGGAGCGCATTGGCGATGGCGCTGACAGCGGCGGTCGGGCACGCGTTCGGGGTATCCGTGGCGTAGCGATGACACGTCCGGCCATCCAGCAGCGCGTCGACGCTTTCTGCGCTCGTTTCGGCCTGCGCGTCCCGATCCTGCTGGCGCCGATGGCCGGTGCCTGTCCTCCGTTGCTTTCGATCTCGGTGGCAAACGCCGGCGGCATGGGCGCGCTGGGTGCGCTGCTGCACTCGCCCGACGCCATCGCCGCGTGGATGGCCGACTACCGGAGCGGCGGCGACGGACCCGTGCAGATCAACCTCTGGATTCCGGATCCGCCGCCTCGCCGCGATGTGGCGGCCGAAACCGCGATGCGCGAATTCCTGGCGCAGTGGGGGCCGGCCGTCGATGTCTCTGCCGGCAACGCCACGCCGCCTGATTTCGACCTGCAATGCGAGGCGACGCTGGCGGCGTGTCCGCAAGTGGCCTCGTCGATCATGGGCGTGTTCCCCGCGACATTCGTCGTGCGGTTGCGCGCAGCAGGCATCGCCTGGTTCGCCTGCGCCACCACACTGCAGGAAGCGCTGGCGGCGGAAGCGGCCGGGGCCGATGCGATCGTCGCGCAGGGCTTCGAAGCAGGCGGTCATCGCGGCGCGTTCGATGCGGGCTGCGCCGAACGCCAGGCGATCGGCCTGTTCGCGCTGCTGCCAAGGCTGGTCGACAGGCTCAAGGTGCCGGTGATCGCCGCCGGTGGCATTGCCGACGGCCGTGGCATCGCAGCCGCCTTGGCGCTGGGAGCCAGCGCGGTGCAGATCGGTACCGGGTTCCTGCGCTGTCCGGAAGCGGGAATTGCATCGTCGTGGGCGCAGGCGCTGGCGGCCACGGAGCCGGAAGACACCTGGCCGACGCGCGCCTTTTCCGGTCGGCTGGGACGTTCGCTCGCCACGGAATACGTCCGCGCTGCCGCCGGTCCGGAGGCGCCGCGGCCGGCCGCCTATCCGGTCCAGCGCGGCCTGACCGCGGCGATGCGCGGCCAGGGCGGAATCGACGGCGACCTCGCCCGGATCCAGGCCTGGGCCGGCCAGTCTGCCTGGCTGGCCCCGGACCGGCCGGCTGCGGAATGCGTCGATCGATGGTGGAACCAGGCCCGGGCGCTGATCTGAGGCCTTGGCGGGCTGCGAAGCCGGGAGTTTCCTCGGCCGCGTCAATGGCTTACAATTTCCGGCTTACCTCGCCGCTCCCTGGCGACTGGGCAACACAGGAAATACCGTTCATGGTCAAGATCCGCCTCACCCGTGGCGGCGCCAAGAAGCGCCCCTTCTACCACATCATCGTCACCGACCAGCGCGCAGCGCGCGATGGCCGCAACATCGAGCGCGTGGGTTACTTCAACCCGGTCGCCTCCGGCAACGAGAAGCGCGTCGAGCTCGACACCGAGCGCGTCAAGCACTGGATCGGCCAGGGCGCGCAGATGACCGACAAGGTCCGCAACCTGTACAAGGAAGCGGCCAAGGCTCAGGCTTCGGCCTGATTCCTGCAGCCGTGTCACGCACGGCTGAGCATCCATGACCGATAGCCGCCGCCGCGTCCTGTTGGGCAGGATCGTCGGCGCCTTCGGCGTGCGCGGCGAGGTCAAGCTCGACTCGTTCACCGAGCCGAAGGCCGCGATCTTCCGCTACCAGCCCTGGACGCTGCGCGACGCGCAGGGCCGGGAGCGCGCGCTTGATGGCGCCCGCGGCCGCGACACGCCGAAGGGCGTGGTGGCGAAGATGCCGGAAGTGTCCGACCGCGATGCCGCCGAGGCGTTGCGTGGCACCGAAGTATGGGTCGCGCGCTCGGCGTTGCCGCCGCCCAAGCCTGGTGAGTACTACTGGATCGACCTGGAAGGCCTGCGTGTGGTCAACACCGAAGGCGTCGAGTTCGGCCGCGTCTCGCACCTGTTCTCGACCGGCGTCAACGACGTGGTGGTGGTGCAGGGCGACCGCGAGCGGATGATTCCGTTCGCGATGCCCGATTACGTCGTCTCGATCGACTTCGACTCGCAACTGATCGTCGTCGATTGGGATCCGGAGTTCTGAAGCCGTGATTCGTGATTGGTGATTGGTGATTCGAGCGGCGGCCCTTGTCCTGCGAATCACCAATCACGAATCACTAATCACCATCCCCGCCCACGATGCGCATCGACATCGTCAGCCTGTTCCCCGAGTTCGTGACCCAGGTCGCCGGCCATGGCGTCGTTGGCCGCGCGCAGGAGCGCGGACTGCTCGCGCTGCACGGCTGGAACCCGCGCGACCATGCCGAGGGCAATTACCGGCGTGTCGACGATCGTCCCTTTGGCGGTGGACCGGGCATGGTGATGCTGATCGATCCGCTGCGCGCCTGCCTGGCGGCCGCGCGTGCGGCCGATCCGGCGCCGGCCAAAGTCATCTACCTGAGCCCGCAGGGCATGCCGCTGACCCAGGCCAAGGTCCGTGAACTGGCCGGCGAGCCGCGTTTCATCCTGCTGTGCGGGCGCTACGAAGGCATCGACGAGCGACTGGTCGCGGCCGAGGTGGACGAGGAGCTTTCGATCGGCGACTACGTGCTGTCCGGCGGCGAACTGGCCGCCGCGGTCGTGGTCGACGCGGTCGCGCGATTGCAGGAGGGGGCATTGAACGATGCCGAATCCGCCGCCCAGGACAGCTTCGCGGCCGATGGCCTGCTCGACTGCCCGCACTACACCCGGCCGGTCGAGCATGAACTGGGCACGGTGCCGGAGGTGCTGATGTCGGGCAATCACGCCGGGATCGCGCGCTGGCGCCGGCAGCAGGCGCTGGGGCGGACCTGGCAGCGGCGGCCGGAGCTGCTGGACGAGGCCGCGCTGTCCGCGGCCGACCGGAAGCTGCTGGAAGCGTTCAAGGCCGAAAATCCGTAGGGCGGGCCCCGGCCCACCATCGGGCTGGTGAGGTGCGCGTCAAAACCGGCGCTCCGAGCTGATCGCGGGGATACGGATAGTCACAGGCTGTGGGCCAAGGCCCACCCTCATGCGGAACGCTAAACCCTAGCCACGCAAGGAAAAAGGCCGCTATAATGCGCGGCTTCGCTCTATCGTCAGGCGCCTGCCCGCAGGTCGACCCGGCATCCAATAACGACAGAACCCAGATCAAGCAGGCCGCGCCATGACCAATTCCATCCATACCCTGTTGCAGGATTTCGAAGCCGCCCAGGTGCAGCGCCAGCTGCCCGACTTCGGCCCGGGCGACACCGTCGTCGTCAACGTCAAGGTGAAGGAAGGCAACCGCGAGCGCGTGCAGGCCTACGAGGGCGTCGTGATCGGCAAGAAGAACGCCGGCCTCAACTCCGCCTTCACCGTGCGCAAGATCTCGCACGGCTACGGCGTCGAGCGCGTCTTCCAGACCCACAGCGCCACCATCGACTCGGTGCAGGTCAAGCGCCGCGGCGCGGTCCGCGCCGGCAAGCTGTATTACCTGCGTGGCCTGGAAGGCAAGAAGGCTCGCATCAAGGAAGATCTGGCTGCACACGCCAAGGCCAAGAGTGCCGCGGCCGCTTCCGCCGAGTAAGTTTTCCGCCTCATTCGATATGCAAACGGCCACCTTCGGGTGGCCGTTTTGTTTTGGATGCAGATCGACGTCTGCGTGCGGCGCTGTCGACAGAACCTACGAGTCACTCGATGTCGTGCCAGCGCGATGGCGTCAGTTCAACCGAGTGGGGTGCTTCGCCGCGAAGTAGATCCATGTCGCGGCAACCGTCATTCACCGATGCCGGCCAGTACGCCGCCTGCATTCCGTTCGTGGACAGGAACACGACGCCGAGGAAGCGGCGCCCCGCGTCGAGGATGATCCTGAACTCCCGAAATGGCGCGCCTGTGCGACTGGTGTTGGCGAGCCAGCGCTGTTCCTTCAGGAACGATTCGCGATCGGTGGAGAGCGTCGGTGCAGGCTCGGGCAGATCGCGTACTCGCCATTCGAATCCCGGTCCGCGCGACCAGGCTTTCGCGCCGCGCTGGTATGCAACCGTCCCCAATGCGGCTGACGCGTGCAGTACCTCGACGCGATCCGCGTCGCCCACGCACAGGCTCGGAAAGCCCGTGCCGCTTCCTTCGACCGCAACATACAAGTCGTTGCCTGCCCGCAATAGCCATACCTCACCGCCGCCGACCAGCTTTTCACGGCGCGCACCGGCCCACTCGCCGGGCTTGGCGACGCCATCGATCGTGGGCGTGACCGCCGCGGCGGTGCCGATGGCAAGGTAGATCGGCAGTGCGATCCACGGCAGGAGTCTCGGCATCGTCGGCCTGCCGCAGAGCGGCTTCGTGGCATCGGCAGCCGAACTCAAGCCCGCGGCCCCTGGTCGGCCACGGGCGATGGCGGTTGCGCCGGAATTTCCGCCGGTACCGCGATGCCATCCGGTTCTGCTGGCAGCATGGTCGCTTTCCGCCAGTTGCCCCATCTGTAATACGCCAGCGACATCAGCATCGCGCACAGGGCGCTGGCAGGGAAGCTCCACCAGATCGCGTCGGCGCCCAGCGTCGGTTGCAGCAGTTTGGCAAATGGGATGCGGATGCCCCATAGCGCGATGCCGAGTATCACCAGCGGTGGAATCACCGCGCCGGTAGCGCGCACCACGCCGGAAACGACGAAGGTCACGCCGAAGAACAGGAAAGACCACACCGCGATGTGGTTCAGATGGCGCGCATGTTCCAGCGCCGCGCTGCCTTCGGGCATGAACAGCGACAGGATGCTGCGATCGAACAGGACCAGCGGCAGGATCAGGGCGCCGGTCATCAGGAAGTTGAACAGCGTGCCGGTGCGTGCGGTGCCGTCGACGCGGTCCCAGCGCCCTGCACCGACATTCTGCGCAGCCATCGACGAACATGCCGCGCCGATCGCCATCGCCGGCATCTGCACGTAGGTCCATAACTGCAAGGCGGCGCCATAGGCTGAAGTGGTGTCGACGCCATAGGCATTGACCATGCTGATCATCATGATCATCGCCAGCGAGATCAGGATCATCTGCAGGCCCATCGGCACGCCCTTGACCACCAGTGCGCGCAGGATCGCCAGGTCAGGCTTGTACACTGCGTTTTCGTGGCGGCTGATCCACAGCGGATGGCGGCGATGCCGCAGCCACAGGATCAGCGCGACCAGGCTGATCACATTGGAGATCAGGGTCGCGGTCGCCGAGCCGGCGATGCCCATTTCCGGAAACGGGCCGATGCCGAAGATCAGCAGCGGATTGAAGACGATGTCGAGCAGCACCACCAGCAGCAGGAACGCGAACGGCGTGCGGGTATCGCCAGAGCCGCGCAGGATCGCCGACAGGAACGCGAACATGTACAGGAACGGCACTGCCATGAAAATGATGCGCAGATAAGCTTCGGCCAGCGGCAGGGCTTCCGGCGGCGTGCTCATCCACGCCAGAATGTGGCGCGACAGCGGCATGCCGATGCAGGCAACGACCAGCGAGACGCCGAAGAAGAACGTCGCACTGGTGCCGATCACGCGCTTGGCCTGCGCCATGTCCTTGGCGCCGATCGCCTGGCCGACCAGGATCGTCGCGGCCATGCCGACGCCGAAGATCGCGCCGATCAGGAAGAACATGATGTTGTTGGCGTTCGCCGTCGCCGTCAGCGCCTGTTCGCCGAGGAAGCGCCCGACCCAGATCGCGTTGACCGAGCCATTGAGCGACTGCAGTACGTTGCCGGCGAGGATCGGCAGCGCGAACACGAACAGCGTGGAGCCGATCGGGCCGCGTGTGAGATCGAGCGAGGTCTTCATCTTCGCCGCATCTTGCCAGACGGCTGCGAGGCGTACGGTAAAATGGCGTGGATGCCGCATCGAACCGACGAAGATCCGCGCGCTGCCGCGCCGCCGCCCGCGGTACGGCTCGACCTCTGGCTGTGGGCCGCGCGCTTCTTCAGGACGCGCAGCCTGGCGAAGCAGGCGATCGAGACCGGCAAGGTCGACGTCGGCGGCCAGCGTGCCAAGGCTTCGCGCAACGTGCAGGTCGGCGACGCGATGAAGGTCGTGCGCGGCGAGGAAGTCTTCGCGATCGAAGTGGTCGCGACCAGCGATCGGCGTGGTTCGGGCGCCGTCGCACAGACGCTGTATCGGGAGTCGGACGAATCGCGGCTGGCGCGTGAAGCGCGTCGCGCCGAGTTGCGTGCGGCACGTGCTGGCTACCAGGCGCCACTGACCAAGCCCGACAAGCGTGCGCGCAAGCTGATCCGCGCGCTGGGCGACATCGACGCGACCTGAAGCGCGGGCAGGGCGTTACGGCGCCGAAAAAAAGAACGCCGGCACAGGCCGGCGTTCCTTTTGTAGCGTCGCGAAGCAGTGAGCAGGTCAACGCAGGTCGAAGCGATCCAGGTCCATCACCTTGGCCCATGCCGCCACGAAATCGCCGACGAACTTGTGCTGCCCGTCCGCGCTGCCGTAGACCTCGGCCAGCGCGCGCAGCACCGAGTTCGAGCCGAACACCAGGTCGACGCGGGTACCGGTCCACTTCACTTCGCCGCTGGCGCGATCACGGCCCTCGAACACGTCCTTGGTGTCGGAGATCGCCGTCCACTCCGTGCCCATGTCGAGCAGGTTGACGAAGAAATCGTTGCTCAGCGTACCCGGCCGAGTGGTGAACACGCCGAGCGCCGAACCGCCATGGTTCGCGCCCAGCACGCGCAGGCCGCCGACCAGCGCAGTCATCTCCGGCGCGGTCAGGGTCAGCAGTTGCGCCTTGTCCACCAGCAGATGCTCGGCCGGCACCGCCGAAGGCGCCTTCTGGTAGTTGCGGAAGCCGTCGGCGAACGGCTCCAGCGGCGCGAACGAGTCGACATCGGTCTGGTCCTGGCGCGCGTCGGTGCGGCCCGGCGAGAACGGCACGCTGACATCGGCGCCGGCGGCCTTGGCGGCCTGCTCGATGCCTACGCCGCCGGCCAGCACGATCAGATCGGCCAGCGAGATCTTCTTGCCACCGCTGGCATCGATGTTGAAGTCGGCCTGGATGCGCTGCAGCGCCTTGAGCACCTTTTCCAGCTGCGCCGGCTGGTTGACCGCCCAGTCCTTCTGCGGGGCGAGGCGGATGCGCGCGCCGTTGGCGCCACCACGCTTGTCGCCGCCGCGGAAGGTCGAGGCGGAGGCCCATGCGGTCGACACCAGTTCGGATACCGACAGGCCGGAGTCGGCGATCTTCTGCTTCAACGACGAGATGTCGGCCGCTTCCACCAGCGGATGGTCGACGGCGGGTACCGGGTCCTGCCAGATCAGTTCTTCCTTCGGTACTTCCGGGCCGAGGTAGCGCGCGCGCGGGCCCATGTCGCGGTGGGTCAGCTTGAACCAGGCGCGGGCGAAGGCATCGGCGAATGCCTGCGGGTTCTCCAGGAAGCGTTTGGAGATCGGCCCGTAGATGGGGTCGAAGCGCAGCGACAGGTCGGTGGTGAGCATCGTCGGACGGAGCTTCTTCGACGGATCGTGTGCGTGCGGCACGTCCGCCGGCGCGCCCCTGGCCACCCACTGCTGCGCACCGGCCGGCGACTTCTCCAGTTCCCATTCGAAGCCGAACAGGTTCTCGAAGAACTTGTTGCTCCACAGCGAAGGAGTCTGGGTCCAGGTCACTTCCAGGCCGGAGGTGATGGTGTCGCCGCCGTGGCCGGTGCCGAAGCGGTTGCGCCAGCCCAAGCCCTGCAGCTCCAGGTCGGCCGCTTCCGGCTCGGCGCCGACGTTGTCGGCCGGGCCGGCGCCATGGGTCTTGCCGAAGCTGTGCCCGCCGGCGATCAGGGCCACCGTTTCCTCGTCGTCCATCGCCATCCGGCCGAAGGTGTCGCGGATGTCCTTGGCGGCCAGCAGCGGATCGGGATTGCCGTCCGGCCCCTCCGGGTTCACGTAGATCAGGCCCATCTGCACCGCCGCGAGCGGGTTCTCCAGGTCGCGGGTGTGCTTGACCATGCTGTCGTCGTCCTTGACCAGCACGCCGTGCGCCTCGTCCACGCCGGGCGAGCCGCGCGAATAGCGGTCATCGCCGCCGAGCCACTTGGTCTCGCGGCCCCAGTACACGTCCAGGTCCGGCTCCCAGGTGTCCTCGCGCCCGGCGCCGAAGCCGAAGGTGCGGAAACCCATCGTCTCCAGCGCCACGTTGCCGGCCAGGATGATCAGGTCGGCCCAGGAGATCTTCTGCCCGTACTTCTGCTTGACCGGCCACAGCAGGCGCCGCGCCTTGTCCAGGCTGACATTGTCCGGCCAGCTGTTGAGCGGGGCGAAGCGCTGCTGGCCGCGACCGCCGCCGCCGCGGCCGTCGCCGATGCGATAGGTGCCGGCGCTGTGCCAGGCCATGCGGATCATCAGGCCGCCGTAGTGGCCGAAGTCGGCCGGCCACCAGTCCTGCGAGTCGGTCATCAGCGCGCGCAGGTCCTTCTTCAGTTCGTGGTAGTCGAGCTTCTTGAATTCGGCTGCGTAGTCGAAATCATCGTCCAGCGGATTGGAGCGGGACGAATGCTGGTTGAGCAGGTCCAGGCGCAGCTGGTTCGGCCACCAGTGGCGGTTGCTGGTACCGCCGCCAGCGGTCTGGTGGAAGGGGCACTGAGCTACTTCTTTGTTCATGGCTGGCGTTCTCGGGCTGGGATCAAGGGAGCCTACGTCCAGGTGGACGGTTTATGAAATTGAATGAAGCGAAGTTGTCGATAGGCAATAGCTATTGTTCGTCGCGCGGTTACACGCGGTCGGCAAGACTACGGAGTCGTCGCACCGGTTCTGGCTTGTGCGGGTGGGCGAGGGCGTCAGGCGCGGGGAAGATTGCCGAGGAGCGACTGGCCAACCCTCATCAGGTCCGACAGGTCGACGTCACCGTCGGCATCCTGGTCGAGTACGGCGCTCATCATTCCGCCGCCGAGTCCGCCCTGCTCGCCGATGCGCTGCCGTTCCTGGCCGAGGATGTCGCCCAGTGCCTGCGGTGACGAGGCGGCGTCGTTGCCGGCGACCTCGGTCGTGCCCTGGCGCTGGTCGAACATGCGCTTGGCGAGGTAGGCCATCACGATCGGCGCCAGCCAGCGCAGCAGCATGTTGGCCTTGTCGCCGCCGAGCCCGGTCGCCTGTCCCAGCGCCTGTTCGGCACGCGGTTCGCGATCGCCGAGCACGTGGCCGAGGATCCGTTCGCCCTGGCCACCGCCGCCAAGTACCGACCCCAGCACGCTGCCCAGGTCGAGGCCGGCATGGTCTTTCTGCAAGGCGCCGAACAGCGCCTGCGCACCCTGTGGCTGGCTGGCATTGCGGCCAAGTGCACCCATCAGCAACGGCAGCGCCGCACCGACTGCGGCATTGGCCTGCGATGGATCGACACCCAGTTGCTGGGCGATCTGTTGCAGCGGTGCGCCCTGCAGTTGCGAGGCGAGGTCGTCGGTCAGCGAAGACGAGGCATTCATGGCGGGCTCTGGCTGCGGGTGAAGGCAGACAGTAGGCCGGCATCCGTTACGAAATCGAAAAGGTGGCGGTGTTCCATCCTCTTGGATGATCCTGCCTGCAACCCCGTTTCGCCGCGCCAAGCTGCTGCTGGTCGCGAAGCCACATTTGATCGCCGGCCGTAGCGTGCGCTGTGCGCACGAACGTGTCGCGTCGAAGCCACCGATCGTGCGCACGGCACACGCTACGACAAACAGAATTCCTACAGCGCCTTCAGGCGATACAGCGCTTCCAGTGCCTGCTTCGGCGTCAGTTCGTCCGGATCGATCGCCGCCAGCGCATCGAGGGCGGCGGAGGCGGGTGCGAACAGGCCGATCTGCTGCGGACTGTCGAGCGCGACCGGTGTGACGGTGGCGGCGCGCGAGTCGCCGCGTTGCTCCAGTTCCGCGAGCCGGCCGCGCGCCTGCTTCACCACCGACTTCGGCAGCCCGGCCAGCGCGGCCACCTGCAGACCGAAGCTGCGGTCGGCCGGTCCGTCCTTGACCGCGTGCATGAACACCAGCGCGTCCTCGCCGCCCGCGTCGCGATGCTCGACCGCATCCAGGTGCACGTTGGCGATGCCGCTGTTGGGCTCGGCCAGCGCGGTCAGTTCGAAGTAATGCGTCGCGAACAGCGTGTAGCAGCGGTTGACTCCGGCCAGATGACGCGCGACCGCATCGGCCAGCGCGAGGCCGTCGTAAGTCGACGTGCCGCGGCCGATCTCGTCCATCAGCACCAGCGACTGTGCGGTGGCGTGGTGCAGGATGTAGCTGGTCTCGGCCATCTCGACCATGAAGGTCGACTGCCCGCGTGCGAGGTCGTCGCCGGCGCCGATGCGGGTCAGGATGCGGTCGATCGGGCCGATCTCCGCGCGCGCCGCCGGCACGAAGCTGCCGATGTGCGCCAGCAGCACGATCAAGGCGTTCTGGCGCATGTAGGTGCTCTTGCCGCCCATGTTCGGGCCGGTGATCACCAGCATGCGTGGTTCGACAGGCTCACCATGAGCGGATCGCTCGACAGGCTCACCATGGGCGGCATTGCCCAGCATGAGATCGTTGGGCGTGAACGGTTCCGCGCGCACCGCTTCCACCACCGGATGGCGGCCGCGTTCGATGCGCAGGCCGGGCGCATCGGACAGCTGCGGTGATGACCAGTCCAACTGCTGCGCGCGTTCGGCGAAGCAGGCCAGCACATCGAGCTCGCTCAGCGCGGCGGCGCAATGCCTGAGCGGTTCCAGCCGTGCGTTGAGGGCATCGAGCAGTCCTTCGTACAGCAGTTTCTCGCGCGACAACGCGCGCTCGCGCGCGGACAGGACCTTGTCCTCGAACGCCTTCAACTCCTCGGTGATGTAGCGCTCGGCGCCGGTCAGCGTCTGCCGCCGCGTGTAGTGCGTCGGCGCGCGCGCGGACTGACCCTTGCTGATCTCGATGAAGTAGCCGTGCACGCGGTTGTAGCCGACCTTCAGCGAGGCGATGCCGCTGGCCTCGCGTTCGCGCGCTTCGAGGTCGATCAGGAACTGGTCGGCGTGGGTGGACAGCGTGCGCAGTTCGTCGAGCTCGGCGTCGTAGCCTGCGGCGAAGATGCCGCCGTCGCGGGCCAGCACCGGCGGCTGTTCGACAAGAGCCTGCGCAAGCAACGTGGCCTCGGCGTCGTGTTCGCCGAACTCGGCGAGCAGTGCCTGCAGTCGCGGCGAATCGAGCGGGGAAAGCAGGACGCGCAGGTCGGGCAGCAGCGCCAGGCCGTCGCGCAGCGTACTCAGGTCGCGCGGTCGCGCCGAACGCAGGGCGATGCGCGACAGGATGCGTTCCAGATCGCCGAGCGCGCGGAAGTTCTCGCGCAGGGATCGTTCCGCGCCCTGATCGATCAGCGTGGCGACCGCATGGTGGCGCTCGCCGACGATGCGCCGATCGCGCAGCGGCCTGTGCAGCCAGCGCCGCAGCAGGCGTCCGCCCATCGGCGTGATCGTCGTGTCGAGCACGCCCAGCAGCGTGTGCCTGCTGTCGCCATCGACGCGCGTGTCCAGTTCCAGGTGCCGGCGCGTGGCGGCATTCATCGCGATCGCGCCATCGCTGGCTTCGATCGCGATGGCGGTCAGGTGCGGCAGGCGCTGCTTCTGGGTTTCCTCGACGTAACCGAGCAGCGCGCTGGCGGCGGCGATCGCCAAGGGGCGGTCTTCCAGTCCGAACCCGGTCAGGTCGTGCAGTCCGAAGAACTGCAGCAGTTGCCGGCGACCGGTATCGGCATCGAAGAGCCACGGCGCGCGTCGGCGCAGGCCATTGCGCGCGGCGACGAAGGCCGGCCAGCCGTCCTCGTCGGGCAGCAGCAGTTCGGCCGGCTCCAGGCGGGACAGCTCCGCTTCCAGCGCGTCGTCGCCGATCACTTCGTTGGCCAGGAAGCGCCCGCCGGCCAGGTCGGCCCAGGCCAGACCATAACCGTGCTTGTTGCGCGACACGGCCAGCAGCAAGGTGTCGCGACGTTCGCTCAGTAGGGCTTCGTCGGTCACCGTGCCGGGAGTGACGATGCGCACCACCTTGCGCTCGACCAGGCCCTTGCTGGCAGCCGGGTCGCCGATCTGCTCGCAGATCGCCACCGACTCGCCCAATGCCACCAGCCGCGCCAGATAACCCTCGGCCGCGTGGTGGGGCACGCCAGCCATCGGGATCGGCTGGCCAGCGGAATTGCCGCGCTGGGTCAGGGTGATGTCGAGCAGCCGCGCTGCCTTGCGCGCATCGTCGTAGAACAGCTCGTAGAAATCGCCCATCCGGAAGAACAGCAGCACGTCGGGATGCTCGGCCTTGGCGGCGAAAAACTGCTTCATCAAGGGCGTGTGCTGCGCGGCGCTGGACATGCATTCCGGGCGGTCGGGAGAGGGCGCATAGTTTGCCTGATCGCTCAATGCTGGACCGTACAGTCCTGTGATACCGTTGCTGCGCTTCGCAGATCCGCAACGGGAAGCCGGGGTCCCCCACCTGCCGGCACCAGGGTCTTGGCGTTGCCCGGCGCTGGCCTGGGCCGTGCTTTCCGTCGTTTTTCGATGTGAGCCATCCATCCCAAGGGGACATTCCATGAAGGCATCCGGTCTGCAGCGCAACCTGTTGGCGCTGGCGGTTGTTTCCGTTCTGGTTTCAATGCCGTTGTCAGTGTCGGCGCAGGATGCCAAGCCGGTCACCGGCAACGTCGATGAGGACCAGCCCAAAACGCTGGGCACGCTGGTCGTCACCGCGCAGAAGCGCGAAGAGCAGTTGCAGAACGTGCCGATCGCGATCACCACGCTGTCGCAGCAGCAGCTGCAGGACGCCGGCGTGCGTGACGTCAAGGACATGCAGGTGCTGGTGCCGGGCCTGACCGTGACCAGCACCCAGAGCGAGGCGCAGACCACCGCCCGCATCCGTGGCATCGGCACCGTCGGCGACAACGCCGGCCTGGAGTCGTCGGTGGGCGTGGTGATCGACGGTGTATATCGGCCGCGCAATGGCGTCGGCTTCGGCGACCTCGGCGAGATCGAACGCATCGAGGTGCTGAAGGGTCCGCAGGGCACGGTGTTCGGCAAGAACACCTCGGCCGGCGTCATCAACGTCATCACCCGCCGCCCCAACCACGAGGTCGGCGTCGACGGCGAATTCACCTTCGGCAACTACGGCGCACTCGGCGTCAGCGGCGCGTTCAACGCACCGCTGGGCGAGAAGGCCGCGTTCCGCGTGTTCGGCACCAAACGCATCCGCGACGGCTTCGTCGACGTGCACACCGGCGCCGGACCACGCCAGGAAAAGGACGACTTCGACCAGAACTACCAGTCGCTGCGCGGGCAGCTGCTGGTTGAGCCGAACGACGACCTGGACATCGTCTTCATCGCCGACTACACCAGTCGCGAGGAGAACTGCTGCACCGGCGTGACCACGGTGCGCGGGCGTACCGGCGACATCATCAACGCGTTGTCGCCGGACAGCGGCGTCGCGCCGGTGGCCGATCCGTTCGCGCGCGAGGCGTGGAGCAACCGCAGCACCGAACAGGACATCAAGGACAAGGGCCTGTCCGCCGAAGTCACCTGGAACACGCCCTGGCTCAACGAGGCGACGCTGACCTCGATCACCGCCTACCGCGACTGGGGTGCGATCAACGGGCTGGATTTCGATTTCTCCAGCGCCGACCTGCTGTATCGCAATCCGCGGCAGGACGAGTCGTTCACCGGCTTCGAGACCTTCACCCAGGAATTCCGCCTGACCGGCGCGACCGAGAAGATCGACTGGATGGTCGGCGCGTTCTATTCCGACGAGGACCTGGACCGCAACGAAACCTACCGGATCGGCAATGCCTACGAGCCGTACCTGTCGACCGCATTGCTGGCGCTGATCAATCCGGCGCTGACCGCATCGCCGACCGCGCCGCGCTTCCTGGCCGACGCGACCGGCCTGGCTCCGGGCACCGTGTTCGCCGGCTTTGGTGCCAATGACAAGTACAAGCAGAATGCCAAGAGCTTCGCGGTGTTCACCAACAACACATGGCACGCGACCGATGCCTTCGATCTGACCCTGGGCCTGCGTTACACCACCGAGGACAAGGAACTCGATTCGGCCTACAGCAATCCGAACGGCAGCCCGGGTTGCCGCTCGTACTTCGGCGCGAACGGGCAGGTCAGTCCGGCTGCGATCGGCCGCATCGCTACCGCGCTGACCACGCGCGGCGTGCCGTTCGCCTCGCTGCCGCCAGCCACGCAGCAGACGCTGATCCGCCAGATCGTCGGCTACAGCTGCCTGCCCTGGGCCAACGTGGCGCACAACGGCCGCGACACGCACCAGGAGCGCGAGGAGAAGGAGTGGTCCGGCACGATCAAGGCGGCCTACCGCTGGAACGAACAGGTCATGGGTTATGCGTCGTTCGCGCGCGGCTACAAGGCTGGCGGCTTCAACCTCGATCGCGTGCAGTCCAATACCGGCCTGTCCAGCGGCACCGATGGCCTGATCCCGGTCGACGACACTTCGTTCCCGGGTGAGTTCGTCGACAGCTATGAGCTGGGCTCCAAGACGACCTGGCTGGACGGCAACCTGCTGCTCAACGGTGCGCTGTTCTACCAGAAGTACGACGATTTCCAGCTCAACAGCTTCCTTGGCACCAGTTTCGTGGTGCGCTCGATTCCGGAAGTGGTGTCCAAGGGCATCGATACCGAAATCATGTGGCAGGCGAGCAAGGGCCTGCTGCTGCAGGGCGGCCTGATGTACGCCGACACCAGCTATGGCGATGAGACGCCCACGGCGGACTTCATCGCTCCGGCGGGCAACCTGTACAAGTTGCCGGGCAGCCAGGTCAGCTTCGCCCCCGACTGGTCGGCGACGGCGGCGATGACCTACGAATGGGAATTCGCCAACGCGCTGATGGCGCGTTTCAACCTCGGCGCGAAGTACATGTCCGACTACAACACCGGTTCCGACCTGGATCCGGAAAAGCACCAGGACGCGTACACGGTAGTGAACGCACGCGTCGGCTTCGGCGCCAGCTCCAAACGCTGGATGGTGGAACTGTGGGCTCTGAACCTGACCGATGCCGAGTACGCGCAGGTCGGCTTCGACGCACCGTTGCAGAACATCTCGCCTGCGCCGGGCCATCCGTTCAATTCCTACAACGCCTTCCTCGGCGCCCCGCGCACCTACGGCGTAACCTTCCGCGTCAGCTACTGATAGTGAACCGGATCGACCCACTCGAACGGCGGCCCTTGGGCCGCCGTTCTTTTTTTGTGCATGGGGCCAAGATCGCTTCCGCAACAGCTTTCGGGCGACACCGCCATGCATCCGTTGCAGAATCCGCGTTCCTCCGCTGGAAACCCGCCGTGACGACATACTCCGACGCCGATCTGTATGCGCTGGCTGACAAGCTTGGGCAGCGTTTCCGTGCCAACCACGACCGGCTTGTGACCGCGGAAAGCTGCACCGGCGGCTGGATCGCCAAGACGGTGACCGACATCGCCGGCAGTTCCGACTGGTTCGACTGCGGCATGGCCGCCTACAGCTACGAAGCCAAGCAGGCGTTGCTGGGCGTCCGCGCGCAGACACTGGAGACGCAGGGTGCGGTCAGCCGCGACACCGCGATCGAGATGGTGTCCGGGGCGCTAGTGAATTCCGGAGCCAGCGTGGCAGTCGCCGTCACCGGCATCGCCGGCCCCGGCGGCGGCACAGACGACAAACCGGTCGGCACCGTGTGGATCGCCTGGAAGCGCCGCGGCGGTTACCCCAAGGCCGAACTGTTCCATTTTGACGGCGATCGCGAAGCGGTGCGGCGGCAGACGGTAGCGGCCGCGTTGCGGGGCCTCGAATCCGCGTAACGGAATCGCTGGGCAACCCGCGCGCATGGTTGCATCGTCCGGTCATTAGTAGTATTACTACTAACCATGGACCTGAGCGAAAACCAGCAAGCCATCCTGGCCTTGATTGCCGAGCGCATCGAGGCTGAAGGAATGCCGCCGTCGCAGACGGAGATCGCCAGGGCTTTGGGCTTCAAGGGCGTGCGTGCGGCGCAGTACCACCTCGAAGCGCTGGAGGCGGCCGGCGCGATCGAACGCCTTCCCGGACGCGCGCGCGGCATCCGCCTGCTGCGCGCGCCCCTGGCGCCGCAGCGCGAACTCGCGCTCGACGATGCTGGCAATGACGCTGTGCGCGTGCCGGTGCTGGGCCAGGTCGCCGCTGGCGCGCCGATCGGGGCCGATATCGGTTCCGATGATTACGTGATGCTCGATCGCACTTTCTTTTCGCCGGTTCCCGACTATCTGTTGAAGGTCAAGGGCGATTCGATGCGCGACGAAGGCATCTTCCACGGCGACCTGATCGGCGTGCATCGCACCCGCGACGCGCGCTCCGGCCAGATCGTGGTGGCGCGCATCGATGACGAGATCACCGTCAAGCTGCTCAAGCTCGGCAAGGATCGCGTCCGCCTGCTGCCGCGCAATCCGGACTATTCGCCGATCGACGTGCAACCGGGCCAGGATTTCGCCATCGAAGGCCTGTATTGCGGCCTGGTGCGGCCCACTCGCTGATGCGACGCATGTGCCTTGATCCCAGCGTGCCGTGGTTGGCTTTCCGACAGGTCGATGCGGCATTTTCCGACATTTGGCCCGGTGCTCGGCCGGTACCGGGCAATACGGTGCGCCGGCTAATTTTGATCCGCGGCACCAAGGTCTCAGTCCCTGCGACCGACGCCGTCTAGATTGCCCTCCAACCGATCACCACCCTTGAAGGAATCCCCGATGGACGAGAACAAAAAGCGCGCGCTGTCCGCCGCCCTGACCCAGATCGAGAAGCAGTTCGGCAAGGGTTCGGTGATGCGCATGGGCGACCGCACCGTGGAAGCGGCCGAAGTCATCGGCACCGGCTCGCTGATGCTCGACCTGGCACTGGGTATCGGCGGCCTGCCCAAGGGGCGCGTGGTCGAGGTCTACGGCCCGGAATCCTCGGGCAAGACCACCCTGACGCTGCAGACGATCGCGCAGTGCCAGAAGGCCGGCGGTACCGCTGCTTTCATCGACGCCGAACACGCGCTCGACCCGATCTACGCGCAGAAGCTCGGCGTCAACATCGACGACCTGTTGCTTTCGCAGCCCGATACCGGCGAACAGGCGCTGGAAATTGCCGACATGCTGGTGCGTTCCAACGCCGTCGACATGGTGGTGATTGACTCGGTCGCGGCGCTGACGCCCAAGGCCGAGATCGAAGGCGAGATGGGCGACCAGTTGCCGGGCCTGCAGGCGCGCCTGATGAGCCAGGCGCTGCGCAAGCTGACCGGCAACATCAAGCGCAGCAACTGCATGGTGATCTTCATCAACCAGTTGCGCATGAAGATCGGCGTGATGATGCCCGGCCAGAGCCCCGAGGTGACCACCGGCGGCAATGCGCTGAAGTTCTATGCGTCGATCCGCCTCGACATCCGCCGCATCGGCGCGATCAAGAAGGGTGAGGAGATCATCGGCAACCAGACCCGCATCAAGGTCGTCAAGAACAAGATGGCGCCGCCGTTCAAGCAGGTCATCACCGAGATCCTGTACGGCGAGGGCATCAGCCGCGAAGGCGAATTGATCGAAATGGGCGTGGAGGCGCGGTTGGTCGACAAGGCCGGTTCCTGGTTCAGCTACGACAACGAGCGCATCGGCCAGGGCAAGGAGAACGCGCGCCAGTATCTCAAGGAAAATCCGCTGGTCGCGACCAAGCTGGAAACTGCATTGCGCGAGAAGCTCAAGCCGACGGTGGTGCCCGCGGCGCCCGCGGAAGCGGTCGAGGAAGAGGCCGAAAACTGAGGTCAGTGGACTTTGCCTCTCCCAGGGACGGGAGAGGCCGGGTTCTTTTCATTTTGAGGCAGCCCGCTTGGACGATTCCCGCGACATGGACAGAACGGCGCGCAAGCGCCGGGTGCGCCCTGAGCCGACGCCCATCCAGCGCGCCCTGGGCCTGTTGACCCGGCGCGAGCACTCGCGCAAGGAACTGGCCCGCAAGCTGGCTGTCCGTGGCGTGGGCGGCGCCGATGCCGAGGCGGCTATTGCCAAACTGTCGAAAGAGGGCTGGCAGGACGATGCCCGCTTCGCTGAAAGCCTGGTCCGCAGCCGCGCCGGTACCGGCTACGGCCCGATCCGCATCCGCGCAGAACTCGGCATGCACGGCCTCGATCGAGAGGCGATTGCGAGCGCCTTGGACAGCTTAGATGGTGACTGGTCCGAACAGGCCCGCGACCTGGTTCGACGCCGCTTCGGCGAAAGCGTGTCCACCGACCGAACCCTGCAGCGCAAGGCCGCGGAATTCCTGGTTCGTCGCGGCTTCGCCGTCGAGCAGATCCGCGCCGCGACGCAGTTCGATCCAATGGATTCGATGTAGGGCGGCAGAGCCTTGAAGGCTTCCGGGCGTCGCCGGCGCAGCGCTTCCGCTTCAGCCTCGGTCCGGGCGGAAGCCCGCCACAAGTGTGGCGTGACGATGGCGCTCCGCACCGGAGTATGGGCGGGCAACGCCATGGACTGCTAACCTGACGGGATTGGGTTGTCTGCTCGGCCCCGTGCCCGCATCTTGCAGGGCAGGGCGGGGTCCACGGCGGGCCCGCCAGCCATTACAGTCGATATGAAAACCACTTCCGAAATCCGCAGCGATTTCCTCGATTTCTTTCGCCAGAAAGGCCACACCATCGTCCCGTCGGCGCCGCTGGTGCCGGGCAACGACCCGACGCTGTTGTTCACCAACTCTGGCATGGTCCAGTTCAAGGATGTGTTCCTTGGGGCGGAGAAGCGCAGCTATGTGCGTGCGGCCGACGTGCAGCGCTGCCTGCGCGCCGGCGGCAAGCACAACGACCTTGACTCCGTCGGCTATACCGCGCGCCACCACACCTTCTTCGAGATGCTGGGCAACTGGTCGTTCGGCGACTACTTCAAGAAGGACGCCATCGCCTGGGCCTGGGAACTGCTGACCGAAGTCTGGAAGCTGCCGAAGGAGCGCCTGCTGGTCACCGTCTACCACACCGATGACGAGGCCTACGCTATCTGGCACGACGTCATCGGCATCCCCGCCGAGCGCATCGTGCGCATCGGCGACAACAAGGGCGCGCCGTTCGCCTCGGACAATTTCTGGCAGATGGCCGACACCGGTCCCTGCGGTCCGTGCACCGAGATCTTCTACGACCACGGTGAGCATCATTTCGGTGGGCCGCCCGGCTCGCCGGACGAGGATGGCGACCGTTACATCGAGATCTGGAACCTGGTGTTCATGCAGTTCGACCGCCAACCGGACGGCACCCTGCAGCCGTTGCCGGCGCCGTGCGTGGACACGGGCATGGGCCTGGAACGCCTGACCGCCGTGCTGCAGCACGTGCACAGCAACTACGAGATCGACCTGTTCCAGGCGCTGATCCACAAGGCGGCCGAACTCACCGCCACCGCGGATCTGGAGAACAAGTCGCTGCGCGTGATCGCCGACCACATCCGCGCCTGCTCGTTCCTGATCGTCGATGGCGTGCTGCCGTCCAACGAAGGTCGTGGATACGTGCTGCGCCGGATCATCCGCCGCGCCCTGCGCCATGGCTGGATGCTGGGCGTGCGCGAGCCGTTTTTCCACAAGCTGGTGGCCACGCTCGACCAGGCCATGGGCCAGGCTTATCCGGAACTGACCGCCAAGCGCGAGCTGGTCGAGCGCGCGCTCAGGGCCGAGGAAGAACGCTTCGCAGAAACCCTCGATTCGGGCATGCGCATCTTCGAGGATGTCGCGGCACGGAGCGTGGCTGCGGGCGCCAACGCGATCCCGGGCGTCGACGCGTTCCGCCTCTACGACACCTACGGCTTCCCGGTCGACCTGACCGCCGACATCGCCCGCGAGCGTGGGCTGACCGTGGACATGGCCGGTTTTGACGCCGCCATGGCGCAACAGCGCGAGACTGCGCGTGCGTCCGGCAAGTTCGCCTCCGGGGTCACGCTGCCGGCGGAACTCATTGCCCAGCTCAGGCCCACCGGCTTCCTCGGCTATGACACGCTGGCGGCCGATAGCCTGGAAGTGCTCGCCCTGCTCAAGGACGGTCGTGCGGTCGATGTCATCGAAACCGGTGACGAAGCCATCGTGATCCTCGATCGCACTCCTTTCTATGCGGAAAGCGGTGGCCAGGTCGGCGACACCGGCGTGCTGGAAATGCAGGGCAGCCGCTTCATCGTCGGCGACACCCTGAAACTTGCCGGGCAGTTCCACGGACACCTGGGCACCCTGCAGGCGGGCACGCTGCGCAAGGGCGATCGTGTCTCGGCGGCGATCGACGATGCGCGTCGCGCTGCGACCGTGCTCAACCATTCCGCCACCCACCTGCTGCACTCGGCCCTGCGCAGCGTGCTGGGCACGCATGTCACCCAGAAGGGGTCTCTGGTCGCGCCGGACCGCCTGCGCTTCGATTTTTCGCACTTCCAGCCGATGACGGCAACGGAACTGGCCGAGGTCGAGCGTCGCGTCAACGCCGAGATCCGACGCAACCATGCGGCCGAAGTGCGCCACATGGACATGCAGGAGGCGCTGGACTTCGGCGCCATGGCGCTGTTCGGCGAAAAGTATGGCGAGCGTGTCCGCGTACTGCGCATGGGCGACACTTCCACGGAGCTGTGCGGCGGCACACATGTCGCCCGCACCGGCGACATCGGGCTGTTCAAGATCGTGTCCGAGGGCGGCGTCTCGGCAGGCGTGCGACGCATCGAGGCCGTCACCGGGCAGGGCGCGCTGGATTACATCGATGAGGAGGAGCGCCGCCTGGGCGAAGCCGCGCAGCTGCTCGGCGGCAGCGCGCAGGACGTGGTCGACAAGATCCGGCAGATCACCGAACGGCAGAAGAAGCTCGAGCGTGAACTGGAGGCATTGAAAGCCAAGGCCGCCTCCGGTGCGACATCGGACCTGGCGGCTTCGGCCATCGAGCTGGGCGGGATCCGCGTGCTGGCCGCGCGCCTGGAGGGCATCGACGCGAAGGCCCTGCGCGACGCGGTCGACCGCCTGAAGCAGCAATTGGGCGACGCGGTGATCGTGCTCGCCGGCGCCAGCGACGGCAAGGTGGCGCTGGTCGCAGGGGTGAGCGGCAGCCCGTCAGGCAAGGTCAAGGCCGGCGAACTGCTGGCGCATGTCGCCAGTCAGATCGGCGGCAAGGGCGGCGGCCGGCCGGATCTGGCCCAGGGCGGTGGCGACGATGTCCCGGCGCTGGCGGCGGCCTTGGCGGGGATTCCGGACTGGGTCGCGGTGCGCCTGCACTGAACCGGGTATGACTTTTGTCCTTGTCGGCCCGAGAGGCCGGTTTGTATGATGTCCGACGTTCTTGAACAGTTGTAAGCGTTTTCCGCCAGCTCCCATACTCATAAGAAAACGCTCGCCTGCGGATTGGCCGCGGGCTTACGGAGATTTTTCCTCATGTTGATTTTGACCCGCCGTGTTGGCGAAACCCTGATGATCGGAGATTCGGTCACGGTCACCGTACTCGGTGTCAAGGGTAACCAGGTGCGCATCGGCATCACCGCGCCCAAGGACGTCGCCGTACACCGCGAAGAGATCTACCAGCGCATCCAGCGCGGAGACGACATCGTCAAGCCCGACGCGGATTCCGAGCCCGAGGCAATGCAAGGTTTACCGCAACCCGGTTGAACCGGTATCCTTGCGCCCTTCGCGAATCCTGTTTGTGCGGCTCGCGACGTAATCCGGAGACTTGCCCGAGAGGCCGAAGGGGCTCCCCTGCTAAGGGAGTATGGGGTCAAAAGCTCCATCGAGGGTTCGAATCCCTCAGTCTCCGCCAGTTTCAGCAAATGGGAATTGACCGATACCGGTCCGATTCGGCACAATTCCGCTTCTGCATCACGCGCCCGTAGCTCAGCTGGATAGAGCACCAGGCTACGAACTTGGGGGTCGGAGGTTCGAATCCTTCCGGGCGCGCCATTCAAGACAAAAAGGCCAATGAGCGCTAGCTCATTGGCCTTTTTGTTTGCCTGTTCGCATTCAATAGCGGTGTCGCCGGTCGAGACAGGCCCTGTGCGGTTTCACCGCCCGGTTTTCGTGTAGCGAAGACGTGGTGTTGTGCATGCGCTGTCGAAGCGAGCACTACCGGCCGGTGATCATGCTTGCGGACTTAGGACGTTGCGTATGGCGTAGTAATCGGCGATGGAGGCGTCCATCTGCATGGTGCCGCCCGAAACCGAAAAATGCTCGAAGGAGTCGTGTACATACTTCTCGAAGAAGTGCTCGACTTCCGGCGCCACAGTTTCGGGAAGAAAATCGGCATTCCGTGCCTGCGATCCGAGTCTTCCTTGCGCGGTACGCGCCCTGTGCCGAAGCAGGTGCTGCATGACGATCAGCTGTTTGTCAGTCTCTGTCCTGGAACGCCCCTTGGCATGGATCCGTACGCGCTTTTCATCGGCATCCTGCATCGCCAGCCCGGAGTCGATCCACGCCCAGTACAGGCGCATGTGCGCACTCATGACCTCTTGCAAGGTGCCCGACGCGTGGCTGACATGGCGCATGTATTGGCTATGCGCCTCATGAATTTCTGCAGGCACATCGAAGGAATGTGCGAGTTCAGCTTTCCAGCGGGGGGATGCCTGCATTTCTGCCAGGGAAAGCAGCTTCAGGCCCGCACCGCGTGCATGGTCGAGCATCTGCAACAGGTTCAGGCGCGATAGTTTGTTGGACCGACCCTGGTCATCGCTGTCATAACCCCCGCCTACATCGGCGTGAGCCCCGGGTACGACGGCCTGGACATAGCGGTTGGTGCCGAGGCAGGTCAGAGGAAAGGCATCGCGCAGCTCATGCGCGGCAGTGGAGTGAAAACACTTCTCGACGTAACTCGGTACGCTGGTCCTGATCAGCCTCGGGCGCGTGTTCTTGCCGGCTCCGCCGATCGATTCGACTGTGTCAAAAATCCCCAGGAACTTCACGTTTAGTGGAATACCGTCGAACTTGAGCCTGCTGCCCGAGCGGGTTACTTTGGAGTGGGCTGCCAACCAGTGCATGAAAGCACGAGCCTCCGTCGCGCCACGCGAAAATCCGAAGGCCGCGACGTTGATTTCATCAACGCGCATCCTGGCACGGGTCCTTTCGATGCTGTCTTCGAAATCGAACATGGCCTTTTCCAGACGGATGTCGACGCCGTCACCCACTGCGAGCCCCATTTTGTTCTCGAGCCAGCTGTCTTCCTTGTAGCCATGCACATCAACATGGACTGGCAGACCACCTCGGGTATGGATGGTTTTGCGTGAGAGGTGATCCTTGAACTCGAAGTCGGTGCCCAAGCCTTCGTAATAGTGAGGGATGATTCCGGTGTCCTGGTCGCGATGATGTGCCTGGAACAGAGCGGCCACATTGGAGTGAGAACGCGGAAAGTCTGTGTGCCGGTTGTTTCCGGTGCCGTCGAAGAAAAAGCTTAGCCATAACGGGATATGGCAAGTGTTGCAGGCTGGCCTCTCATGCTGGCCCCGTGTTTTTGCCCTGGCTCGGGCCACCATGTTCTCGACTGCGCGGACGCGCGGCCCAATCACTTGATCCTGTGGCGTGTTCATCATGTCCTCGCTTAATCCAGGTCAATGCTTGGGCCGGAGTTCATCATGTGCAGTGGGTATTCGGCCTCTGGCTTGATACCCAATTCGGACAGGCGCTGATCCAACAGGTCTTTACGGGGAAAACTCATTCCCGGAGCGATTTCGACGATGATCTTTCGCTTCGGCAGCACATGGACGATGGCGTACGTCGCGTACTTCGTCCACGGCTGCTCGATCTGCGCCCTCGCGGTGTAGGTGTCCTTGACGGTTTTCACCTTGACGTCCACCTCACGCAGTCCGGATGTGAGCTTGATGCAGCACATCGCACCACCTCCGTTGACATCGCCTGGCTTGACTGCATCTTCTCCAAAGCCGACGTGCTTGCCGTTCATCCAGACACCTGCAAGATGCTCGTCGGAGTAGTTGAAGATGGTCGTGGACAAACTGGCTTGCTCAGGCTCGCGCGCGCAGCCAGATATAGCAGGCAGCCATGCCATCGCGGCGAACAGCAGAATTTTGTCCCACGCGTGGTTCGACATGTCATTGCCTTGAGTTGGAGGAAGCTCGGCTGGCGTTGCCATGTCCGCCGTCGACTCCTTGCCGGCGTCAGAATCGCCCGATCTGGCCTGCTGCGGGTATGCCGGGAAACCAATCCCGAGCAGCGCGGTATCGCCAATCATGCTGACTATCCTGTTCATGTCACTCCTTCATCGCGAGCGTCGATCACTTCATCCCATTCTCGCCATTCGGTTATGGGGGTGTCGTCGATGGCGTCGGCAAAGCTGATCTGCGATTTTCCGGATCTTTCCAGTGCCCGGGCTACTGGTCCTTGCTGATCGAAGCCCTCCGGCAATTGCAGGCTGAGGACACAGTACAGGGCGATATCTTCACGACTGCACAATCCGTGCCGGCGCGCCCGATGCTGCCGCTCGCGTACCTTCCGCCACTGTTCGCACCTGCTTAGCCCTGCCAGCAATGTGCTATCGGTTTCATTGGCCTGCGCGATGATAGTTCCTGGCGTCAAGGCATCATCCAATGCATCGATTTGATCGGTAGTGAGAGTCAATCGAGGAATCCTCCGCCTCTCATGGCGAGTGCGGGCGAGTTGAACAGGGCGACTGCAGACATCGATCGCCATCCAGTTTGATACAGGCCCCAACGCGCAATCAATCTGGGCGGGAGTCAGCAAGGGCATCAGGGCCGACATCACGACCGTATCCTGAAACCGGAATAGAAGTTGCGAGCCATCCGGCTGCCGCAGCATGATCAGCCTTCTCAGATGATTTGATGGATTGGTATGGTCCTCGGGTACCAGCAAGAAGCTGCAAACCTGCTTTTCGGCAGCTTCCGTGCATAGAGGGTGCCAACGCTTGTCATCGAGCCTTGCCATGAAAAGCCGCGGTCCCAGCGCCTTGAGTTCAGGCGAAAGATCGTAATAAAGGTTGGGTAGCTGCTCGAAAGCCTCGTGACTGAAGCCGAGGGCTTCTGCGCATTGTTCTGCGCTTGCATAGCGCGATGGGTCGATCAGCGCCATCCATGATGCGGCGTCGGTATGGTGCCGTTCCAGCCATGCCATCAGCTTGGTGGCGGTGGTCAAATGCTCGGATGCCGTCCTGATTTCGTGCTCTTGCATGATCAGGGCACTCGAACGAATGCACTGTTGGTCTCAGCCGCCGCTTGCATGCATGGGGCGTCGAAACTTGATGTCGGCCAGCGCGGCAGCGAAGCATTGAGGCTGGTAGGCCCGACGAACGAATGCTTCCCCGCATGCACTGTGATGGCGCCCGGGCACTGGAAAGTGATGTTGCCTTCTTCGATGGTGATACTGGCGCCACCAGCGGTGGCTAGATGCACGGTTTTTCCGGCGGCGAGTTCGATTTCGGCGTTGGCGGAGATCACTTTAAGTGCGTCGCGGCTCTGCAGCTTGAGCTGATCGTGCTGGGCCTGCAGATCCAGCTCGCCTTGTGCAGCGACCAGGCTCATGGCAGCGGAGGAAGTCATACTGGCGGCATTGATGCCATCGCCGGTAGCCGGCTCCGGAGACGTTCGGGAAGAATTTTCGACAGTGTTCGCCAGCACGCCGATGGCCTGCCCGCTGTGCACGCGCAGGTTCTGGGCGATGGCCAAGTTGCTCGCTTGGCCGCTGGCCAGGGTGAGGGTTTCGCCGACGGACCATTGCACGCTTTGTCCTGCTATCAGACCAACGCCGGCGGGTGCACTGAGGCCGAGCAGGGCGTCACCGGTGTGTGGCACGCGACCGTTGCCAGCGTCGGACTTGCGATCTTTGGCCGCGCTGCGGGCGACATCGAAGTTTTTACCGTCGACAGTGGTTCTGGCGCTGGCGAGCAACGCCGACAATGGCGCCATGCCCTCGACCAGTTGCGATCGCCTCGTTCGGTCGACGCCTTCGCTGGCGGCGAACCTGACGGTCTGATGGTTGATAGCGGCTTTCGAGAAGACCTGCACGAGCTGTTCGGCCTGCTTCAGCAGGGCATTGGTGGCGACGGCATCGCCGGCCGGCGTATCGCCATCACGTGGGTAGGCGCTGAGCCACAGTCCCGCCTGTGCGCGGACAACGCCCCAGGCATCGGTGCGCAGTTCGAAGCCCTCACCGCGGAAGCTGCCGCGATAATTGTCGGCCTGGTGGATCAGGTGTCCCAGATTCAGGGCTGTGGCGGATTGCGTGGTGGCGATGCGTGCGCCGAGTTGGCGGTCGCTGTCGTCGAAGGCGAGCACGTTGTAGCCCTTCCCTCCGAATTCCTGCGACTTGATGCCGAGCAGGGCAGCGGCATTGCGATGGCCGTCTTCGCTGGCGCCCATGCCGTGCCACGGTGGTGCGTGGCCGCCGGCAAGATTGGCCTGGGCACTGGCGTTGTGGTCACTGGCTTGCGCGAACAGGCTCGCGATGTTCGGGGTCGTAGCTGGCTTGCCGCCCGGCGTGGCAACAATGCCGGCTTCGCCCTGGCCGTTGTACAGCGTGCCGATGATCACTGGCCGATCGATATCGCCTTCGAGGAAGGCCACCAGCACTTCCTGTCCAATCCTGGGCAGGAACTGGCTGCCGACGCCAGGCCCGGCGTAACGCTGGGCAACGCGCAGCCAGCAGCTGTCGCTGCTTTCGTGCTCACCGCTGGCGCCTTCCTGGAAGTGGAATCTCACTTTCACCCGGCCCAGCGCATCGCCGTGCAGGACTTGTGCCGCATCGTTGCTGCCGACGACGCGCGCGGTCTGGTATCCGGGCGCGGTCGGGCGCGGGTTGAGTCGCGCGCCGGTGCCGTCGGTCAGCACCGGACGCCAGCGCTGGCCGCGCGGCACGGCGGTGAAGCGGTTGGCGTAGCCGACGGCGTCGGCGCGTGCCAGCACGGCGGGCCAATCTGCGGCGGCGTTCGCTGGTAGCGGCGATTGCGTGCCACACGCCGCGACCAGCGTTGCCGTGCCCAGCCTGTCGATCGCTGCTTCGCGCACGGTTTTGGGCAGGTTGTTGACGCCAGCGTGCTGTACCTGCACGAGCAGGATCTCGTCCGGTGGCGTTTCGCCCTGGCTCGGTGCATCGGTCAGGGTGAACCAGTGACCGGCGCGGAAGCTGCGCGCGGTGCCACGGCCCAGCCAAAGCGTGCACGCGGCATCCTGCGCTTCCGCCATCAGGCCGGCATGGCGCTCGGCTTCTGCGCGACTGGCGAAAGCGTATACGCCGACGGGGTCGTACTGCTCCAGCAGCACGGCTTCGTCGGCGTGGTCGCCGATCGGCAGGGTCGCGGCCGTGACCTGGACGGTCTTGTAGTCGGCGCTGAGCAAGGTGAGCGCGCTGGAACCGATGTGCCGGATCGAGCCCAACGCCTGGATCGTGTCGCGCGTTTCGGTAGCATCGCTGCGGTGGAAGCGGATGCTACCGTCGACTTGGGCGCTGGCATCCTGCGGACCGTCGCCGCTTTGTGCGAACAGCATCAGGCGATGCCCACCCGGCGCCTCGCCATCTTCGTCGACGCGCCAGCCCAGGCCTTCTTCGGCCAGCAGGCGGCTGACGAAGTCGAAGTCGCTTTCGCGGTACTGCACGCAGTAACTGCGCGGTCGCACCTGCGCCAGGAATGGCCCGACTTCCTCGCCCCATTGCCACGCCGCCAAGGGTGCGTAGGCAGCGAATACGGCATCCAGGATCTGCGCGACGGTCTTGTCCTGGAACACGCGACTGTGACGGCCTTGGGTCAGCAGCCAGGTCCACGGCACCAGGCACAGGCGATACCGCGCCAGGCCGCCGTCGGCGCCGACGCATTCGGCTTCGCGCACCAGGCCACTGCGCGCGGCGCGGCTGCCATCGGCGAGTCGTGTGTGCAGGGTGGCGCGTTGGCCGAGGAGTTGGCCGAGCGGAACCTGCGCGTCGACCGACAGCGCATCCACCCACCATTCGTATCCGCAAGAAAGCGCTTCCCAGCCTTGCCAGCGCTCGACCACCCAGTCCGAACCCGTTCCCGCCAGTTCCAGGGTGTACAGCCGATCGGCGCCTACGTAACGCGCCAGTGCCGCCAACAGCGAATGCAGTTCATCTGCGACGCCCACGTCCCTTCCTCCTTGATGGTCACGCTCCAGCCGCCGGCCCGATCCATTTGCCGCGGCACGCGAAAAGTAGCAGACCGCGGCGGCGGCTTCCACACATCCGGGTTGTGATGAGTAGAATCCACTACACACCCAGGGAATGGAGTGATGCCGACGTGCTGGACATGGAAGCCCTGCTGGCCCCGATATCGGAGGCCACACCATGCGGAGAGGACATGTCGTTCTCCGCCGAATTCGACGCGATCCAGGAAGCCCGCCGCGCCGACGATCCGTCGCTGGAGCAGGGCGAATGGATCACCGACCTGAAGACCGCCGACTGGCCTGCGGTGTCCACGCGATGCCTGCAACTGCTGCAGCAACGCAGCAAGGACCTGCGCCTGGCCGGATGGTGGACGGAAGCGCAGGCGCGCACACGGGGCTTCGCCGGCCTCGCCGATGGTTATCGGCTGATTGCGGGCCTGTGCGACGGCTATTGGGATCAGCTCCATCCGGCTGCCGAGGAAGGGGAGGAAGAACAGCGGATCGGCAACCTGGGCTGGGTATTGGCGCATTCGATCGACTGGCTGCGCGCCGCGCCGCTGGTGGATGCGGCGCAGGGGCGTTTCGGCCTGGCTGATTTCGAATCGGCGCATGCCCATCGCAGCGGCGAGGGCAGCGATCACGCCTCTGCGCCTGGAGTGCTGGAAGCAGCGCGCCGCGGCACTTCGCACGAGTTCTATTCGTCATTGACGATGGCGGTTGCCGACTGTCGGCAGGCGCTGGCGACGCTGGAACGTGCAGTGGATGCACGGCTGCAGCAGGAAGGCCCTAGTTTCAGCGCTGTACGCGAGCAGCTGGATCGTATCCACGACACCGCGCTGCGCTTCGCACGCGAGGCAGGGGTGATCGTGGATGACATCGCGGGCTGCGCGGGCGATGGCGTTGCTGGAGGTATCGACGTTGGCGCCATGGCGGCGGACGGTCGGATCGATTCGCGCAAGGAAGCCCTGGCGCAGTTGCGGCGCGTCGCCGAATATTTCCGTCGCACCGAACCGCACAGCCCGGTAGCGTACCTGGCGGACAAGGCCGCGCGTTGGGGCGAGATGCCGCTGCATGTCTGGTTGAAACGCGTCATCAAGGACGATGCGGCGTTGGCGCAGGTGGAGGAATTGCTGGATATCGGCGACGCCTCGCGCGAATAGTGGGAAGGCTTCCGCAGAGCGGAGCCTGTTCCACAGTTTCTTTCAGCATCAAAGGCAGGTGCGCAGGCTCGACGCTACGCGATGCTGCTATAGGAGAGTTGGGGCAGCGAAGCAGGCCCCTGTTCGCCTCAAAGGTAAGAAGGTCCTTCGTTGTCCTCTTTCCATAGGAAGGCAAAAGCAGAACGCTTTCCCGACTCCCGACTCCCGACTCCCGACTCCCGACTCCCGACTCCCGACTCCCGATTCCCGATTCCCGATTCCCGATCCCGGCCATCAAAGCACGCGGAATTCGATGCGGCGATTGCGGGCGCGTCCTTCGGGCGTGGCGTTGTCCGCGACCGGCTCGTCCGGGCCGCGGCCGATCACGCCGAGATGCATGCCGGCCACGCCCTGGCTTTCTAGGTACGTCTTGACCGTGGTCGCGCGGGCCATGCTCAGGTCGATATTGGCCTGTCGCGCGCCGACGCTGTCGGTATGGCCGATGAGCTGCACGCGGGCATTGCCGACCTGTTTCAATGCGGCCGCCATTTCGTCGAGGATCGCCTGTCCTGCGGGCGTCAATGTCGCACTGCCGCTCTGGAACTCGACGATGCGGTCGGCCAGCGTCCTGTCGAGCAGGTTCTGCTTGCCGCCGCCGCTGCGCAGCTCGCTGGTCACTGCATAGGTCGGATTGAGCGCGGCCTTGAGGCTGCGCGTGACCTGCAGGCCCTGCGACGCATCGGCGACCTGCCCGCTCAGGTGCACGCGATTGCCGTCGATCTCCAGCTTGCCGTCGGATACCTGCTGCAGGTCTGGGCCGATCATCGCGGTCACGTGCTGGTGCCAGTTCGCGGGTGCGACGACGGCATCGACCTCGATGCGGTCGACCACGCGTTCGTCGCCGTACAGTGCGCGCAGTTTCGACAGCACTGCCGCCTTGGTGGCCTCGTCGGGCACTGCGCCCGCGACGACGACAGGCGTTGCGGTCGTGGTCTGCGCCACAGTGGCGCCAGTCGCTAGGAAGAGGCACGCGGCCAGAGCGCAGCGCTTCAGGGACGCTGGTCGCATGTCAGACTCCAAGGAACGTTTCGTTGAAGGCCTTGCGCGCCACGCGCAACGACAGCCCGTCGTGCTGCAGGTAGCTGGCCAGCTTGTTGAGCGCATAGTCGCTGGCGAGCAGGTCCTCGACCCATTCGGCGTCGGCGACGCGGATCAGCTGCTCACTGGCGAACTGCGGGTCGAGCCCCGCCTGCAGGATCCGGCCATCGGCGCCGTTGAATCCCACCAGCAGCAGCGGCGTCGCGCCATCCTTCACCAGAATCGCGAGCTCGAAATCCGCCCGGCCGACGAACCCGCTGACCAGGTCGAGCCAGAACGCGGCGACCAGCGGCCGGTACAACGCATCGCGCGGCAGCGGCAACGCCAGGGCCTTGTCGATCTGTGAGGCGCCACCGGCAAGTACAGGCTGCAGCAGCAGCCCCAATGCCGGCAGCAGGGTTTTCAGCACGACTTCCGTGTGTCCAGATTCGTGCAGCAACGTTTGCAGGTCGCCGATGGCTTGCGTATCGAGGAAATCGGCAAACGACGCGTCATAGGCCGCGTGGTCGGCATTGACCGGAATCCTGTTTTCCGCCAGTTCGCGCAAGGGTTCGCTGGCGTCGCCGGCTGCAATCGCCAGCTTGCCCTGGCGCGACAGGCTGGCCCACAGGCGGGTGAGCGCCATCGGTGCGCGGGCGATGAAACCGAGCGGCTGCGCGACTTCGAAGCACGTCGCCGACAGGAACGGAAAGCGTCGCTCCGAGGCATCGCGACTGGGCAGGAAGTGACCGGCTACCGCCAAGCGGCTGAGCGACCCGAGGAAGGCGAAATGCAGCGGCGCGGCGGTATCGTAAGTCTGTTTCCAGGCCGGGTCCTGGGCCAGCAGCTCGACACCCTGGCCCGCCCAGCGGTCCAGCAGCGACATCAGTGGATGGTTGTCGCTGGTACGCACGAAATCGCCTTGCGAAGGCAGCTTTCCGAAATAGCTGATCGGCAGCCCGGGACCGGCGGCATCCATCAGTTCGCCTCCGCGGCAGCCGAATCGGCAATGCCGCCCGCCGCACTGTGCGCGGTGGCAGTTGCAGCCGCGGCAGGCGTGGCGCCAGCGACGGTTTCAGGCAGCTTGAGCTCGTCCGGATCCAGCGATTGTCCGACGCCGGACTGCGTGGTGCTCACCACCCGCAACTCGATGCCGACCGATACGCCACCCTCGTTCCAGGTCAACTGCTTGCGGCCGTCTTCCAGCGCCGTCTGCTGCGCGGCCTGGAAAAAGCGGGTCAATCCCTGTTGGCCCGGCGCGTGGAAGATCGGGATGCTGCGGCCGTCGTTGGTGACCGCGGTCAGTTGCACGCCCGGCACGCCATCGGGATTGGGCCAGGTGAAGGTTTTCCATTGCGGGGGCGTATTGCGATAGCGCAGGGTCTGTCCATCGATCACCAGCGAGTACTCGACGATGCCGCTGGCCGGTACCGGCAGGATCTCGAAAATGGTGGTCTTGCCGCCGCCACTGCCGCTGGCGGCCTGTCCCAACGGCGCCACCCAGGCGGAGTAACCGGCCATCAGTTCGGGCCGCAGGGTGATGCCCATCGCGGCCCATTCGCGTGGCGCCAGCGCGTTGCCGCGACGCGACACCAGCGTGCCGAGTGCCTCGTTATTGAACTTCGAGATCGCGCCATCGGGGCCGAAGATCCGCGCGATATCGGAAGGCGCGGCTTCGCGCGTGGCTTCGCGGGCGAAGGGGTAGAGCTGCGCGATGCCGCTCTGGAACGGCTGGAACACCTGCGCGGTCCAGGTCCGGTTGATTTCGGTCTCGGTCGGGCGCACCAGCGCAGCGTAGGCCTGCAGCAGCGGCCGCAGCAGCAGCGGCCGCAATGCCTGGCGCTGGTCTTCGTTGAGACCGGCGACCATCTGTTCTTCGACCAGCTGCTGTATCGCCGCCAGCTCCGCATTGCCATCCAGCGTTTCCTGCATCAGCTTGCGCGCACCAGGCCCCGGGTCGCCCTGCGTCCTGATCGCATTCAGTCGCGTGCGCAGCTTGCCCAGCGCGTCGAAGTAACTGTTGATCAACGGCGCATTGTTGTCGCGTGGCAGCATCAGTCGCGCCAGCCCCTGGAACTCGCTGCCTATCGGGCCCATCCGGATCGGCATCGGCTTGCCGGTATCGGGGTTGACGGCGACCGGTATCGAGGTCGGGTTGCGACGCATGATCACGCGATTGAACCAGGCCACGAAGCCTTTCCTGGCCGCGCCCAAGGCCTTGTTGGCCGCTTCCGGGTTGTCCCAGATCGTTTCGCGGTTGATCGCTTCGAGCAGTTTCCGCAGCGGTGAATTCTGCGGATCGCCCAGCATGTTCATTCGATTGACGGCCTGTTCGAAGGCGCCGAATTCGGCCACCGTCACGTCCTGCATGAATCTGCGCCATTCGCGGGCGTATTCGTTCTTGTACAAGCGCTCGAGTTCCTGCGCGACATGCTCGGGGCTGCCGGCCAGGGTGAGGTCTTTCTGCACCGTGGCTTCCAGCACCCAGTCGGTGGTGCTGAACTGTTCGTTGGCCGCCTGCTTGATCGCGTCCTGCACATATTCTTCCCAGGCCTTGCGGGTGAACGTGCCGGGGATGATGTGGCTGCCGGCGACCAGCACGTTGGCCTTGTCCTGTTCCAGCAGGCTGGCCACGGTGACTTGCGGGAAGCGCGTGGCCGCGCGCGATTTGATGGTGGCGTAGACGCGATCGACCGCGGGCGTGCCTTTCATCACCTGGATCAACGCCTGGCGGCTGTCGTCGACGAGGCTGAGTTTCGGATCGATCTGCGGCCAGTCCGGCTGCGTGGACTGGCCGACGTAGAACGCCATCAATCGCGTCGCCGCGCGCGCCATCGCTTCGCGCGACATGCTGCCGCGATGCTGTTCCAGCCAGCCACGCCAGAAACGCGCCAGCTGGTCGTTGAGATGGCTGGGTTCGGCGCGCGAACGATCGCCGAGCATCAGGTAGGTTTTGAGCGCGTTGTAGGCGTCCTCGGAATCGGTCGGCGAAACTTCGCGATAGGTACCGATGTCGGCTGCGTCGTCGGCCTTGCCGGCAGCGCCGCCCTGGCCGGGAGCCTTGAGATCGCCGCGATGCGCGACGACTTCGGCCAGGTAACCTTCCAGCTTCGAGCCGACCGGCGCCAGCATCAGCTGCCGCATGCCGCCGAAATATTCCTCGCGCAGTTTCGCTTCGATGCGGTCGCCTTGGTACAGGCCCAGGCCAAGGCCCAGCGGATGGCTGTCGCGGTACTTGTCGAGCTGTTCCATGCGCTCCTGCAACAGCAGCAGGGCATCGATGCGCGATTGCAGGTCGGTGCGGTCGCGTTGCAGCTGTTGCGCCTTGTCGAGGTCGGCGCGGACATTGGCGACCAGCTGCTGGTTGCCGGTGTAGGACCAGGTCCAGCCGGCGAGCACCACGGCCAACGCGACCGCCGCAGCGGCGAAGGCGCCATAGCGCATGCGCGTACGGCTGGGGCTGGAATACTGCCGCACCAGCTGCCGATCGGCGAAGATCACCTTGCGGAACAGGCCCTGCAGGAAGTGTCCGACTTGCGACGGTGCCTGGCGCTCGGCACTGGTTGCACGTGGCTGCAACTGGAATTGCCGTGCGATGCGTTCGGAGGCGGCATGCATCGATGCACCTTCCTGCAACGCGCTGGTGAAATAGAAGCCGCGGAATACCGGCTTGAACTGGTAGGGATTGTCCTCGAACAGGGTGGCGACGAAGGTGCGCAGCATCGGCTTGATCGCGGCGAATTCCAGCGGCAGCGTCAGCAGGCCGGGCGCGATTTCGCGGCCGCGCGACATCGCCATCTGCGCCAGGCTCATTTCCCGGAGCCCGTCGGACAGCTCGTCGAAATGGCCATCGAAGGCGGCGAGGGCATCGGTTTCGCCAGTGGCGTCGAACGCCAACGTCGCGCCCCATACGCCTTCGCGTTCCGACGGATCCAGGCCGCGGAAGAAATCGGCGAAGCCGGCGATCAGGTCGGCCTTGGTGAACACCACGTACACCGGCGCGAACACTTCCAGGCGCTCGGTGAGTTCCTGTACGCGCTGGCGCAGGTTCTTGGCCAGCTCGATCGCGAATTCGGGTCGGCCGCTGCTGAGTTCGGCGATGCTGACAGCGATGATCACGCCATTGATCGGTGCGCGCGGGCGGTTCTTCTTCAGCAACTCCAGGAAGGTCAGCCACTCCAGCCGGTCCTCGGTGCTGACCGTGTAGCGGCCGGCGGTGTCGAGCACGATCCCTTCGGTAGTGAAGTACCAGTCGCAGTTGCGGGTGCCGCCGAGGCCGTGGATGACGTTGCTGCGGTTGTCCTCGAACGGGAAGCGCAGGCCCGAATGCAGGACTGCCGAACTCTTGCCTGCCGCCGGGTTGCCGATGATCACGTACCACGGCAGTTCGTACAGCGCGGCGGCGCCTTTCATCTGTCCTAGCCTCGACGTCTTGATCGCCTTGACGGCTTCGGACATGCGATCGCGCAACAGTTCCGTATCGGCACGCGCGGCCGGCCTTGCGGTTGCGACGGCCTGGTCGGCCTGCTCCTGCACCATCGCGTCGAGTTTCTTCGCCGCGTGTGCGGCGCGCATGCGGCGCACGAGCCATGCCAGCATCCACAGCAGCAATCCTGCGACCAGCGCGATCGCCAGCCAGCCTCCAACTGCCTTCAGCTTGTCGGCGCCGAGCAGCGTGGCGCTGACCAGCCCTACGCCGATTACCGCCAGCACGCGCGAATCGCTCAGGTAGTACCTCAATCTGCTCATCATCTGCTTGTCGATCCGTCGTTGTTCAGACGACAGCCGCGATCTGCGCGGCTGCTGTCGATGGTTCAGGTGCGGGTGTTACGACCAGCGCGGCGAGCAGGTCGTCGCCGAGGCCCACCACCATCACGTCCGCGGCATCGTCGATCGCGTGCGCGCTCGCGATGGCCAGCAGCGCCAGCGGCGTGGCGAGTCCGCCATGGCCGCAGGCCACGCCCAGGCTCAGGCATTGGCGTATCGGGTCCAGCTCCGGGAACAGTCCGGAGACGGTCCCTGCGATCTCCACCGAGCGGCTGGGACGATGATCGGCATCGCTGATCACCGCCGCGATCTTCTCTGCCGGCCGCCGGCTGCTCGCCAGCGATTGCCGCAGCAAGGCATGCAGTTGCAGGGTTGTGGTCCGGGCGTGCGGCGCATGGCCCTGGCGACGTTGCGATGCGATGCGATGCAGTTGCGGCGACGACAGTGTGGTCCCGTGGAAATCGGTGCCTTTGTGGGTGATCGAGAGCAGCACGCCGGCGGCGGCTTCGCCGGGGACCAGGCCTTCCTGCCGCCCGGCGCTGGCCAGGCGGCCTTGCGCGGCCAGCCGCGCGATGCACGACTGGCCGACATACGACTCAGCGGCCAGCAGCAAATGGATGTCGTGACTGGATCCGTCCTGTGGGTCGCGCTCGATGGCGTCGAGGATCTGCCATGCTTCGGCGGTGGTCGCGAGCGGCACGCAGTCGATGGTGAATGCCGCGCTGTCGAGCCCGGCCGCCACGGCCTTTTCCTGCAGCCAATCGGTGGCGCTTTGCCTGGCGGACTGCGGCCAGTCGGCAGGCAGCAGCAGTTGTACGCGCAGCCGCGCCGCTGCGGCCACGCGCTCGCGCAATGAAGCGGTTTTGTCGGCGGTCGGCAGGATCTCCAGCGCCGTCAGCAGCAATTCCCCGGCGACGGGATCGAGCAGTGTCAGCGCACGCAGGCGTTCCTCGGGAAACGATGCGCCGCCGAGGGCGTCGAGTATTTCGGCCATGGCATCGGTGTCGAGGCCTTCGACCTGCGCCGCCAGCACCGGCAATCCGGTGTGGTCCTTCAGCTGCGCGTGCAGTGCGGGTCGCTTGGGTTCGGCAAGCGCCGCGGCGATCTCTCCTGCGCTGTCGCCAGCTGCCGTCCTTACGGCGCTCGCGAGCAACTGAACTACGACATCGGAGACGTCTTCGTCGGCGACTGGTGTCGCTCGCGGGTCATCCGCGGACGTGGTCGCGACCTGGGTCGGCGCGGTTCCGAGTCGGTCGATACCGCTGCGCAGCAGCCAGTAAGCGCCGATCAGGCCCAATGGCATCGCGCCCAGATACAGCGCCAGATCGCTTGCGGAAGGATGCGCGTCGGTCGCGCGCCAGTAGAGCACCACCAGGCACCACATCAGCCCGACGACCAGTGCCAGCAGCAGGACCTTGCGCAGGATGCGCGACGCCTTCATAGCCTCATTCCCTGAGTCACGCTTGCCGAACTCCCTTTCGCAACTGTCCGTGTCGCCGATCAATCCCTTCTCACGACTGCCGCCGTTCCAGGCCACAGCCCCGGTCCCGCCCGACGGCCGCGATGATCGCAAGGCCCGTCGTCCTCCGGTGACCGGTGGCGCCTGCCGCAACTATCGAAGCCGGCGCCGGTGCCGACGATAGCAGGACAACCCGGCTTTTTTCATCCCTTGCCGATTCAGAGCCTGCCTGCGGCGCGTCGGGCGTTACGACAGGCGTGTTCCGTTTCGACGTGCACGTAGTCCTTCAGCTTCTTCCACGTGCCGCCCCAGCGCAGTCCGGCCTGCTGGGCCAGTTGCCCGTATAGCGCATAACCCCGCCGTGTCCAGGGATCGGCCATGTCCCATTGCAGCTTGCCGTCGCGCAGCGGCGCGCTGTCCACCGCCAGGCCGTACTGGTGGCAACTCTGGCCGGGACCGGCGCGCGTGGCCTTGCCTTCGCGTGCCAGTTCGGCCTGCCGTTCGGGGCTGCGATAGCCTTCGACCAGCGCCATTTCGTAGCCATGCTGTTCGCGCATGATCCGGTAGATCGCCAACACGCGTTGCTGCAGGTCGGGATCGATCAGGTTCCAGCGACGATCGGCGCTGGCGATCTTTTCCGGGATGACGGCCTGCGCGCCCAGCTGTGCGCGCGTCGCTTGGGCGACGACGAACACCTCCGGCGGCAGCGGCGGTGGCGGTACCAGCCGCTCGCCGCGCATCAGTTCGATGATCTGCGTGCTGGCTGCTGCCACTTCGGGCGGATCGAAACCATCCAGCGCGACCTGCTGGCGGAAGTGCAGGATCAGCCATGACGGCAGGCCGGTCAGCAACAGCGTGCCGAGCAGCAGATAGCGCTGCCGGTACAGACGTTGCCCGAGTGCGCCACCGGCATGAAGCACCATCGCCGACGAGCCGTTGGCCTGGCTGGCGGCGCGCGTCGCGATGCGCGACAGGCCAGCGACGACTGCATGATGGTTACGCGCGCACCAGCCTCCGATCCTCGTGCGCGCGACCGGGAAGAAGATCAGCCACGCCAGCAGCGCCACGGTCGTGAAAAAAACCGCCATACAGATTGCGACCACCGCCAGCACTCCCTGTGCAAGACTCTCGAATTGACGACCGACCGGCGTTGGTTAGAATGCGGACGAGCGTGAGCCGGCGTGGCCGGATCGGACAAGGAGTCCACCGTTGGATGCCAAGGATGTCAAGCCGGCTCGCCCGAGCCTGCTGTCGGGAACCGGTGGCAAGACCGCTTCTACCGCGACCGGCGCACGGATCCTGGCTGACATGGAAGGCGGTGGTCGTCGCAGGACGTGCACTGACGTAGATGGACGGCGTCGCTCCTCATGGCTGGTGCTGGGTGCGCTTGCGATTGCTGCCCTGGCCGGCTACCACTTCCTGATTTCGCCTGGACGGGTCGACGAACCGGTCAACGCCGCGGTCCCCGTGGTGTCACCTGTGGACGACATTGTCCGATCGCCATTGCTGACCGATGCCGATGATGCGGCCATGCTCGAGCCTTTCGATTCCTTGTCGGAGCAGGCAGACGGAACGAGCGAGTTTCCGCTGCCGCCGACCCCAGGTCCGCGAATGCAAGCCAGTACCAAGGCCGCACCTGTTGTCGCCGCCAGGTCAGCCAAGCCATCCGTTGCCAGGGCGGCGACACGCAAGCATGCGCAGACTGCCGACAGGAAGCGCATGGCGCCCAGTCGCGAAGCGCCATTGATGGCCTCGCTGTTGAACAACATCGAACAGGACCAGGTCACCGCCTCGGCGGCGCGCAGCCTGCCGCCACCGCAGCCTGCGGCGAAGACGGTGGAGGCATTGCCCGCCGCGCGCGATAGCAGCGCGATGGATGTGCTGGTAAAGCAGATCAACGACGGCGAGGCCGTGGCGTCGGCGGAAGTCGTGGCGACGCGCACCGAAACCGTGCAGGTCGCCATGCGACGATGCCCGCGCGCCAATACCCGCGCCGGGCTGCGATGTCGGGAAAAGGTGTGCAGCCGGTTCCGTGGCCTGGATCGCGCCTGTCCGGACTAATTCGATACCGTTGCCGGCGCATCCGTGCTGGCGAGCCGGGCTGCGACCACATCCGGCTGCTTCATCCAGGCGAAATGATCGACCGTCGTGGCCAGAGTCCTTGCGTCGACAAGTTCGATGTTGGCGGCCGAGCGTGGCAGCTTGGAAAGCAGGAAGCACAACGAAGAAGCCGGCGCCAGCCAATCGTCGGCGAACACCAGCGCCTGCACCGGCACCTGCACTCGTGACATCGCGGCTTCCAGATCGACATCGATACCGACTCCGGCATAGCGGCCACTGAGTGCGCTGCGCGCCCAGTCCCCGATCACGCTGCGCGCCTCGTTGCCGCCGAAACCGACCAGGCGGCCGGGCAGGGCGCCGCGCACGCGTGCCAGCCATGGCAGGAAACGATAGGCCAGCGGCAGCCAGTAGCGGGTGGGTGTCGGGAAGGCACGCCAGTACGGCGCACCACTGGCTACCAGCCAAAGCGACTGCGCGATGTCGGGCGCCATGCCGAGCCTGCAGCACGCCAGTTGCCCGCCCAGGCTGTGGCCGCCGATGATGCGCAAGCCCTGCGGCAGCCGGTTTGCCATGGCCCGCTCGCTTGCCGGCAGGTCCTGCAACAGCAGTTCGCGATAACCCCAGTCGTGTTCGCGGCCGGCGCGCAGGCTGCTCGATCCGTTGCCACGCCATTCGTGCAGGAACACCGCGATGCCGCGCGACGCCAGTGCCTCGGCGAACGGCAGGTAATGTTTCGCAGCGACGCCCAGCGCCGGCAACCACAGCAGCGCAGCACGGGACTGCGCCGGAATGCAGGCAAGCAGCCGGTATCGATGGCCGTCCTCGGTTGCGACGGGTATGTCGTGCGACACGACTGACGTCATCGGATCGCCGCGGCGCCGAAGTGATCGAGTACGACCACGTCGCCGCGCCCCGGCCGATAGCCCTGGCGCAGCGCACGGTGCACGTAATCGGTCGCGGCGATGCAGGCTTCGGGCAGCGGCACGCCAAGGCACAGATTGGCGGCAATCGCAGACGCAAGCGTGCAGCCGGTGCCATGCGCATCGACGGACAGGCGGGGATGCGCGATTTCCCTGCAACTGTCGGCGTCGGCATAGATGTCGACGACGTCGCCATCGTCATCCAGATGCCCGCCCTTCAGCAGCACTGCGCTCACGCCCAGCGCGAGCAGTTCGCGGCTGGCGCGATGCATCGCTTCGCGATCGGCGATCGGATGGCCGAGCAGCAGTTCCGCTTCCGGCAGGTTGGGAGTGAGGATCGAGGCCTTCGGCAGCAGGCGCGTGCGCAGGGCATCAAGCGCCTCCGGCTCCAGCAGCCGTGCGCCGGAAGTGGCGACCATCACCGGATCGACGACCACGAACGGCGCTTGCCGGGCCCGCAGCGCATCGGCGACGGTGGCGATGACGCCGGCATTGGCCAGCATTCCCAGCTTGACCGCACCGATGTTGAAATCATCGAAGCAGGCGTCGATCTGCGCGCGCAGGAAATCCAGAGGCGGCACCTGCACCGCGGTCACGCCCTGCGTGTGCTGCGCGGTCAGTGCCGCGATCGCGCTCAGCCCGTGCACGCCATGCGCGGCGAAGGTCTTCAGATCTGCCTGGATGCCGGCGCCGCCGCCGGAATCGGAGCCGGCGATAGTCAATGCGCAGCGGGGGCGGAGGGCAGACGCCATGGCGACATTGTCGCGTAAATCATCCTGCGTCGACACGATCGCCGGCAGGTGGCCTCAAACCGACGGACGCAGATGTGTTTGCCGATACGCGAAATATCCCAGGCCGACGCAACCGGTCAACGCGGCGGGCAGGTACAGCGTGGCGTAGCCGATCCGTGCGAACAGCGCGGCACCGAGCAGGCCGCCGCTGAAGAAGAACGAGATGATCAACGTGCACAGCGCGAGCCGTCGCCGCGCCAGCGGCATGCCACGCACGGCGTGCCCGAGCATGATGCCGAGGTCGGTGAACATGCCGCTGACATGCGAAGTGCGCACGATGGCGCCGCTGTAGGTCGTCGCCATGGCATTCTGCAGGCCGCAGGCGATGGCGGCGAGCACTGGGCCACCCAGGTGCTGTTGACGGAACAGGGGCACGGCGGCCAGCAACAGCAACGACTCGATCGTCAGCGCGACGCCGTAGCGACGTCCCAGCCGTAGCGTGCTGTCCTGGACGATCAGTCCGCTCAGAGCCGCACCACCAACGAAGGCTGCAATCATCGCGCCCAGATGCAGCACGGCGCGCATGTCGCCGCCCACCAGCGCAGCACCCAGTAGTGAGGTGTTGCCGGTGAGGTGGGTGATGGCCTGTTGCTGGAATCCGAGGAAGCCGACCACGTTGATGATGCCGGCGACGCAGGCCAGTGCCGCTCCACCGACCCAGACCCACGTCGCGAGCCGCTCGGTCATCGTCCTACAGCACTTCCGACGCGTAATCGGCCAGTCGTGAACGCTCGCCGCGACGCAGGGTGACATGCGCGCTGTGCGCCCAGCCTTTGAAGCGATCGACCGCGTAGGTCAGGCCCGAAGTCGTTTCGGTCAGGTACGGCGTATCGATCTGCTCGACGTTGCCGAGGCAGACGATCTTGGTGCCGGGGCCGGCGCGGGTGACCAGCGTCTTCATCTGTTTCGGCGTCAGGTTCTGCGCCTCGTCCAGGATCAGCCAGCGGTTGAGGAAGGTACGGCCGCGCATGAAGTTGAGCGAGCGGATCTTGATGCGCGAGGCGAGCAGGTCGTTGGTCGCCGCGCGGCCCCAACTGCCGCCTTCCTGGTTGTGGGTGAGCACTTCCAGGTTGTCGGTCAACGCGCCCATCCACGGCGTCATCTTTTCTTCTTCGGTGCCCGGCAGGAAGCCGATGTCTTCGCCGACGCTGACCGTGGCGCGGGTCATGATGATCTCGCGATAGCGCTGTTGGTCCATGGTCTGCGCCAGCCCTGCGGCGAGCGCCAGCAGCGTCTTGCCGGTACCGGCGGTGCCGAGCAGGGTGACGAAGTCGATTTCCGGGTCCATCAGCGCATTGAGCGCAAAGTTCTGCTCACGGTTGCGCGCGGTGATGCCCCACACCGCATGCTGATTGCCGCGGTAGTCGTCGACGATCTGCAGCGTGACCTTGTCGTCGTCGACCCTGGCCACGCGCATCTCGGCATCTTCGTCGCCGGGCAGGTACAGGAACTGGTTCGGATACCAGTCGTCGTCTTTGCTGCGCTTGAGTTCGTAATAGGTGCGGCCCTTCTCGGTCCACGACTTGAGGTCGTTGCCGTGGCGCTGCCAGAAATCCTCCGGCAGCGCGGTCGCACCGGTGTACAGCAGGCTGAAATCGTCCAGCGCGCGATCGTTCTCGTAATCCTCCGACACGATGCCGGCGATCGCCGCCTTGATCCGCAGGTTGATGTCCTTGGACACGAACACCACCGGCACGCCGGGCTCCTCCTCGCGCAGCGTCAGGATCGCGCCGAGGATGTGGTTGTCCGGGATCACCGCGCCGAAGCGCTTGCCGGCATCGAAGGCCCTGGTCTGGAAGCGGAGCTTGCCGATGCTCTGCTCGCCACGCAGCTGCAGCCCCTGCGGGCGCAGCAGGGTGATGCCGGTGGCGATCTTGTCGGTGCCCTGGCTCTCGATCAGTTCGTTGAGGAAGCGGCTGACCTGACGCGCGTTGCGGCTGGCTTCCGACGTGCCCTTCTTGCCGTTGTCCAATTCCTCGATGACCTGCATCGGAAGGAAGACATCGTGCTCCTCGAATTTGAACAGCGCGGTCGGATCGTGCATCAGGACGTTGGTGTCGAGCACGTAGATCCGCTTTCCTTTCGTCATCGGGTCATCCTGGGTGGTGGGCGAACGGGCAGGAGCGGGCCACCGCGGCCCGCGCGGCGGGGCAGTGGAGCATGGGGCGGGAATGTTGCGTCACTGTGCCTGGGCTGCCTTCAGGGCCTGCAGCACTTCATATGCATGTCCGGCGACGCGGACGCCGCGCCAGGACTGCGCGATGCGGCCCTTCGGGTCGATCAGGAAGGTGCTGCGCTCGATGCCGATGTACTCGCGGCCATAGAGCTTTTTCGGCTTGATCACGCCGAACGCATTGCCGAGCGTCTCATCGGCGTCGCTGACCAGGTCGAAGCGGAAGCCCTGCTTGTCGCAGAAATTCTGGTGCGACTTGATCGAATCGCGCGACACGCCGAGCACGGTGGCGTCGAGCTTGGTGAACTTCGGCAACAGCGCGTTGAACTCGAGGCCCTCGGTGGTGCAGCCGGGCGTCGAATCCTTCGGATAGAAATACAGGACCAGCCAATGGCCGGCATGGTCGGACGTGTTCGCGGTGATTCCGCTGGACAGCGCCAGCGGCAGTTTCGGAACCTTGTCGCCGGTATCGAGCATGTCAGAACTTCATCGGATCCATGATCGCGTCCAGGTTGAGATGGTCGCAGAACTCGAGGAAATCGTCGCGCAGCGCGGCGATGTGCATGTCGGCGGGCACGCCGATGGTCAGTTGCGCCGAGAACATGTCGGCGCCGGTCTGCATGGCGCGATAGCGCGAACAATGCAGGCTCTCGATGGTGATGCCCTGGCGATCGAAGAAATCGGCCAGCTGGAACAGGATGCCGGGCTTGTCCGAGGCCACCACTTCGACCACGTACGGCAGCAGGTTGGACTGGATCGGCTTGGGACCAGTGCGGTACCAGACCAGCTTCAGGCCTTCCTCGCGCTCGAGCCGGGTCAGCATCGCTTCGAGCTTGGCCACCGCGTCCCAGGAACCGACCGCCAGCGCGGTCACCGACACATCCCGGCCGACGGTGCTCAGGCGCGTGTCGACGAGGTTGCAACCGCTGTCGGCGATGCGCCGCGTCACACCCAGCAGTGGTGACTGCGGGTGCGTCGTATAGGCGTTGATCAGCAGGTAATTCTCGTTCGGCGAGGGCCGTGGAGCGGTGTCGGAATCGGTCAAGGCGGCGTCCGCGGCAGCGAGTGATATGAACGGCAGCCCGGTATCGGGCCGGAAGCCGTTGCCAGCATACTTGCCCCTGCTTTGAAGCCGCAAGTAACATTCGTGCGATCTTCCACGATCCCGAGCCTGCGCATCCGCGTCCAGGCCATCCACCAAGAGCATTCCCGCTTGCGACTTTCAGGCAGCATCACCGCGTTGGCCACACCGTTCACGGTGTCGGGCGAAATCGACCTGGATGCCTGGCGTCGCCTGCTGCAGACGCAGCTGGAGGGCCGTACCCAGGCCGTCGTAGTGGCCGGTTCCACCGGCGAAGCGGCGGCGCTGCTCGATGCGGAATACGACGCGTTGCTGCGCAGTGCCGTGGACGTCATCGCCGGACGCATTCCGGTGCTGGCCGGAACCGGTCATTCCAATACCGCCAAGACCATCGAACAGACCCGTCGCGCCGCCGCTTCCGGCGCCGATGCCGCCCTCGTCGTCACGCCGCCGTACGTGCGCCCCACCCAGGCGGGGCTGGACGCGCATTACCGCGCGATCGCCGACGATGGCGCGTTGCCCGTGGTGATGTACAACGTGCCCACGCGGACCGGTTGCGACCTGTTGCCGGAAACCGCAGCCCGGCTGGTTGCGCACGAGCGCATCGTCGGCATCAAGGAAGCGCGCAGCGAACCCGAGCGCATGTCCGCCTGGCTCGCATTGCGCCGCGACGGTTTTTCCGTGCTCAGCGGCGACGATGCGACCGCCTGCCGCGCGATGCTGGCCGGTGCGGACGGCGTGATCTCGGTGGCCTCGAACGTATTGCCGCATGCATTCCGCCGCCTGTGCGAGCTGGCCCGCAAAGGCGATGCCGCCGCGCAGGACTGGGATGCGCGGATGCGCGAGATCTACGATTTCCTCGGCGTTGAGCCGAATCCGATTCCCTTGAAGGCGTTGCTGCAGCGCCTCGGCCTCGGCTATGGCCTGCGGTTGCCGCTGCAGTCGCTGTCGCCGGTGCACGCGGGCGCCGTAGAACACCAGGTCGCCGCCATCCTCGATCTAGAAAACGCCTGCCGCGACACACTCGCGGCCTGACCCCAGCAGGAGATATCCGATGCGCCATCTGTCCGTTCCTTCCCGTAACGTTGCCGTCGCCTTGCTGGCGGTGGCCATCGTCGGCGCCTCCGGTTGCAGTTGGTTCCGCAAGGACAACGAAATCTACAAGCAGAGCGCCGAAAGCCGGCCGCTGGAAATCCCGCCGGACCTCGATCGCCCCAACACCGAAGCGGCGATGAACCTGCCGGCCAGCGTGACCGCCTCGCAGGTGGCCGCGCAGCGTGGCAGCGCCAACACCGCTTCGCCGGTCGGCTTCGCCACCGCCGGCACGCGCGACGAGGTATTCGCCAGGATCGGCGAAGTGCTGGCGGCGACCAGTGGCGTGACCGTCGTCAGCAAGGCACAGTTGCTGGGCACCTACGATGTCGATTTCGAAGGCAGCAAGTTCCTGGTGCGCGTGGCGCAGTCCGGCGATGGCGCCTATGTGTCCGCGGTCGACCCGCGCGGTCTGCCGGCGACCGGTCCAGCCCCGGCCAAGCTGATGGCGGCATTGAAGGCCGGGTTGAGCGGCTGAGCGCCACAAAAAAACGATGAAGACTGGAACGGGCGCCAAGGCGCCCGTTCTGTTGCCAGCTGGCGATGGCTGACCGATTACGGCCGGATTACTTTTCCAGCAGCGGCAACTTGTCCGGCTTGCCTTCCCAGTCCTTGGCGTCGGGCAGGCCGTCCTTGCGCGTGGTGATCACCGGCCAGGCCTTCGAGAGCTCGGCATTGAGGGCGACAAACTGTTCCTGCCCGGCGGGCACGTCGTCCTCCGGATAGATCGCATTGATCGGGCATTCCGGCTCGCACAACGTGCAGTCGATGCATTCGTCCGGATCGATCACCAGGAAGTTCGGGCCTTCGTGGAAGCAGTCGACCGGACACACCTCCACGCAGTCGGTGTATTTGCACTTGATGCAGTTTTCGGTGACGACGAAGGGCATGGCGAGAGTCGATGCGACGGACAGGCGTGCATAGTCTAGCGCCCGCTGTCATTCCGGGCGAAGCGAGATCGCCTGTTCCTGCCGCCATGTGGACGCAAAGCTGTTCGCATCGCCCGGAATGACGGCGAAAAAAAAGCCCGCATGCTGTTGCGCGGGCTTCGGATATGGCGCTCCCTACGGGATTCGAACCCGTGTTTTAGCCTTGAGAGGGCCACGTCCTGGGCCTCTAGACGAAGGGAGCGATGTGGCTCGCATTGCGGCGTGCCCCGGCTGGACGGCCGGCGGGCCACCCGGACGGGCGGCTCAGCTTGCTAGTATAGCAAGCGAGCGGATGCCGACTAGGGCAACTGCCGGACCCGAGTCCCTTCCTGCCTGATGCCGACCCAACTCCAGCCAATCCCGACCTCGCTGCGGATCATCCCCCGCGACCAGCATTCCATTTCGCGCAAGGACATCAGTCCGAACGCGCTGCGCGTGCTGTACCGGCTGCGCGACGCGGGCTTCGCAGCCTATCTGGTCGGCGGCGCGGTGCGCGACCTGCTGGTCGGCGGCCATCCCAAGGACTTCGACGTCGCCACCGACGCTACTCCTGAGCAGGTCAAGCAGCAGTTCCGCAACTGCCGCCTGATCGGCCGGCGCTTCCGTCTGGCGCACGTGGTGTTCGGCCGCGAGATCATCGAAGTCGCGACCTTTCGCGCCAACATCGACGACGGCAGCGGCGACCGCGAGCTGGCCGAGGGCCGGCTGGTGCGCGACAACGTCTACGGCAGCATCGAGGACGATGCGGTGCGTCGCGACTTCACCGCCAACGCGCTGTATTACGCGATCGAGGATTTCTCGGTGCGCGACTACGTCGGCGGCTACGAGGATGTGCAGGCGCGCGTGCTCAAGCTGATCGGCGATCCCGTCGAGCGCTACCGCGAGGATCCGGTACGGATGCTGCGCGCGATCCGGCTGGCGGCCAAGCTCGAGTTCAGCATCGACGCGGCCACCGCCGCGCCGATCGCCGAACTGGCGCCCTTGCTGGCCCAAGCCGCGCCGGCGCGACTGTTCGAGGAATGTCTCAAGCTGTTCCTGTCCGGCCATGCCGCTGCCGGTTTCGAAGGCCTGGAGCGCCATGGCCTGCTGCCGGCGCTGTTCCCTGAAAGCGCCGCCGCGTTGACTGCCAACCGCAGCGGCGCATTGCGGCGCATGTTGCTGCAGGGCCTGCGCGCCACCGACAAGCGCGTGGCCGAGGACGAACCGGTGTCGCCAGCGTTCCTGTTCGCAGTGCTGTTATGGCCGGCCTATTGCCGCGCGTTGATGGCGCTGCAGGCGCAGGGCGTGCATGCTGCCGAGGCGCAGCGTCGCGCGGCGGATCGCGTGACCCTGCACCAGGCATCGACGATCGCATTGCCGCGACGCTTCTCGCTGCCGATGCAGGAAATCTGGCTGTTGCAGTCGCGTTTCGCGCAGCGCAAGCGCGTGCCGCGATTGCTCGGTCATCCGCAGTTCCGCGCCGCCTACGATTTCCTGGTGCTGCGCCTGAGCGCTTCGGACGAGCATGCCGAGGACGTCGCGTTCTGGCGCCAGGCACAGGCGGAAGCCGGCGAGCCTTCGGGCGAGGATGAGCCCGCGTTCGAAGGCGACGGCACACCACGCAAGCGTCGTCGTCGCCGTCGGCGCAGTCCCGCCGCCAGCGGGTGAGCGCAACCGGCTCGCCGCCACCGCCGGGGACCTGCTTCGTCGGCCTCGGTGGCAACATCGGCGACGCCGCGGCGACGCTGCGCGCGGCGTTCGACGAATTGGCCGCCTTGCCCGGCACGCGCCTGCTGCGCGCGTCGCAGCTGTATCGCACTCCGGCGTGGGGTATGGAGCGTCAGCCCGATTTCATCAATGCAGTGGCGATGCTGGACACCCGGCTCGCGCCGCAGTCCTTGCTGGAGCATCTGCTGGCCATCGAGTGCCGGCATGGCCGCGTGCGTGAGGACGGCCAGCGCTGGGGGCCGCGCACGCTGGACCTGGACCTGCTGCTGTATGGCGATGCGGTGACCGATCAGCCCGGCCTGCACGTACCGCATCCGCAGATGCACTTGCGCGCATTCGTGCTGCGGCCGCTGGTCGAGATCGCGCCGGACGCGATCATTCCCGGCGTCGGCCCTGCGGCGGCGGCGCTGGAAGCGCTCGCCGACGACGGCATCCGGCCTTTGCAGTAGCGGAGACGGTTTGGTTCGCGCGGGAAGCCGTGCCGGACAAAAGCGTTATCCTTCGATGCTCGCGAATGTACGTTGGCATCGACCCCGATTCGTGGAAAAGCCGAGGAAAACATGGCCGCGCCCGACAACAAACCCTGGACCATTCCCGGCCTCGCCGCCGCCAAGCAGGCCGGCCAGAAACTGGCGATGCTCACCGCCTACGACACCGGCTTCGCGCGCGCGTTCGATGCCAATGGCGTCGACCTGATCCTGGTCGGAGACTCGCTCGGCATGGTAGTGCAGGGGCATGCATCGACGTTGCCGGTGACCGTCGACGACATCGTCTATCACACCGCCAATGTCGCGCGCGGGTTGTCGCGCGCATTGCTGGTCGCCGACCTGCCGTTCCAGGCCGACGCGACGTCGCAACGGGCGCTCGATGCGGCCACGCGCCTGTTGCAGGCCGGTGCGCAGATGGTCAAGCTCGAAGGCGCCGGCCCGCACAAGCTGGAGGCAGTCCGCTTCCTGGTCGAACGCGAAATTCCCGTCTGTGCGCATCTAGGCCTCACCCCGCAATCGGTGCTGCGCTTCGGTGGCTACAAGGTGCAGGGACGCGAGGAAGTCGCGGCTCGCCAGTTGCGCGAGGACGCGCAGGCCGTCGCTGCGGCCGGGGCGCAGTTGCTGGTGCTGGAGTGCGTGCCGTCACCGCTGGCGGCGGCGATTACCGGCGCGGTTTCGATACCGACCATCGGTATCGGCGCCGGTCCGGACTGCGACGGGCAGGTACTGGTGCTGCACGATTTCCTCGGCCTGGACAGCGGCCATCGCCGGCCGCGTTTCGTCAAGGATTTTCTGGCCGAAGGCGGCTCCGTCGCCGGCGCGGTACGCGCCTATGTCGCCGCCGTGCACGATGGCAGTTTCCCGGATGCCGAACATTCCTACGCCTGACGGCATCCCGGGAAACGTGGGCATTGTGCGCGGATAGAATCCGGAGGAAGCGATACGGCGCCATTTGTTCCCGGATCCGCGTTTGCGGAGTTGATCCTGCTCAATGGCATCTTCCACAGGCACCCATGATCGAAATCATCAATGAACTGGATGCGCTGCGAGCGCGCATCGGCGAGTGGAAACATGCCGGCCAGCGGATCGCGCTGGTGCCCACCATGGGCAACCTGCATGCCGGCCATCACTCGCTGGTCGCACTGGCGCGCCAACATGCCGATCGTGTCGTTGCCAGCGTGTTCGTCAATCCGACGCAGTTCGGCCCCAACGAGGATTTCGCGCGCTACCCGCGCACGCCGGATGCCGATGCGGCTGGACTGGAAGCCAGCGGCTGCGACGTGATGTGGCTGCCGTCGGTCGATACCATGTATCCCCATGGCGCGGAACACGCCGTCGGCATCCGCGTGCCGGGCGTGACCGACATGCTCGAAGGCGCGCATCGCCCCGGCCATTTCGATGGCGTCGCCACGGTCGTGGCGCGACTGTTCAACCAGGTGCAGCCCGACGTGGCCGTGTTCGGTCGCAAGGACTATCAGCAATTCGCGGTGATCCGTTACCTGGTACGCGATCTGGCGTTCCCGATCGAGCTGGTCGCGGCACCGACCAGGCGCGAGTCGGACGGTCTGGCGATGAGCTCCCGCAACCAGTATCTGTCGGCCGTGGAGCGACCCGCCGCCGCGTCGATCCATCGCACGTTGCTGGCGATGCGGGACGGGATCCAATCCGGCCGGCCGCGTGCGGAGGTCGAACGCAATGCCGCGGTACAGCTGCAGGACGCCGGTTTCGCCGTGGATTACGCCGTCGTGCGCACGGCAGAGCTGGCAGAGCCGGATGCAGGTGACACCGGACCTTTCGTCGCCCTGGTCGCGGCGCGGCTGGGACGGACCCGGCTGATCGACAATCTCGAGTTCGACAGGGTCTGAAATATCCTCGTTGGCGGCGCCCGGCGGCGAAACAAACATGTGAACACGGGCGACGGCGGATCGCGGCATCCGTGCCCTGAATCCGCGGCAACGTTTTGTTGCAGTGCGGAAAATCGACCCTATACTCCGCCAATCGGGCTGTCGCCCTCCGAATCCGGCCGAGCCTCGCCATGCAACTGACCCTGCTTAAAGCCAAGATCCACCGCGCCACCATCACCCACGCCGAACTGCATTACGAAGGCTCGTGCGCGATCGATGGCCGCCTGCTCGATATTTCGGGCATCCGTGAATACGAGCGGATCGAGATCTACAACATCAACAACGGCGAGCGTTTCGCGACCTACGCGATCCGCGGCGAGGAGGGCAGCGGCATGATCTCGGTCAACGGCGCCGCCGCGCACAAGGCGCAGCCGGGCGACCTGGTGATCATCTGTGCGTACGGGGCCTGCAGCGAAGCCGAAGCGGCCGCGTTCAAGCCGACCCTGGTCTACGTCGACCGCGACAACCGGTTGACCCACACCAACACTTCCATACCCGCGCAGGCGGCCTGACGCGTGGCCGGCGGCCACTTCGATCGCCTGCGCGCGCATGCGGCACGGCTGGAAGACACGCCGCTGTCGCGAATGGCAGCCGAGGACCCTGCCCGTCCGCGCGACCTGGCGCTGCGAGTCGGTCCGCTGTACGCGAACTTCGCGCGCCAACGTTACGACCGCGAGGCGCTGGAATGCCTGTTCGCTTTCGCCGATGCCGCCGACCTGGAAGGCGCGCTGAGGAAATTGTTCGCCGGCATGCCGGTCAACGCCACCGAGGGCCGGGCTGCCCTGCACACGGCGTTGCGCGGCGACCCTTCCGGCAACGCCGTGGCGGGCGACGCGCACGCTCAGGCGTTGCAGGCGCGCACACGGATGCGCGGGCTGGTCGAGACGCTGGAAGCTTCCGATGTCACCGACATCGTCAGCGTCGGCATCGGTGGATCGGACCTCGGACCGCGGCTGGTGGTTGATGCGTTGTCGACGCCGCTGCCGCGGCGTTTCCGTGTCCATTTCCTTTCCAACGTCGACGGCAGCGCGGTGCAGCGCGTGCTCGCCGGCCTGGATCCGAAACACACCGCAGCGATCCTGATCTCGAAGACGTTCGGCACCCAGGAGACGCTGCTCAACGGAGCCATCGTCCGCGACTGGCTCGACAACGACGAGCGCGTCTACGCGGTCAGCGCCAACGTGCCGCGTGCCGACGCGTTCGGCATCGCGCCGGAACGCATCCTGCCGATGTGGGACTGGGTCGGTGGCCGTTATTCGCTATGGTCGGCGGTTGGCTTCCCGATCGCACTGGCGATCGGCATGGACGCCTTCGAGGCGCTGCTGGCCGGTGCCGCTGAGATGGACCGGCACGCCCTGACCGCTACATCGGCGCGGAACCTGCCGGTGTGGCATGCGTTGACCGCGGTCTGGAACCGCAACGCACTCGGTGCGACGACGCAGGCCGTGCTCCCGTACGACGAGCGCCTGAAACTGCTGCCCAGCTATCTGCAGCAGCTGGTGATGGAAAGCCTCGGCAAGAGCGCACGCCTCGACGGCGCCGAACTGCGCGAGCAGACCGTTCCGGTGTGGTGGGGCGGGGCGGGCACTGACACGCAGCACAGCTTCTTCCAGGCCTTGCACCAGGGCACGCAGATCGTGCCGGCCGACTTCATCGGCGTGGTGCGCGGCGACGATCCACATGCCGGCAATCGCAAGGCGCTGCTCGCCAACCTGCTGGCGCAGACCGAGGCGCTCGCCAATGGCCTGGCCAGCGACGATGCCCATCGCGCCTACGCCGGCAACCGGCCGAGCACGATGATCCTGCTCGATGCGCTGACGCCGCAATCGCTGGGCATGCTGATCGCGCTGTACGAACACAGCGTGTACCTGCAGTCGGTGCTGTGGGGCATCAACGCGTTCGACCAGTTCGGCGTCGAACTCGGCAAGCAGGTCGCCAATCGCCTGCTGCCGGCGCTCAACGGCGAGGCCGAAGCCGACGACCCGGTCACGCACCGACTGCTTGCCGAGATCCGTAGCCAGGGTTTGTAGGGCGGAGCTTGCTCGGCTTCCGTTGCTTCTAAGCCGTCATCCTCGCGAAGGCGGGATCCAGTGCCTTTGCTTCGCTTTCGAAGAGCGGAGCTCGCTGCGCTGATTCTTGCTTTAAAGGCAAAGGCTTCCGCCTTCGGCGGGGTACTTTCTTGCTGGCCCAAAGAAAGTAACCAAAGAAAGGGCCTGAAGCGACTGTCGGGCGCATGGTCGTTGTGACATACGAAAGCTGGCAGGCTTTCGTCGTTGTTGACCTTCTTTTCATCGCTTTCGAAGTCTGGTCGTCCATGTTTGCCAGGCCACTCAGGCAAGGGCATTCGGCGTCTACTGGGCAAATATCAGACAGGCGTCTTGCACGCACGCTGTCCTCCATGTCACTTAGGCCATAGCGCGGCCAAGCGCCACGAAAACAGGCGGAAGCAATTTCGCGCTACGAAGCGGCGTGTTGCGATAGCGCCCAGGCGACATGCTCGCGCACCACCGCATTGCCGTCGTGCTCGCGCGACTTCAGTGCGGCCACCACCTCCGGCGCAGTCGGTGCATTGCCCAGCGCCACGGCAATGTTGCGCAGCCAGCGCTCGTGGCCGCTGCGACGGATCGCGGAGCCCTCGGTGCGGCGCAGGAATTCGTCTTCGTCCCATGCGAACAGCTGCGCCAGCGTCGCGCGGTCCAGATCGTTGCGGGCGCGGAAATCCGGTTCGTCGGAACGTTTTGCGAACTTGTTCCAGGGACAGACGAGTTGACAGTCGTCGCAGCCGAAAATGCGGTTGCCGATCAGCGGACGCAGGTCTTCCGGGATCGCGCCTTCGTGTTCGATGGTGAGATAGGAAATGCAGCGTCGCGCGTCCAGCCGGTGCGGGGCGACGATCGCCTGCGTCGGGCAGATGTCGATGCAGCGCATGCAGGTGCCGCAATGTGCGGTGGCGGCTGCATCGGTCGGCAATGGCAGGTCGATGTAGATCTCGCCGAGGAAGAACCACGATCCGCCTTCCTTGTCGATCAGGCAGGTGTGCTTGCCGATCCAGCCAAGCCCGGCATTGCGCGCCAGCGCGCGTTCGAGCACCGGCGCGGAATCGACAAACACGCGATGGCCGAAAGGTCCGGTCTCCGCGGCGATGCGATCCGCCAGTTGCTGCAGGCGCTGCCGCATCAGCTTGTGGTAGTCGCGGCCCAGCGCGTAGCGCGCCACGTAGGCGCGCTCGCCGTTGGCGAGGTTCTGCCAGGCCGCATCGTCGTCGTCGCGACCATAGTCCAGGCCCACCGATATCACGCGCACGGTGCCCGGGATCAGTTCCTGCGGGCGCGAGCGCTTGTCGCCATGGCGCGCCATCCATTCCATCGATCCGTACAGGCCCTGCGCGAGCCACTCGCGCAGGTAGGCCTCGTCCGCGCCGAGGTCGATGTCGCTGATGCCGCAGCGCTGGAAGCCGAGCTCGCGCGACAGCTGCTTGATGCGCAGCGCGAGCTGGCGATGGTCGGGGCGGGCGATCGGGGATTCCACGCGCCAAGTATAGAATCACGCCATGAATCACCGCGTCCTGGAGCCGGGCCTCGCGCTGCACGCCGTCGATGCGGTGCGCCGCATCGAAGCGCGCGCCATCGCCGAGTTGGGTGGCGATGATTTCGCGCTGATGCGGCGTGCCGGAGAGGAGGCGTGGCGTTACGCGCTGCAGCACTGGCCCCAGGCGCAGAGGATCGTCGTGGCCTGCGGGCCGGGCAACAACGGTGGTGACGGCTACGTGCTCGCCCGCCACGCGCTGGAGGCGGGGCGCGATGTCGTGGTCGTCCACGCGTCCGGGCACTCGCCGAGCAGCGCATCATGCCGCCGTGCCGCGGCCGAGTTCACGGCCGCCGGCGGACGGGTAGATGTGTTCGAAGGCAGTTTCCCGGCGCCGGAACTCGTCGTCGATGCATTGTTCGGCATCGGCCTGTCGCGCGTGCCGGATGCCGATACGGCGGCCTTGATCGCCGCGATCGACCGTACTGGTGCACCGGTGCTGGCGCTGGACGTGCCCAGCGGCATCGATGCCGATCGCGGCGCCGCCGCAGGCGTCGCGATCCGGGCCACGCGCACCCTGCAGTTCATCGCCGCGCACGCCGGCCTGTATACCGGCGATGCGCTGGATCATGCCGGCGTTGCCGATGTCGCCGGCCTCGGTGTTGATGCTGGCGTGGAGGAAGCTGCGCGAGCGAGATTACTGCGGCGTGGCGATCTGTCGCGTTGGTTGCGATCGCGTCCGCGCAACAGCCACAAGGGCCGCAACGGCCACGTCCTGTGCGTCGGCGGCGATGCTGGCATGGGCGGCGCGATTGCGCTGTGCGCGGAGGCGGCATTGCGCTGCGGCGCCGGCCTGGTCAGCGTGGCGACGCACGCCGCGCACGCGGGCAACCTGCTGGTACGTCGACCGGAAGCGATGACGCTTGCGATTGCCGATGCGGAACAGATCCAGGCCCTGCTCGAACGGGCCGATGTCGTTGCGCTCGGCCCGGGGCTGGGCACGGCGACGTGGGGACGCGGTCTGTTCGATGCGGTCCTCGCCAGCGGCAAACCCTGCGTGATCGATGCCGATGCGCTAAACCTGCTGGCGACTGCGCCGCGCGCAGTGCCGCAGGCCGTGCTCACGCCACATCCCGGCGAAGCGGCACGCCTGCTTGGTATCGGCATTGCGCAAGTGCAGAACAACCGTTTCGTGGCGGCCGATGACCTCGCCGAAAGATTCACGTGTGCCGTGGTGCTGAAGGGCGCCGGCAGTATCGTGGCCGCGCCCGGCGAAACCGCGGCGGTGATCGCTGCCGGCAATCCCGGCATGGCGTCCGGCGGCATGGGCGATGTGTTGACAGGCGTGGTCGCGGCTCTGCTCGCGCAGGGATTGTCGTCGTCGGACGCCGCCGCCTGCGGCGCGTTGCTGCATGCCTGCGCAGGCGACGTCGCGGCACGCGATGGCGAACGCGGCCTGCTGGCTTCCGATCTGTTCCCGGCCTTGCGCAAACTGGCCAACCCATGAGTTCAGAACCGCGCATGAAATTCTTCCTCGTCGACAGCGAAGCCACCGAAACGCTGGGTCGCGCGCTGGCGACAACGCGCCCGGTCACCGCGGTCGTGCACCTGCACGGCGACCTCGGAGCGGGCAAGTCGACGCTGGCGCGGGCGATGTTGCGCGCGCTGGGCGTCAGCGGCGCGATTCGCAGCCCGACTTACACCCTGGTCGAACGCTATCCGCTGGCGGACGACGGCGAAGCCCTGCATCTGGACCTGTACCGGATCGCCGATGCCGGCGAGCTGGAATTCCTCGGCCTGGATGGCGCCGAGGCGGCGCTGTGGCTGGTCGAATGGCCGGAGCGGGGCGGTTCTGGCCTGCCTGCGGCCGATCTCCGGATCGAACTGGCCATCGCAGGCCCGGGGCGCGGTGTGGAATTGATCGCGATGTCGGAAACCGGTCGCGGCTGGCTGGAAGCGCTGCAGTCCAGCCCCGAGTTGCAGGCGATAGTTGCCGCAAGCTGACAGGAAGTTAACCCAGGTGCCGGATTCATAAGGGAAAAGTGCTTGCATTTAGTGGGGCTTGGTGCTTGAATCCGGGCCATGCGAGTCCGGGGAATCACCTTGCAACAAGTCCTGCTCGGCGCGGCCCTGCTGGCAGCCTTGTGCTGGAATCTTGCACAGGCCGGCGAAATCAAGGGCTTGCAGCTGACCACCGGCGCCACTGGCACCCGTGCCGAAGTCCAGCTCGACGCCAAGGCCGAGTACAAGGTGACCTCGCTGTCCGGCCCGGACCGGCTGGTGCTGGACCTGCCCGGCACGGACCTGGGCCGCGGGATCACGGCGCCGGCGGCCGCGGGCATCGTCAAGGCGGTACGCACCGGGCATCCACAGCCCGGCATCACCCGCATCGTGTTCGACCTGGAAACCGCGGTAGTCGCGCTGAAACCGCGACTGGAGCCGTCCGACAAGGGCGTGAGTCTGGTGCTGGAATGGCCGGGCGATGGTGGCGTCGACAGGTTGCCGGTCGCCGCTTCGGTCGAATCTTCGCCGGACGAAACGTCGTCCGAACAACCCGCGACCGATCCCGCGGCGAGCTCCGCGGCCGCGACCGCGCGCCTGATCGCGGCCTTGCCGGACGTGACGGCGGCAAAACCGGCGGCGGACAACGCCACCGAGCGGCTGATCGCCACGCTGCCAGGCGCTACGACGCCTTCGCCGCCAGCCACCGCGGCCGCGGCGCCTGCGGCGGGATCGCCATCATCTCCATCCTCGCCATCGACTTCGGCCATCGATGCGTTGCTGGCTGCGGGCGCGACCGCACCGGCAGCCGACACGCGGTCCCCGGTCGCCGCGCCAAGCGAGCCGACCTCTGCCAACACGCAGGCCCCGGTCAAGACCCTGCAGCAGGTGATGCGCGGACGCGGCATGCGGCCGCTGATCGTGGCCATCGATCCGGGCCACGGCGGCCAGGATCCGGGTGCGATCGGTCTGAAGGGCAAGCGCGAGAAGGACGTGACCCTGGCGATCGCCCGCGAACTGGCGCGCCAGGTCAATGCCACGCCCGGCCTGAAGGCGTACATGACCCGCAACAGCGACGTCTTCATCCCCTTGAACCGGCGCGCGCAGCTGGCACGCGCGGCCAAGGCCGACATCTTCCTGTCGATCCACGCCGACGCAGCGGAAAACCGCAGCGCCAACGGCTCGTCGGTCTACGTGCTGTCGCTGAAGGGCGCGTCGTCGCAGCGTGCGCGCTGGCTGGCGGACAAGGAAAACGCGGCCGACCTGATCGGCGGCGTCAGCCTGCAGAAGACCAGCAACATGCTGGCGTCGGTGCTGCTGGACCTGACCCAGAGCGGGCACATGAAAGCCTCGGAAGACGCAGCCAGCCACGTGCTCGACAGCATGGGACGCGTCGGCCATACGCGCCGGGTCGAACGCGCCAACTTCGCCGTGCTGCGCACATCGGACATGCCGGCGATGCTGGTCGAGACCGCTTTCATTTCCAATCCCGAGGAAGAACGACGGCTGAGCGATCCGAAATACCAGCGCCAGCTGGCTGCCGCCGTGCTCAGTGGCGTCAACACCTATTTCACCCGCCAGCCGCCGCCCGGCACGCTGTATGCTGCGCGTGCCGCCGCCGCGTCATCTTCGTCGTCGTCCGCTGTGGCCGTGGGTGGCGGTAGTCCCTAGCGGGTTGTCGAAACGATTTTCCTGACGCGGATCACGTCGACAAAGACGGATCGAACCTTCTGCGATTCCCCGGCGCAGGGCGGCATGCCTCTGTCTTCACCCGCTATCATTCCCGGGTGAGCATCCGTCAACTCCCCGATACCCTCATCAACCAGATCGCGGCCGGCGAGGTGGTCGAGCGTCCTGCGTCGGTGGTCAAGGAACTGGTCGAGAACGCGCTCGACGCCGGTGCGACACGTATCGACATCGACCTGGAAGAGGGCGGCGTACGCCTGATCCGCATCCGCGATGACGGCGGCGGCATCGCGGCCGACGATCTGCCGCTGGCGGTGGCACGGCACGCGACCAGCAAGATCGCATCGCTCGACGATCTGGAAGCCGTCGCCACGCTCGGTTTTCGCGGCGAAGCCCTGCCGTCGATCGCCTCGGTCAGCCGCTTCGCGCTGACTTCGCGCCATAACGGAGAAGAGCACGGCGCAACACTGCCAGTCGACGGCGGCCGGCTCGGCAACGTCGTGCCCAAGGCACATCCGCCGGGCACCACGGTCGAAGTGCGCGACCTGTTCTACAACGTGCCGGCGCGGCGCAAGTTCCTGCGCGCCGAACGCACCGAACTGGGCCACATCGAGGAATGGCTGCGCACGCTGGCCCTGGCACGGCCGGACGTCGAGCTTCGCCTGTCGCACAACGGCAAGGCGTCGCGCCGCTATCGCGGCGACGGCGGCATCGCCACGGCGGCGCGCATCGCCGAGACGCTGGGCGAGGAATTCTCGAAACAGACGCTGCGCATCGACCACGCCGCCGCCGGCCTGTCGCTGCACGGCTGGATCGCATTGCCGACCTATTCGCGCGCCAGCGCCGACCAGCAGTACCTGTACGTCAACGGTCGCTCGATACGCGATCGCAGCATCGCCCACGCCGTCAAGCAGGCCTACGCCGACGTGCTGTTCCATGGTCGCCAGCCGGCTTACGTATTGTTCCTGGAACTGGATCCGCGCCGCGTCGACGTCAACGTGCATCCGGCCAAGCACGAAGTGCGTTTCCGCGACGCGCGGCTGATCCACGATTTCGTCTATCGCACGCTGCACGATGCGCTGGCGCAGACCCGCGCCGGCCTTGTCGCAGGCGTTTCGACCGCTACCGATGCCGCGTCGGGCCTCGTTGCGACCGAAGCTTCTTCGACGGGGCTGTGGCGCATGCCGCAGGCGCCGTTGCCTATGCGCGACCTGCTGCCGGCAGGATCCGCGGTCGCCGATGCGCGTGCCGGTTACGCAGCGCTGTATGGCCAGCCCGCGACCGCTGCCGTGGCGGAATTCCCGGCTCTGCCGCAGGCCAACGACGGCGAAGTGCCGCCGCTGGGTTACGCCATCGCGCAGCTGCACGGCATCTTCATTCTCAGCGAGACGGTCGACGGCCTGATCATGGTCGACATGCACGCCGCGCACGAGCGCATCGGCTACGAGAAGCTCAAGCAGGCGCACGATGGCGCCGGCCTGCGCACGCAGCCGCTGCTGGTGCCGCAGATGGTGGCGGTTTCCGAACGAGAGGCGGACGTCGCCGAACGCGAGTCGGCGACGCTGGCTGAACTGGGTTTCGAACTGACCCGCAGCGGTCCGCAATCGCTGACCCTGCGCAGCGTGCCGGCGCTGCTGGCGCACGGCGACACCGAGGCGTTGCTGCGCGACGTGCTGGCCGATCTGCGCGAGCACGGCGAAAGCCGTCGCATCGCCGCGGCGCGCGACGAACTGCTGTCGACCATGGCCTGCCACGGCGCGGTACGCGCGCACCGGCGCCTGAGCCTGCCTGAAATGAATGCCCTGCTGCGCGAAATGGAAGCCACCGAACGTTCCGGCCAATGCAATCACGGCCGACCGACCTGGGCACGTTTCTCGTTGGCCGAAATCGACCGCTGGTTCCTGCGAGGACGTTGAGAATGAATCGAAGCTCCATCTGCTGCATCGCATTGTCTCTGGCCGCGCTGTCCATGACTGCCTGCCAGCGCGAGGCGCCGCGCTCGGCCGCTGATGCACCGACGGTCGCGTCGTCCAAGGCCGCGCCTGCCGATCCGCAGTTCGCGCAGGCGCAGCAGGCCTGGCGCGACCAGCGCCGCGACAACCTGCTCAAGCCCGATGGCTGGACCAGCCTGATCGGCCTGCACTGGATCGAACCGGGCCCGCACTACGTCGGCACCGCCGCCGACAACGGCATGCGCCTGGCGATGGGGCCGGCGCACGTCGGCATGCTCGACCTGCGCAAGAACGGCAAGGTCAGGCTGGTGCCCGACCGCAACGCGGTGCTGACTCTCGACGAGCAGCCGCTGAAGGATGCCGTCACCCTGGTCAGCGATACCGAAGGCGGCGAGGCGGGACCGAGCCGGCTCGGCTTCGATGAAGGCAAGGGCATCGCTACCGTGATCGAGCGCGGCGGAAGGTTCGCGTTGCGCGTCAAGCACGCAGATGCCCCGACGCGGACCGCCTTCGCCGGCCTCGACTACTGGCCGGCAGACGCCTCGTGGAAGGTCGTCGGCAAATTCGTGCCGCATCCGGCCGGCAAGACGATCGAGATCGCCGACATCACCGGCACGCTCAGCCAGGTGCCCAATCCCGGCGCGGTCGAATTCCAGCGCGATGGCAGGACCTATCGCCTGGAGGCGCTCGACGAAGGCGGCGACGAATTGTTCCTGGTGTTCGCCGACCGCACCAACGGCCACGGCAGCTACGGCGCGGGGCGTTTCCTGGATGCGCAGAAGCCGGACATTTCCGGTCGCGTCGTGCTCGATTTCAACCAGAGCTACAACCCGCCGTGCGCGTTCACGCCGTTCGCGACCTGTCCGTTGCCACCGCCTGAAAACCGCCTGGACCTGGCTGTGGAGTCCGGCGAAAAGGCCTACGCGAAATCGGCGCATTGATCGTTCCGGAACGAATCCGTCGCGGGCCGGTCGAATCCGGTTCGCCACTGTCCTCGTGCCTTCTCACGTTGCGCGAAGAAGTCCCAGGCACTCGGTGAGCCGAGTGCCGCATCCCGAAGAGAACTCCATGGGCCTGCCCAAGTCGTTGCTGCTGTCCTGCATCGCTGCCGTCTGTTTCGGCGGCCTGGCCCACGCCGACAGCACGGTGAGGGCGCCGACTGTCGGTACGGCATCGACGCAGGTGCCGCTGCTGTGGAAAGTCTCCGATGCCGACAATGCCGTCTACCTGCTCGGTTCCTTCCACCTGCTCAAGCCCGACGACTATCCGCTGTCGAAAGACATCGATGCGGCGTTCGATGATTCGAAGACGATCGTGTTCGAAGTGGAGCCCTCGACCCTGGGCACGCCCGACACCGCGGAGAAATTCAAGCTCGCTGCCGGCTATGACGATGGCCGCACCCTGAGCGATGTATTGCCCAAGAACACCCGCGATCGCCTGCAGAAGTTGCTGTCTGTCAGCGGCGGCAGCGTCGCGCAGATGGACGCGGTCGAGCCCTGGGCGGTGACGTTGTCGCTGGTGCTGGGCATGACCCAGGCAATCGGCTTCCGCCAGGATCAGGGGCTCGACGCGATGCTGATGACGCGTGCGGCGGAAACGCAGAAGGCGGTCGCTGGCCTCGAGACGATCGACGACCAGATCGACGCGCTCGATTCGATGCCGATGAACGAGCAGGTTTCCGGACTGGATGAACTGCTGGCCAATCCACAGGAAACCCTGGGCGAGCTGGTCGAGATGCACGACTGGTGGAAACGCGGCGACGTGAAGAGCCTCGACCAGAAGATGCGCGTCGAGATGGCGAAGAAGACGCCGGTGTCCTACCAGTTGATCAACGTCAAACGCAACGACCAGTGGGTGCCGAAGATCGAACAACGGCTGGCGCAACCGGGCCAGGACAACACCCTGGTGGTGGTCGGTGCGATGCACCTGCTCGGAGACGACGGCGTGGTCGAGAAACTGCGCGCGAAGGGCTACACGGTCGAACGGATCTGTTCGGCCTGCAAAGGACGTCCTGCCAACTGATCGGGATCGCGTAGGACCCAAGGCCACCAACAATATTCTTTTGCGTACTACCGCTGCGTGCTTGTCGTTTCGCGACGGCATGCCGGCCTGGAGCTATCCACGTACGGCGATGGCGGGCTTGAGCCCGTCTACGGCTACCCCGGCAACATCACGATGCAATCGACGGGGCAGGCGGGCACGCACAGTTCGCAGCCCGTGCACAGCGGCTCGATCACGACGTGCATTTGTCTGGCGGCGCCGACGATGGCGTCGACCGGACAGGCCTGGATGCATTTGGTGCAGCCGATGCAGTCGGCTTCGATGACGACCGCCACCTGCGCGTCCTTGTGCGTGCCCCGCGTGCGGTCGTAGGGCTTCGTCGGCACGTGCAACAGCTTGGCCAACGCTCGCGCACCGGCGTTGCCGCCGGGCGGGCAATGGTCGATGTCCGCGTCGCCGCGTGCCATCGCCTCGGCATAAGGCCGGCAGCCGTCGTAACCGCACTGCCCACATTGGGTCTGCGGCAGGATGCGGTCGAGGCGTTCGACGAGATCCGTGATTCGTGATTCGTGATTCGTGATTCGCGAAGGCATGGTTTGCTCGAGCGCCGTACCGAAGGCACTGCTGTTACGAATCACTAATCACGAATCACGAATCACGGCCTTCAACGCACCGGCATGCCTGGCAGCGCGCCATCGTCGGCGTCCAGCAGCGACAATCCGCCGCCGTCGAACCCGGCCGACAGGATCATCCCTTCGCTGACGCCGAAGCGCATCTTGCGTGGCGCCAGGTTGGCGATGAATACCACGTTGCGGCCGACCAGTTTCTCCGGCTCACCGTAGCTGGCGCGGATGCCGGAGAAGATCTGGCGCTTGCCGAGGTCGCCGGCATCCAGTTCGAAACGCAGCAGCTTGTCGGAGCCATCGACGAACTCGCAGGCCACGACCTTGCCGACGCGCAGGTCGAGCTTCGTGAAATCGTCGATGCCGATGATGGCGGGGCTGGGAACTGGCGGCTGCGGGCTGGTTGTTTTCAGACTTTCACCTTTAGCGGCCGCAGTCGTATCGGTCGCCGCTGGCTTGGCCGCGAGGGTGTCCTTGCTGGCTTCGATCATGGCGTCGATCTGCTTGGTGTCGATTCTCGTGAACAGCGGTGCGTAGGATTTGATCCTGCGACCCAGCAGCGGCGCATCCAGGTCGGCCCAGGTATCGACGGGCGCATCCAGGAATACTTCCGCCTGGCCGACGACGTGCGGCAGTACCGGCTTCAGCGCAGCGGCCAGCACGCGGAACAGGTTCAGTCCCTGCGTGCACACCGCCTGCAGTTCCATATCGCCATCTTCCTGTTTGGCGATCACCCAGGGTTTGCGTTCGTCGATGTAGCGGTTGGCTTCGTCGGCCAAGGCCATCGCCTGGCGCAGCACGCTGGCCGGATCGTTGCGTTCGTAGGCTTCGCGGATCGGTACCAGCGCGGCGATGGAGCGTGCGTACATGTCCGCGTCCGCCAGCGTGACGGCGAGGCGGCCATCGAAGCGCTTGTCGATGAACCCGGCGCAGCGGCTGGCCAGGTTGACGAATTTGCCGACCACGTCGGCATTCACGCGCGCAACGAAATCCGACAGGTTGAGATCGAGGTCGTCGACGCCGCCGGAGGATTTCGCGGCGAAATAGTAGCGCAGCGCTTCCGGATGCAGGCCTGCATCCAGGTAGGTGCGCGCCATCACGAAGGTGCCGCGCGACTTCGACATCTTCGCGCCGTCCACCATCAGGTAACCATTGACGTGCAGTCGCGTAGGCGCGCGCATGCCGGCACCGTGCAGTACCGCCGGCCAGAACAGGCCATGGAAATTGACGATGTCCTTGCCGATGAAGTGATGCAGTTCGGCATCGCTGTCGTGGGCGAGGTAATCGAAATAATTGAAGCCCTCGCGCTCGCCCAGCGCCTGCAGCGCGGCGAGATAACCGATCGGTGCATCCAGCCACACGTAGAAATACTTGCCGGGGTGGCCGGGGATTTCGAAGCCGAAATACGGTGCGTCGCGCGAGATGTCCCACGCACGCAGGCCGCCTTCGCCATCCAGCCATTCCTGCAGCTTGGCCTTGACGCCGGGCACGGCCACGTCGCCGGCCAGCCACTGCCGCAGGAACGCATCGAACTGGCCGACCTCGAAGAAGAAATGCTCCGACTCGCGCAGTTCCGGCGTGGCGCCACTGAGCACCGAACGCGGCTCTTTCAGGTCGGTCGGGGCGTAGGTCGCGCCGCAGTTCTCGCAGTTGTCGCCGTACTGGTCGGGCGTGCCGCAGTTCGGGCAGATGCCCTTGATGTAGCGGTCGGGCAGGAACATGCCCTTGGCCGGATCGTAGAACTGTGCGACCGAGCGGTGCGCGATGTGGCCGTTGTTGTCGAGCCTGGCGTAGATCGCCTCGGTCAACTGGCGGTTGCCGGACGAGTGGGTTGATCCGTAGTGGTCGAAGGCCACGCCGAAGTCGGCGAAATCGCGTTCATGGCTGGCCTGGGTGCCGGCGATGAATGCTTCCGGCGTGGTACCGGCTTTTTCGGCCGCCAGCATGATCGGCGTGCCGTGGGTGTCGTCGGCGCAGACGAAGCGCACCGTATGGCCGGCCATGCGCTGCGCGCGGATCCAGATATCGCCCTGGACGTAACCGACCAGGTGGCCGAGGTGCAGCGGCCCGTTGGCGTAGGGTAGGGCGCAGGTGACGGCGATATTGCGGGACATGGTGGGCTTGCGACGAAGGGGCGGGGATTATCGCATGCGGTCGAATAGAGCCATGGTGGCGGACGCGTCCTTCGCCTTTGGCGTGTGTAGAGCGGTGCTTGCTCCCGCTGCTCGGCTTGAAGTCGTCATCCCCGCGAAGGCAGGACAAGCGCGAAGCGCGTAGAACGTCCGAAGGACGGCCCCGAAGGGGTGAGCGGAGCGAATAATCCAGTGACTTTGGAGGTTTTCAGATCCAAGAGCTTCCGCCCGCTGCACGTGCGGGTCACTTTCTTTTGCTGACCCAAAAAAGAAAGTAACCACTGCGCCGCAGGCGCGAACGGCGTAGCCGGCCCGAAGGGCGAAGGGCGCAGCCCTGAGTAAAGAAAAGGGTCTTCCCCGATCAAGGCTCACGTAGCGGCTTGGAGCCCTCGTAGATTTTTCGACTCGCCCTCCTTGGCTCGGTCGGAAAACGGCGGCCATCCATGGCCGCCGCCCTCTGGGTCTGGGTGACTGTTTCGCGGTTTCGGCTTCCAGCAGACCCAGGTTCAAGCAGATGGATGGCACTCAGTTGAAACTGGGGCCGCCAACTTACTCGCGCACCCATACCTGCTCGCGGCAGATGAAGGCGACGCAGCCGGACATGCCGAGTTTCTTGCCGCCGTCCATCATCTTCAGCTTGGACTTGTAGGTCTTGCCCTTGGCCGGGTCGAGCACGGTGCCGCCGCTCCAGCCGTCGCCGTCGGCCTTCAGGTCCCACAGGATGGTCATGCCCTTGACCGGCTTGTCCTTGTTGGCGCCGCTGCACTTGTCGCAGGTCGGGTTGGGGCCTCGGTCGGACGACAGCACTTCCACCACCTTGCCGGACAGCGTGCCGTTGCTGGCCTGGGTGATCTCGACGATCGACTTCACCTTGCCGGTCTCGTCGTCGATGGTCTTCCAGCGGCCGACCGGGCTGTTCTGGGCGAAAGCGGCCGCCGGCAGCATTGCCAGCACCATCGCGAGCAGTTTGATACGCATGGGTTCCCCTCCAGGAGTTCGCGGGACCGGCGGCGGATGCCTTCCGGATGTCCGGAGTTATACCCGATCCGCTGGCGTATGGAACCAGTTGTCCCGGCCGTTTCCGGAGCACAGGGACGAGCGGATCGCCGCTTGATTTCCCTTCGGCGAAGGCGGAGACCAGCCGGGGCGGGGCGAAGGCGTAAACTGTGCACATGCAGCAAAATCCACAGAAACCCCGCATCCACGCGCATGCGGTGCAGCCCAACGTCTCCCTGTCGCCGCGCATCCGTAATGTCATTGCCGTGGCCTCGGGCAAGGGCGGGGTCGGCAAGTCGACCACCGCCGTCAACCTGGCCCTGGCCCTGCAGCTGGAAGGTGCGCGGGTCGGCATCCTCGACGCCGACATCTACGGGCCCAGCATCCCGGCCATGCTCGGCCTGTCCGGGCGGCCCGACAGCCCCGACGGCAAGTCGATCGAGCCGATGCGCGCGCACGGCATCGAGGCGATGTCGATCGGCGTCCTCGTCGACCAGGACACGCCGATGATCTGGCGTGGACCGATGGCGACTTCGGCGCTGACCCAGCTGTTCAACGAGACGCTGTGGGGCGACCTGGACTATCTGGTCGTCGATCTTCCGCCGGGTACCGGCGACATCCAGCTGACCCTGTCGCAGAAGATCCCGGTCGCCGGCGCGGTGATCGTGACCACGCCGCAGGACATCGCCACGCTGGACGCCAGGAAGGCGCTGAAGATGTTCGAGAAGGTCGAAGTGCCGGTGCTGGGCCTGATCGAGAACATGGCCGTGCACGTGTGCTCGAACTGCGGCCACGCCGAGCACATCTTCGGTTCCGGCGGTGGCGAAAAGATGGCGGCGCAGTACGGCGTGCCGCTGCTGGGGTCGCTGCCGCTGGAGATCGCGATCCGCGAGCAGGGCGACGCAGGCCAGCCGATCGTGGCGTCCGCGCCCGACTCCGTCGCAGCGCAGGCCTACCGGCAGACCGCACGGCGCCTGGCCGAGGTGCTCGCGGCGCGGCCACGCGCGCCGATGGGGATTTCCGCATCGCTGGTTTAGGGCGGGCCAGCACACCGCTCGTCGGGGGCGTAGCCCCGACCTACAATCACGCAATCGGCCGCACGGCCCACGGGAATCCCGCATGAGCATCAAGAGTGACCGCTGGATACGGCGGATGGTGGAACAGCAGCAGATGATCGAACCGTTTGAACCCGGCCAGGTCAAGCACGCCGCGGACGGCCACCGCATCGTCAGCTACGGTACCTCCAGCTACGGCTACGACGTGCGCTGCTCACGCGAATTCAAGGTGTTCACCAACATCAACTCGACCATCGTCGATCCCAAGCATTTCGACAATGGCAGCTTCGTCGACATCGAAGCCGACGTCTGCATCATCCCGCCGAATTCGTTCGCGCTGGCGCGCACTGTCGAATACTTCCGCATCCCGCGCGACACGCTGGTGGTGTGCCTGGGCAAGAGTACCTACGCGCGCTGCGGCATCATCGTCAACGTGACCCCGCTGGAGCCGGAATGGGAAGGCCACGTCACGCTGGAGTTCAGCAACACCACGCCATTGCCGGCGCGCATCTACGCCAACGAAGGCGTGGCGCAGATGCTGTTCTTCCAGTCCGACGAGGTCTGCGAGACCTCCTACAAGGATCGCGGCGGCAAGTACCAGGGACAGGTCGGCGTCACCTTGCCGCGTACCTGAAGCTCGTGGAAGCGGCTTACCGCCGCGGCTTGTGCTTTTGGCTCTGGGCGGGTTCCAGAACTAGGCAATCGCGATGCGCCACGCAATGCGGCAGGTCAGACGTGCAGGGCCTCGCGCAGGCGTGCGATGCGCTCGATCAGCATCTCCGCCGCGTAGGGACGTGCCGCCGCGGTGCCCCAGACTGGACGTGGCCAGGCGGGATCATCCTCGTAACGCGCGATCACGTGCACGTGCAGTTGCGGCACCAGGTTGCCGAGCGCGGCGACGTTGAGCTTGTGCGGGCGGAACAGGTCGCGCAGCGCGTGGCTTGCGCGGTCGATCTCGTCGGTCAGCGCATGCCGTTGCGCGGCGTCCAGGTCGAGCAGTTCGACTGCTTCCTCCACGCGTGGCACCAGGATCAGCCACGGGTAATTGGCGTCGTCCATCAACCGCAGTTCGCACAGTGCGAATTGAGCGAGCGGATGGGTGTCGTCGGCCAGTTGCGGATGCAGGTGCCAGTTGCTTTTCATGACAGCTGCTCCGCGAAGAAGGCGAGCGTGCGTTCGAGCGCCAGCGACGCGCTCGCGGCGTGGTAGGCGTGCGTGTCGACGTCGCGATTGAAGGCGTGGCCGGCAGGATAGACATGGACCTCGGCCCGCGGCTGCTTTTCGCGATGCGTGGCGATGTCCTGGGCGGGGATGCTGCCGTCCTTTTCCCCGAAGTGGAACATCATCGCCGCGCGCAGTGGTTCGTCGAGGAATGGCATCGTGCGTGCGCCGTAGTAGCTGACCGCCGGCAAGCCGAGCCGCGTATTGGCCAGGAACGCCACCGAGCCGCCCCAGCAGTAGCCGACCACGCCGACCTCCAGCCCCTCGCGTTGCAGCAGCATCGCCGCCGCGGAAACGATCTCGAGTGCGCGTTCCATGCCCAGCGCGCCGACCAGTTCGCGGCCCCTGGCGAAGCCGTCCTGGTCGTAATCCAGTTCGACGCCGGGCTGGACCGGGTCGAACAGCGCCGGAGCCAGCGCCACGTAGCCGGCATCGGCGAAACGGTCCACGACGCTGCGCATGTGCGCGTTGACGCCGAAGATCTCCTGCAGCACGACCAGTCCGCCGCGTGGCTGGTCCTCGGGATCGGCACGCCAGCCACTGACGTGGCCCTGCGTGGTTTCGAAGCTGAATTCTCGGCCCATGGCGGCGGCTCGGCGGGTGGTGGAAGCGGGAACTGAACGGGTCGATTCTAGCCTCGCAGGTATAATTGCGGCGTTACGCGCGCGCCACGTCGCTGGCGTTGCCGCCCGATATCTTCCCGATCGTTCCCCGCATATTCCCCGGATAGCCATGTCCTTCGCCAATCCCAAGGTCGGTTTCGTCAGTCTCGGTTGCCCGAAGGCACTGGTCGATTCCGAACGCATCCTCACCCAGTTGCGCGTGGAGGGCTACGACATCGTCCAGACCTACGACGATGCGGACGTGGTGGTGGTCAATACCTGCGGCTTCATCGACTCGGCAGTGACCGAATCGCTCGACGCGATCGGCGAGGCGCTGGCGGAGAACGGCAAGGTCATCGTCACCGGCTGCCTGGGCAAGCGCGCCGACGTGATCCGCGACGCGCATCCGGACGTGCTTTCGATCAGTGGTCCGCAGGATTACGGCAGCGTGATGGGCGCGGTGCACGCGGCACTGCCACCGAAGCACGACCCGTTCATCAACCTGGTCCCAGACACTGGGATCAAGTTGACACCCAAGCACTACGCCTATCTGAAGATTTCCGAAGGCTGCAATCATCGCTGCAGCTTCTGCATCATTCCGTCGATGCGCGGCGACCTGGTCTCGCGCCCGGTCGATGAGGTACTGCGCGAAGCCGAGAAGCTGGTGCGCGGCGGCGTGCAGGAACTGCTGGTGATTTCGCAGGACACGTCGGCCTATGGCGTCGACCTGAAGTATGCGGAGCGGACCTGGCGCGACAGGTCCTACCAGACCCGCATGAAGGCGCTGTGCGAAGGCCTGTCGGAACTGGGCGTGTGGACGCGCTTGCACTACGTGTATCCATATCCGCACGTGGACGACATCATCCCGTTGATGGCCGATGGCAAGTTGCTGCCGTACCTCGACATCCCGTTCCAGCACGCCAGCCCGCGCGTGCTGAAACTGATGAAGCGTCCCGGAGCCGTCGACAAGACGCTGGAGCGCATCCAGCGCTGGCGTTCGATCTGCCCGGAACTCACCATCCGCAGCACCTTCATCGTCGGTTTCCCGGGCGAGACCGAGGCTGAATTCGAGGAGCTGCTGGATTTCCTCGACGAAGCGCAGCTCGATCGCGTCGGCGCCTTCGCCTATTCGCCAGTCGAGGGCGCCCGGGCCAACGACCTGCCCGATCCGGTCGACGAAGCGGTCAAGCAGGAGCGGCTGGCGCGCTTCATGGAACGGCAGGCGGAGATTTCCACGGCGAGGCTGGAAGCCAAGGTCGGCAGCGTGCAGCAGTGCCTGGTCGATGCGATCGATGGTGAACTCGCCATCGCGCGCTCGATGGCCGATGCGCCGGAGATCGACGGACTGGTGCAGATCCAGAACGGCTTCGAGGCCGGCCTCAAGCCCGGCGAATTCGTCCAGGTCGAAATCATGGGCAGCGACGAGCACGATCTGTACGGCGAAGCGTTGTTCACGTAAGACTCCGCAAAGCGGTTTCCGCTGCTGCTGCATGGCGGGTGGAATCGCATGAGGCGGTTCCGCCCTACGGTTTCATGTGAGAATCCTGTCATCCACATGCAGACCCGAATCATCGATCCGCAGGCGGAACCTCCATGGCGCGTCGTGCTACGCCATCGCTGGCCGCTGCGCTGCATGCACTGGATCAACTTCGCCTGCCTGCTGGTGCTGGTCGGCAGCGGCCTGCAGATCTTCAACGCGCACCCTGCGCTGTACTGGGGCGAGGCTTCGCACTTCGAATCTCCGCTGTTCGCGACCCAGGCCATGCAACGCCCGGATGGCACGCTGTACGGCGTGACGCGCATCGGCGATGCGCGCATCGAGACGACCGGCGTGCTCGGCGTCTCGGAGAACAGCCAGGGCAAGCTGGCGCCGAAGGGCTTTCCCGACTGGAGCACGATTCCCGGCTCGCGCAATCTCGCGCTCGGCAGGCGCTGGCATTTCTTCTTCGCCTGGCTGTGGGTGATCAACGGCGCGTGTTACCTGGCGTGGTCACTTGCCAGCCGCCGTTTCAACAACGAACTCTCGATGCGTAGCCGCGATTGGCGCGAACTGCCGCGTTCGATCGCCGACCATCTGCGCCTGCGCCATCCATCCGGCGACGCCGCGCTGAGCTACAACCCGCTGCAGAAACTGGCCTACCTCGGCGTGATCTTCGTGCTGGCACCGCTGGCGATCCTGACCGGGCTGTCGATGTCGCCGCAGATGGACACCGTGCTCGGTGGTTTCGTCGACCTGCTTGGCGGACGGCAGGCGGCGCGCACGATCCATTTCGCAGCGATGTCGCTGTTCGTGCTGTTCACCCTGGTGCACGTGGCGATGGTGTTCTACGCGGGTCCCATCAACGAACTGCGATCCATGATCACCGGTCGTTTTCGCGTGCGCCGATCACGCGATGCCGGTTCAACGGAGGCGCGCAATGACTGACTCCTTCGAAGCGTCGCGTCGGCGCCTGTTGCGCGGCGCCCTGGCGGGTGCGGGCGTCGGCGTGCTGACCGGCTGCGACGCGCTGTCGCGCAAGCCTGGCTTCGTCGACCTGCTCGAACGCGCCGAGCCGCTGAGTCAAAGCGTGCAACGCTTCCTCAGCGGCGACCGGCTGGCGCGCGAATTTCCGGCATCGATGATCTCGCCGGTGTTCCGTCCCAACGGTTCGGTGGATCCGCAGACGCCGGAGTACCTGGCGTTGAAGGCGGACGATTTCGCCGGCTTCAGGTTGCAGCTGCGCGGCCTGGTGGAGCAGCCGCTGGAGTTCGGACTCGACGCGATCCGCGCGATGCCCACGCGCACGCAGATCACGCGCCACGACTGCGTCGAAGGCTGGAGCGTGATCGGCCAGTGGAGCGGCGTGCCGCTGGCGCACCTGCTGCGGCTGGCGCGCCTGAAGCCCGGCGCGCGCTATGTCGTGTTCCATTGCTTCGACGACTACGGCAACAACGGCGGCCGCTATTACGAAAGCATCGACCTGAACGACGCCTTCCACCCGCAGACGCTCGTTGCCCACACCTTGAACAGCGCGCCGTTGCCGATCGCCAACGGCGCACCGCTACGCATGCGCATCGAACGCAAGCTCGGCTACAAGCAGCCCAAGTACCTGCGCACGATCGAAGTGGTGGACAGCTACGCCGCGCTGCAGGGCGGCAAGGGCGGTTACTGGGAAGACCGCGATTACGACTGGTACGGCGGCATCTAGAACTATTTTCCCAGTCGTCAATCCGGTTCGCTCATCCTGAGCCTGTCGAAGGACGCGGATGTCAGGCGCGCTTCACGCGCCATCGCCGTAGTCCACTGCCACGATCGCATAGCGGGCGTGCCCTCCCGGCAGCGTCGCCTCGAACTCGTCGTCGATGCGCTTCTTCAGCATCGCCCGCGCCAGCGGCGAATCGATGCTGATGAAGCCGCGTCGCGCATCGGTCTCGTCGGGGCCGACGATGCGGTAACGCACGCAGTCGCCATCGGCGACGTTCTCCAGCGTGACCCATGCGCCGAAGAACACCGCTTCGCGATCGGTCGGCAGGGTGTCGACCACGCGCAGTTGCTGCAGGCGCCTGGACAGGTAGCGCACGCGACGGTCGATCTCGCCGAGCTGCTTCTTGCGATAGGTGTACTCGGCATTCTCCGAACGGTCGCCTTCGGCCGCGGCGGCGGCGAGCGCCTTGACCACTTCCGGGCGCTTCACGCGCCACAGTTCGTCGAGCTCGGCCTTCAGCCGCGTATGGCCCTCGCGCGTGACCAGCGCGGTGCTCTTCTCGGCAGGTGGGCGCCAGCGGCTCAATCCTGCCGCCTTGCGGATGACTGCGGGCAGGCGTGGCGGTGCGGGTGCGTGCGTTGTTCCGGCATGCGCGGATGATACGGCGCTCGCGGTTTCGCCCATCGGGTTCGTGTTAAACAGGCCGCATGCCGACAAGCCGCTTCGCGCTGCTGCTGATCGTGTTCGCCGGGCTCGTGCCGACGTCGCCCGGCGTCGCCGCGCAGGCGCCGGAGACGCGGTTCCAGCCGATGGGGCAATCGCGCACCTTCCAGGCGGAAGTCATCACCGAGGTGCTGCAGGATCGCGCCGGCTTCCTCTGGATCGGCACGCGCGAGGGCCTGTACCTGCACGACGGCCAGCGCTTCCGCAAGTTCGAGTACGACCTGCAGAACCCGGCGGCGATTTCCAGCAACGCGATCCGCGCGATCCACGAGGACAGCCGCGAACGCCTGTGGATCGCAACGATCTCCGGCGGCCTGAACCTGCTCGACCGCGCCGACTGGAGTTTCCGGAACTGGCGTCACGGCGCCCCGGAAAGTGGTGGCCCCAGCCATGACGGCGTGTTCGCACTAGCCGATGCCGACGACGGCCGGCTCTGGGTCGGCACGCAGGCCGGGCTGGACCGTTTCGACCCGGACAGCGGCCGCTTCGAACGCAAGCCGCTGGGCAAGGGTGGCGAGTTCGTGATGAGCCTGCATCGCGATCGCAAGGGACGGCTGTGGGTCGGCACGCTGGGCCATGGCCTGTTCCGGCAACAGGGCGAAGGTTTTGTTGCCGTCGTCCGCGGCGAGCACGGCGCCGACGCGCCGAAGGATGTCTTCAGCATCGCCGAGGACGCTGCCGGCCGGGTCTGGGTCGGCGCACGCGACGGGCTGTACTACGTCGATCCGGCCAGCGGCCGGTTGCGCGCGCCGTCGCTGGCGCCGGCCGCACTGGCCGACGCGCTGCTCAATGTCACCGAGCTCAAGCGCGCGCCCGATGGCGCGCTGTGGGCCGGCACGTTCGGCGTCGGCCTGTATCGGGTGGACGTGGCCCAGGGCCGCATCGAGGCGGTGCCGCTGGGCGTCGCCGGCTCCGGCGGCCAGCATGTCGACCAGGGTGCGATCGCCTTCGATCGCGACGGCAGCCTGATCGTCGGTACCTTCGGCGGCGGCCTGCTCAAGACCGCGCTCGACACACTGGCAGTCTCGACCTGGGGCGAACGTCGCGACGACGCCCCGGGACTCAGCACCAGCGATGTCTACGTGCTGCGTCCCGATGGCGCGGACGGCCTGTGGATCGGCAGCTTCGGCGGCGGCGTCGACCACCTGTCGGTTGCCAGCGGCGTGATCACGCCGCTGGCCCTGCCGGTCGACAAGGACCTGGCAGACCGCATCGGCGGCGTGCTCGACCTGCTGCGCAGCGACGACGGCATGCTGTGGGTCGCCACGTCGCAGGGCATGTACCGCTACCGTCCCAGCAGCGACGAGTTCCGCCACTATCCGGCGCGCGACAACGTCGCCGGCGACCGCAATCCCGGCTACGTGTACGCGCTGCTGCAGGACCGTGCCGGCCGGATCTGGGCCGGCAGTGGCGGCGCCGGCCTGTACCGCTATCGTCCGCAGCAGGACGACTTCCTCGTCTATCGTCCGGTCGCCGGCGATCCGCATTCGCTGTCCGACGACTTCGTTACCGCGTTAATGGAGGACCGCCGCGGCCGGTTGTGGGTGGGCACGCGTTCGGGCGGGGCCAACCTGTGCCTGGTCGGTGGCGAGCGCCTGGATTGCGAACAGTTGGCCTCGGGCAACGACGCGCGCAGCCTCAGCCACTACCACGTCAGCGCCTTCCTCGAAGCACCCGATGGCAGCATCTGGATCGGCACCACCGGCGGCGGGCTCGATCGGGCCACGCTCGATGCGCAGGGTCGCATCGCCAGCGTGCGGCGCTGGTCGCGTGCCGACGGCCTGGTCGACGACAACGTGGTCGCGCTGGCCTATGCGCCTGATGGCGCCTTGTGGATATCCACCCGCGGCGGGTTGTCGCGGCTGGACAAGGACCTGCGCGGTTTCGAGAACTTCACCGCCGGCAACGGCCTGCCGCCGGGCGTGTTCAATCCCAAGGCGGTGGCGTGGCTCGACGGACGCCTGTACTGGGGCTCGACCCGTGGCGTGATGGCGTTCGATCCGCTGCAGCGTCCGCAACGACGGCCACCGCCGCAGACACTGGTCACCGCCATCAGCGGCCTGCCTCCCGCATCCAGGCCGGACGTACCGACCTGGAAACTGCGCCAGCTGGAAGTGCCGTGGCGGCATCCGTTTTCGCTGGAGCTGGCGGTGCTCGGCTACGACGGCGGCGTCAACGAATACGAATACCGGCTGGGCGCGTCGGAGCCGTGGATCGGCCTTGGTGACCGCGGCCAGCTGACGCTGCATGCGTTGTCGCCGGGACGCTACGAACTGCAGGTGCGCGGGCGTCGCGCCGGCAGCGCCTGGACCAGCGCGCCGTCGCTGCAGCTGCACATCGTGCCGCCGTGGTGGCGGCAACCGTGGATGCTGGCCGCTGCCATCGCGTTGTTGTTCGCGCTGCTGCTGGGCGGTTTCCTGTGGCGCATGCGCGGCCTGCAGCGCCGCAATCGCGAACTGCAGCGGATCCAGGCGCAGCGCGAACAGGCGCTGGAAGCCGCGCGGCAGAGCCGCGACCAGTTGCAGGAAGCTTTCGCCAGCCTGCGCCGGTTGACCATGCGGCTGGAGGCGGCGAAGGAGGAAGAGCGCAAGCACATCTCGCGCGAGCTGCACGACGAATTCGGCCAGGCGCTGACCGCCGCCAAGATCAACCTGAGCCTCGCGCTAGGCCAGGCCGATGCCATCGCCGCCGGCGAACGCATCGGCGAGACCATCCAGATGGTCGACCGCATGATCGCGCAGGTGCGCGCGCTGTCGCTGGACCTGCGCCCGCCGCTGCTCGACGAACTGGGCCTGGCGCCGGCGCTGGAAGGTTACCTGCACGCGGTGTCGCAGCGCAGCGGCATGCCGGTGGAAATCGCGTTGGCGCCGGACCTGCCGGCGATGGATGTCGAGCGCGAGATCATGGTGTTCCGCGTGGTGCAGGAAGCCGTCACCAATGCACTGCGCCACGCCGGGGCATGCACGATCCGGGTCGCGCTGGACCGCACCGCGGACGGGATCCGCATCGAAGTGCGCGACGACGGTCGTGGTTTCGTGATGCCGCAAGCCACGGTCGCCGGCCGCGTCGGCAACGCGTCTGGCGATGGCGGACCCGGCGCGACCGAACCCGGCTTCGGCCTGTTCGGCATGCGCGAACGCGTGCACGATCTCGGCGGCCGGCTGACGCTGCGCTCGGCGCCCGGACAGGGTACGGTGGTGTCGGCTTCCGTTCCGATCGGACAGGGGGATGGCGATGCGACTCGTGCTGGCTGACGACCATCAGTTGGTGCGCGCCGGGCTGCGTTCGCTGCTCGGGTCGTTCCTGGACGTGCAGGTGCTGGCCGAATGCGGCGACGGCCACGAAGCGCTGGCGCTGGTCGATCGCCTGCAGCCGGACGTGCTGCTGCTGGACATCACCCTGCCAGGACTCAACGGCCTGGAAGTCGCGCGCCGCGTGCCGCGGGCCAGTCCTTCGACACGCGTGCTGATCCTGTCGATGCATGCCGGCGCGGAATACGTCACCCAGGCATTGCGCGCCGGCGTGGCCGGCTACCTGATCAAGGATTCGGCGGTGGACGAACTGCGCGTGGCGCTGGATGCGGTGCACGCGGGCCGACCGTACCTGAGCCCCGCGATCTCGCAGACGGTGCTGCAGGGTTTCCTGCGCACCGGCGAAGGCCCGCCGCAACGTGCCCAGCTCGACCTGCTGACGCCGCGCCAGCGCGAGACGCTGCAGCTGATCGCCGAAGGCTATGGCACGCGCGAGATCGCCGCGCGGCTGAACGTCAGCGTCAAGACCGTGGAAAGTCACCGCAGCCAGATCATGGAGCGGCTCGACATCCACGACGTGCCGGGCCTGGTACGCCTGGCGATCCGCCTCGGCCTGGTCTCCGTCGACTCGGTCTGAGCGCGCGACCCCGCGATTCGTGCGCGGCATCACGACCCGTCGATATCAGGAAATCCCTGAGCGCTTCCTGGGGGTGCGCCCGGTGTCGGTCGCCGCCACCGCCGGCATACGGTGCGAGGGCCGTTGCAGGGGGGCGGTAATCCTTCATCACCACTGGGAGAGACCCGCTATGAGTTCGTTATTGCTGTCCAGGCGGATGGCGCGCAGTGTCCTGCTCGCGCTGTCCCTGGCACTGATCGTCCTGCCCGCCGCCCAAGCCACCAAGCTGAAGAAACAGAACCTCACCCAGTTGATTTCCGAGTCCGACAGCATCATCGCCGGCACGGTGAAGAAGGTCAGCGATGGCATCGACGCCAATGGCGTGCCCTACACCGAGGTCACCATTGCCGTCGGCGACACCGCCAAGGGCGCGATCGCGAAGCAGAAGGACTACACGTTCCGCCAGTTCGGCCTGCTCGAGCCGCGCACCCTGGCCAATGGCCACAAGCTGCTGGCGATGACGCCGGAAGCGTTCCCGCGCTGGCACCAGGGCGAGTACGTCGTCGCCTTCCTGTTCCGCCCGGCCACGCGCACCGGCCTGCAGACCACCGCTGGCCTGGCCCAGGGCAAGCTGTCGATGACCAACGAACGCCTGGTCAACGACTTCGGCAACGCCGGCCTGTTCGACGGCGTGGACATTTCCGCCGCGTTGTCGCCGGCCGAGCAGGCGATGCTCGGGTCCGCCGGTCCGGTCGACATGCGCACCTTCATGGGACTGGTCGGCCGCGCGGTCGAGCAGCGCTGGATCGAAAAGGGGGAGATGAAGTGATGAAGCGTTCAAGCCTTGCACTCACCCTGGCGCTGGCCGTTGCCGCGGGCGCCGCCCAGGCGGCCGGCCCGCTGTACCTGTCGACCGAAACCGGCCGGCTGCGCCCGCTGGTATGGGACACGAGCAACGGCCCGATCCCGGTCTACACCGACGGCGGCGGCGCCTTCACTTACGACTACGACGGCGTCACGCCGTTCATCACCATCGAGCGCGCCAACGAGATCACCGCGTTCGCGTTCAACGAATGGAGCGAGGTGCCGACCTCGACGTTCAAGGCCGCGGTCGCCGGCACCATCGCCAGCCAGACCGGCGTCGCCGACGTCACCAGCGCCAATGCCGCCGATTTCTACGGCGTCGAGAACGGCTACGGCTTCTGGGTGCTGTACGACACCGACGGCAGCATCCTGGAGGAGTACTTCGGTGTTCCGCGCAGTTCGGTGCTGGGCATCGCCTTCCCGGAATTCGGCGACGGCAACGGCCGCATCATCGAGGCCACGGCGGTGATGAACGGCTGGAACGTCTGGGACACCGACGTCGACGGCAACCAGGTCGCCGGTGTGTTCACCCACGAGTTCGGCCACGCCATCAACCTGTCGCATTCTCAGGTCAACGGCCCGATGGTCTACCAGAGCTACACCTATGCCCCATACCAGCCGGGCATCAAGGGCTGCGTGGCGCCGGTGCACCGCTACGACTATCCGGATGGCATGGGCGCCAACCCGGCTGATCCGAAGACGCTGGAGACGATGTTCCCGTTCATCGACCACGGCGGGCAGGCGGGCGCGGAGCAGTCGACGATCGACCACCCTGACGACAAGGCCGGCATCTCCAACCTGTATCCCGCCGCCAACTACGCCAGCAGCCGCGGCACGATCAGCGGCGTGCTGAGGCTGAAGGACGGCAGCACCGAATACAGCGGCATCAACATCGTCGCGCGCAACGTCGACGACCTGATGGGCGACGCGGTGTCCGCGATGAGCGGCGACCAGACCCAGGGCCTGGTCGGTCCGGATGGCCGCTTCACCATCAACAACCTGACCCCGGGCGAGCAGTACGTGGTGTACATCGAGGAGATCACGTCCGGTGGCTATCCGACCACGCCGACGATGATGGTCTCGCAGGGCGAGTACTGGAACGCGGCCGAGGACAGCGATCCGGTCGCCGACACCGCCTGCGATGCGACCCCGATCCTGGCCGAGGCCGGTGTCAGCAAACAGGCCGACATCACCTACAACGGCTATCTGAAGGGCGTGCAGTTCACCCCGGTCGTGTCCGCGAACCTGGTGCAGGTGTCCAAGAGCGGCCGCCGCGCATCGGGCACGCTGGGCACGGAGATCGGTTTCTTCTGGGACCAGAACAAGGGTATCGAGCTGCTGCCGGAAGGCGTCGTCGTCAGTCACGGTGCGATGGACCGCAACGGCCAGCGCACGCTGGTTTCCGCCGATCCGGACGGCAACGGCATCAGGGAGCCGGTGATCCTGGGCAACAACCAGCTGACCGGGCTGGGCGACCTCAGTGGCGACAGCTGCAATGTCGACGGCATCAGTGCCAGTGGTTGGGACATCGACGACTCGGCGAACAAGGCGGTCGGTCTTGCCTATGTCGATCGCGATGGCGATGGCCGCTGCGGGGGATCGTTCAAGAACGAGATCGTGCCGTTCGTATGGGATGCCAAGCGCGGCATGCGCCAGCTCGACCTCTCGCTCGACGAGGTGCAGCCGTGGGTGCGCGCGGCCGGCATCTCCGGCAATGGCCGGGTCATCGTCGGCTCCGCCAACATCTCCAAGGCGCTGGCCTGGGTGGACGAGGGCAAGATCATCGACCTCGGCCAGTTGATCGGCGCCAACGACCTGTACGCCACCAACTACGACGGTACCCGCGTGCCGATGTACAGCTCGATCCGGCGTGAGATGGTGCTGTGGAACGCGATGCGCGGCACCGGCGAGGATGCCTTCACCAGCATCGACGGCCTGCGTTACTGCCGTGACGTGCCATACACCAGCTTCTTCGGCGAGGACCTGTGCGCGGTGTACGGCGAGGAGTACCTGTACGAGATGCTCGGCACCGCGCCGATGGGCGTCTCGGCGGTGACCGACAAGGGCGACATCGTCCTCGGCCGCGCCGGCAGCTTCTTCACCGGCTTCTCCGGCGGCATCTGGATCGAGGGCCTGGGCTGGATGTCGATGCGCGAGTTCCTGCGCAAGCAGGGCGTGGTCGAGGCGGAGAACATCGACTTCAACAACCCGCTGGCGGTAAGCGCTTCGGGGTCGGAGATCGTCGGCGGCATCGCCGGGGCGCAGTTCTCCTGGATGATCCAGGCCGACCAGGTCTATGTCTGCCAGAACGGCCAGTCGGTACTGACCGGCTTCCCGAATGGCCTGAAGGCCAAGGTCGCCGCCGGGGCCCAGTTCGGCCGCTGCGAATTCCAGTAAGCGCGAACGAAGCAAGCTGTACTGGGAGGCGGGGGAGACCCCGCCTCCTTTTTTTGTTCCCGCGCGTCGATCACCCACCGCATCGGCCGCGGGTCCTTCCGGTCGCGGCTAAGGGATTCCCCGAGAGGCTTACCGGGTACTGCCCGATGGCTCGGCGCAGCGGGAAGTTCCATGTTGGGCGCGTGCCCCCCGGCACTCAACCTTACCCTGGAGGTTACCCATGTCCGGCAGTCCTCGCGGATCGCGGCAACGCGTTCCCTGGCTTTGGCCCGTGTTGTTGGCCGCCACCTTGCTGTTGAGTTTCGCCGCGCAGGCCGCGTCGGTGAAATCGCGCAATCTTTCGCAGTTGATCGACGAATCCGACAGCATCGTCATCGGTGTCGTCGACAAGGTCGAGGACGGCATCGACGATCGCGGCGTGCCCTATACCGAAGTCACGGTGAAGATCGCCGAGCGGCTGCGCGGCAAGGACACCGGCGCCAGTTACACCTTTCGCCAGTTCGGGCTGATCGAGCCGCGCAAGATGGACAACGGCCGCACGCTGATGGCGGTGACGCCGGACGGCTGGCCGACCTACGCCAAGGGCGAGCAGGTGATGCTGTTCCTGCACAAGCCGGCCAAGCTCACCGGTCTGCAGACCACCGTCGGCCTGAACCAGGGCAAGTTCCGCATCAGCAACAACCGCGCCCGCAGCGCCGCCGACAACCGTGGCCTGTTCGAGGGCGTGACCTTCGCTCCCGGCGTGCTGACGAAGAACCAGAAGACCATGGTGTCGGCACGCGCCGGCGCGGTCGATGCCAACGCGCTGATCGACGTGGTGCGTCGTGCGGTGAAAGAGAACTGGGCCGCCACGGGGAGGATGAAGAATGAACGCTGACCTCGATCCACGTGGTCCCAACCCGCTGCGCAAGGGCGCACTGCGCATCGCCGCACTCGTCGCACTCATCGGCAGCAGCCTGGCGTACGCCGGCGGCCCGCTGTACGTGTTCGATCCCGACAACCGCGTTCCCTTCGCCTATCCCAACGCCACCACGATCCCGGTCTACACCGACCTCGGCGACCTGGGGCCGGTCGCCAACGCCGCTGCCAATGCCAAGGTCGCCTTCGCGTTCGGACAATGGACGCAGGTGCCGACTTCCGACTTCACTGCCGAGGTCGCCGGCGATTTCGCCAGCAAAGGCCTGCCGGACATCACCGGCGCCAACGCCGGGCTGGTGGTCGACACCGACAACGGCGGCGGCATCCATGTGCTGTACGACCACGACGGCTCGATCATCCGCGACTTCTTCGGCGCACCGGACGGCGTGCTCGGCATCGCCAGCCCGGAATGGGCCGACGGCGCCACGATCACCGAGAGCTGGGCGGTGATCAACGGCGCCGCGATCGATCCGGCCGACGTCAACGGCGACGACTTCGTCGGCGTGATGACCCACGAGTTCGGCCACAGCATCAACCTGGCGCACTCGCAGACCAACGGCGCCATCGCCTTCTTCGGCGACGGCAGCGGCCCGACGGACTGCGCCCTGCCGTACAGCGGCACGCTGACCTACGACCACATCGAGACGATGTATCCGTACATCAGCCCATCGCAGACCGGGCCGGCGCAATCGACGGTCGACCATCGCGACGATCTGTCCTCGCTGTCCAACCTGTATCCGGCCGCCGGCTGGCCGCAGGACGCGGGCACCATCAAGGGCCGCATCCTGCTCACCGATGGCGTCAACCAGATCAGCGGCATCAACGTGATCGCGCGCAACATCGCCGACCCTTATGGCGATGCGATCTCGGCGCTGTCCGGCGACTACGCCGCGGGCGAATCGACCATGCCCGACGGCAGCTACACCTTCAACGGCCTGACGCCCGGCGCGCAGTACGTGGTGTACGTCGACGGCATCGTCAGCGGTGGTTTCTCGACGCCACCGTCGCCGCTGCCCGGTGGCGAGGAGTTCTGGAACACGGACGAAAGCGGGCAGGCGTCGCTCGACCCGCGCTGCACGGTGTCGCCGATCACCGCACAGGCCGGCGCGCCGCACACCGCCGACATCGCCTTCAACAGTTCGCCGATGGACCGCAACTTCATCGCCATCCCGGCCAGCGGCACCCAGACCTCGGACGTCTCCGGCAACGGCAGTTACATCACCGGCGGTTTCCAGGGCTACCAGGCACCGGGCTGGATCTGGTCGGAGAAAAGTGGCTTGCAGGTCATTCCCAGTGCCGGACCGGTGAAGATCGATGCCAATGCCCGGCAGATGGTCGCCGACTTCCTCGGCGATGACGGGATCGCGCGCTCCGGCTTCTGGCTCGGCGGCGAGAACTGGCGCGAGTTGACCGGCGGCTTCGAGTTAGGCGAACCCTGCGACAGCACGCTCACCTCCACCTACGACATCTCCGACAGCGGCAACACCGTGGTCGGGCTGGCGTACGCCGATGGTTGTGGCGGCTGGGACGAGAAGGGCACCGTCTTTGCCTATCACTGGACGCCGGCCAACGGCTACGTGCCGCTGTACGGCACCGGCAACTGGACCCGCGCCAATGCGGTCAACGCCAACGGCAGTGTCGTGGTCGGCTGGAACGACATCGACGATGCCTACCCGGGCCGCCAGGGCGCGTACTGGAAGAACGGCGAGTTCCATCGCATCACGCCGAATCCGGACAGCTATTTCGGCGAGGCGATGGATGTCAGCGCCGATGGTTCGGTGATCGTCGGCGCCTATGGCCTGGACATGGAGACCTTCACCAACCAGGCCTGGCGCTACACCGAGGCCGGTGGGCCGCAGGTGCTGGGCACGCTGGAAGTACCGGGCCTGCCGGATTTCATGAACAGCGGCATCGCCAGCGTCGTTTCCAACGACGGCAAGGTGGTGATGGGCTTCTCCGGCTTCGCCTTCCAGCGCGAGCCCTTCATCTGGACCGAGGCTCTGGGCATGCGCAACCTCGGTGAGTTCCTGATCGAGCAGGGCTTCAGCGCGGTGGAGCAGTGGAACCTCAACACCCCGACGGCGTTCAGTGGCAATGGCAAGTTGATCGCCGGCTTCGGCCTGGGCCCGCTCGGCCTGCAGGGCTGGGCGGTGAAGCTCAACCAGGTCGCCGTGTGCCACGCGCCGGCCAGCACCAAGCCGAGGACGATCGAAGTCGGCTTCCCGCAGGGGATGGATATGCACCTGGGCCATGGCGACCAGGCGGGACGTTGCGACCTGGTGCTCGAGTGAACGAACCCGTGGAATGACGGCTTGAGTTCGACCTACTTGCGGCGGTGCCACGGCACCGCCGTTTTTTTGCCCAGGGACTTTCCGGCCTTCGTGAGGGGCATCACCGCCCTTCGGCCGGGACAAAAAGTCCTTCGCGAGGGGCCGACCCGCCCGTCGGTCGGGCCAAAAAGTCTCCAGCGAGGGGCGTCATCGGCCCTCGGTCGGGGCAAAAAGTCCCTCGCGAGGGGCTATCGACCCCCTCAGTCGGGCCGGAAAGTCCCTCGGTCGGGCCAAAAAGTCTCCAGCGAGGGGCTGCATCGCCCCTCGGCCGGGGCAAAAAGTCTCTAGCGAGGGGCTATCGATCTCCTCGACCGGGACAAAAAGTCGACTGCACGGGGCTCTGCAGGCCGCCGCTACGCCCTCTGCGCGGTTTGGCGCTCCCGTAGCGTGCGCTGGGCGCACGAGTCGCACTTCCATCGTGCGCGCAGCGCACGCTACGGATCCGCTGCGGTGCTGTAGGCCCACACCTTCCTTGGGGACAACCGGATTCGTGCGGTGATGCGGTATGGATCACTCGTAGCGTGCGCTGTGCGCACGAATCGTTGACCGGTCGTGCGCGCAGCGCACGCTACGAGCTTCGGCGACGCGGACCTACTGCGCGCGGGTCAGGCTATGGCCCGGTTCGCTGGCGACGGCCTTGCCTTCCTTGTCCAGCAGGCGGATCTCGTTGCGGCCGACGATCGCGAACAGGCGGTCCTCGTCGGTCTTGCTGTTGGGATCCAGGCGCAGGCGCTGGCCGTCCTCCTCGGCAGTCCAGTTGCCGTCGCCGCTGCGCGGGCCGTCTTCGCGGCCCTGATAGGTCTCCTGCAGCGCGTAGGTGCCGTCGGGTTTCAGTTCGATGCGGGTGTCGATGCCCGGGCAGTCGGCGCAGGGCAGGGTGCCACTGAACGTGCCGGCGAAGCCCTTGGTGTCGAAGCGCGTCGGCGTGGCCGCGGCGATGAGGGCCGGGTCGGTCGGCGCGGTGTCGGCCGCCGGCGCAGGCGTGGCGGGCTCGGCTGGCGTCTGCGGCTTGCAGCCGGCTACGGCGAGTACGGCGAGGACGAGGCTGGCGAGGACGAGGCTGTGCTTCATGTCAGTACTCCATGTGGACGATGAAAAACAAAGGGGAAGGCGTCAGCGCTGCTTGCCGCCGAAGATGCCGCCGAGCAGGCCGCGCAGGATCTGGCGGCCGATCTGGTTGCCGACCGTGCGGCTGGTCTGCTTGGCCATGGTTTCAAGCATGCCCTGGCGGCGCTTGGTGCCGAACACCGCGTCCTTCACCGACTGGCCGAAGCCGGTCGGCTCGGCCTCATCCTGCGCGCGGGTGCGCGCCGGCGGCGCTTCGGCCTGCGCGGCCGCGGTTTCGACCTTCTTCGCCAGCATCTCGGCAGCGGAATCTCGATCGACGCGGGTGTCGTATTTGTGGCCGACCGGACTGCCGGCACGCAGCTGCGCGCGCTCCGCGTCGGTGATCGCGCCCATGCGGCAGCGCGGCGGCGCGATCAGCGTGCGCTCGACCGGCATCGGCACGCCTTTGTCCTGCAGGGTGGACACCAGCGCCTCGCCAGTGCCCAGTTTCGAGATCGCCTCGGCCACGTCCAGGTTCGGATTGGGCACGAAGGTTTCCGCCGCCGTCCTCACCGCCTTCTGGTCGCGCGGCGTGAACGCGCGCAGCGCGTGCTGCACGCGGTTGCCTAGCTGGCCGAGGATGTTGTCGGGTACGTCGTCGGGGAACTGCGAGCAGAAGTACACGCCCACGCCCTTGGAGCGGATCAGCCGCACCACCTGTTCGACGCGCTGCTGCAGTGCCGGCGGCGCGTCGTCGAACAGCAGGTGCGCCTCGTCGAACACGAACACCAGCTTCGGCTTGTCGAGGTCGCCGACCTCGGGCAGGTTCTCGAACAGTTCCGACAGCAGCCACAGCAGGAAGCTCGAATACAGCCGCGGCTTCATGATCAGCTGATCGGCGGCGAGGATGTTGACCATGCCGCGGCCGTCGATATGCGTGCGCATCAGGTCGACCAGCTCCAGCGCCGGTTCGCCGAAGAACATCTCGCCGCCTTCCTGTTCCAGCCGCAGCAGCGCGCGCTGGATGGCGCCGACCGACTGCGTGCTGACCAGGCCGTAGCTGGTCGAGATGTCCTTGCGCTCGGCCGCGACCAGGCCCAGCAATGCGCGCAGGTCCTCCAGGTCCAGCAGCAGCAGGCCGCGGTCGTCGGCGAGCTTGAACACGATGTCGAGCACGCCGCTTTGCGTGTCGTTGAGTTCGAGCACGCGCGACAGCAGCGTCGGGCCCATCTCGCTGACCGTGGTGCGCACCGGGTGACCGAGCTTGCCGAACAGGTCCCAGAAGATCACCGGGCTGCCCTGCGGCGCGTAGCCGTCGACGCCGATCTCGTCGATGCGTGCCTGCAGCTTGTCGTTGAGCGTGCCGGCGACGGCCAGGCCGGCGACATCGCCCTTCACGTCGGCCAGGAACACCGGCACGCCGAGCCGCGAGAAGCCCTCGGCCAAGGTCATCAGCGTCACCGTCTTGCCGGTGCCGGTGGCCCCGGCCACCAGGCCATGGCGGTTGCCGTAATGCGGCTGCAGGAATACCTGGCCGCTGTCGGCGGTGGTGACGGCCTTGCCTACGAGGATGGGGTCCATGGAATGTCCTGTCGGATGAACGCTGGATTCTAGTGCGTGTCGCGGCGCTGGCCACGATGCGGGGATGTCGCGGAAAAATCAGCAGCAAGGTTGCCCGCTTTCACGAAACGGGGCTACCCTTCGGGCTCTCCTGCCGTCGATTGCCTTTCATGCCGTCTTTTGCTGTTGTTTGCGTGCGTCTCGCCCCGCTGGCCGCCATCTTCACGCTGCTCCTGCTGTCTCCCACCGCTTCCGCACTGTCGAAACGCGACCAGGCCAAGGTCGATGCGCTCAACCAGCGCATGGTCGAAGCGGAGAAGAAATACCGCGATGCACTGGTGAAGACCGGCAACAACGACCCGGAAGGCGTGGTCCAGAGCAACGCCGCGCTGGAAGACATGGAGGACGTGGTCGACGCCTGCGGCAAGCAGAAGGGCTGCGCGCCCACCCAGCTGATCGCCGTCTACAAGCGCCTGCTGAAGCTGAACATCGACGCCGAAGCCGGCGACGACGAGGACGACATCCTCGATCACGAACCCGACCATGTCGCCGCCGCGACCCTGGGCAGCGACGTGCCGGAAGCGGCGCGCGCCGCCAGCCTGCTCGACGACAAGCGCCATCGCTTCGACAAGATGGTGCAGTACAACCCGGCGGTGCAGGCCGGCATCCGCCGCTGGCTCACCGACATGCGGCCGGCGCTGATCAACAGCTACGAGAACTACGAGTACATGCGCCAGCTGATGTGGCCGTCGTATGAGCGCGCCGGGCTGCCGGAGGCGCTGCTGTTCGGGATCCTGGCCAAGGAATCCAACGGCAAGGTGCACGTCACCTCGCGCGCCGGCGCGGCTGGGCCGATGCAGTTCATGTACGCCACCGGCATGCGTTTCGGCCTGGGCCAGGACGGCACCGGCTTCGACACGCGCTACGACCCGTATTCGTCGGCCGTGGCGAGCGCCGAATACCTCAACGAGCGCATGCGCGAGCTCAACAACAGCATCGAGATGGCGCTGGCCGCCTACAACGGCGGCGAAGGCCGCGCGCTGCGCATCTACCAGGGCAGCGGCGGCCGCGGTTTCTGGGAAGCGGATGTCTACAACCAGTTCCCCGCCGAAACCCGCGACTATGTGCCGATGGTGATCGCCGCGGCGTGGCTGTTCCTGCATCCGAAGAAATACGGCCTGAGTTTCCCGAAGGTGCAGAACAAGCCGGCGCAGCTGAAGCTGACGCGTCCGTCGTCGATCTACGAACTGACCATCTGCCTGGGCAACGGCGGCACGCGCGACGGTTTCATGCGCGCGCTGCGCAACCTCAACCCGCGCTACAAGCCCGACAGCTACCTGCCTGCGGGCGCCGGCCTGAACGCCACCACGCAGATCGTCGGCCTGTACAACCGTCATTGCGCGCAGGGCCCGCGCGTCGAACTGGCGCGGCAACTGGTGATGAGCGATGCCAGTTCGGCGATCGTGCGCACCGGTCCGGTCGAGCCGATGGCACCGGACGACAGCATCACGCCAGCGCCGGTCGTGCCTGCAAGCAAGCCGGGCACGCATAAGGTCGCCAGGAACGAAACGCTGGTGTCGATCGCGCAGGAGTACCAGTGCGACACCAAGTCGCTGGCCAAGGCCAACGGCCTCAAGGCACCGCGCTACATGGTCAAGACCGGACAGCAGCTGAAGCTGGAAGGCTGCCGGCAATAGGCTACGTAGCGTGCGCTGCGCGCACGAATGTCACTCTCCATATCGCCGTCCACCCGGATCATTCCCCCAATTCCGCGGCAAGAGGCCCTTTGCGACCTGGCGATGGAACGTCGAATGCGGCCAATCGCAGGCGCGCTCGACCAGCCCATGCTTGACCGTGTTGTAATGGATGTAGTCCATGTGGCTGGCCAGATCGCGGTCATCCCGTATCTGGTGTTCCCAAAAGCGTCGTTGCCAGAATCCGATTTCCTGGCGCCGTCTCAGGGAACTTGCGAGCGGGGATGTGATCAGGTGGCGACACGTCTGCGCGGTGTGCCGCTTGATCAGCGCCCAGCGCCTGGCGTAGCCGGCATCGTCCAGTGGCAGCGTCCAGATCGCGTGCATGTGATCGTGCAGGACGACCCACGATTCGATCCGGAACGGATATCGGGTGTGCGCAAGTCGGGTGGCTTTGCGAAGCGACGCAAGCGCATCCGGGTGGGTGAGGATGGGTTGGCGCTGGTAGGTGGCCACGGTGAAGAACCAGGTGGCACCTGGCGTTGTCGATCTGCGGAAGCTTGCCATCCTTGGCGGTCCCATCGTGCGCACAGCGCACGCTACAACAGCAGCGTAGCGTGCGCTGTGCGCACGAACAATTTCCGGCTCAAGCCAGCACGTTACGGATCAGCGCAATTGGGCGAGGCGCTCGCCGAGGCGCACCGCCGATTCCGCGCCAAGGCCGGGCGCGAGTTCCGCCACGCCCGGCGGCAGCAGCACGATCACGGTCGAGCCGTAGTTGAAGCGCGCCATCTCGGCGAAGCGCTGCAGCGTGATGCCCGCGCCTCGATAATCCTTCGTCGTGATCGCGTCCCCGTAGCGCGGGATCTCGACGCCGCTCCATACCGTCTCCACGCCCGAGACCAATAGCGCGCCGACCATCACCACCGCCATCGGTCCGAAGTCGGTGTCGAAATGGCAGACCAGGCGCTCGTTGCGCGCGAACAGGCGCGGCACGGCACGCACCGCATCCGGGCCGACGCTGAAAAGACGGCCGGGCACGTGCACGGTCTCGCGCAGCGTGCCGGTCCACGGCATGTGCACGCGGTGGTAGTCCTTCGGCGACAGGTACACCGTCGCGAACAGGCCGTTGGCGAACGGCGCGGCTGCGGCCTCGTCGCCGAGCAGTTCCGCGGTGGTGAACGACTGCCCCTTGGCCTGGAAGATGCGGTCGTAGTCGATCGGTCCGCATTGGCTGACGTGGCCGTCGGCCGGCATCAGCAGCGCGCGCGGATCGGCATCGGGCACGCGTGCGCCCGGCTTCAGTGCGCGGGTGAAGAATGCGTTGAACGTCGGGTAGGCGCGCGCATCGGGTTCCGCTGCTTCCGACAGGTCGACGCCGAACCGGCGCGTGACCGTGTCGATCAGCCATTGCTTGATGCCGGCGTTGCGCGAGTACGCGAGCCTGCGCGCCAGCGAGGAAAGCAGGCGATGGGGGAGGATGTAGGTGAGATGCGTGACGAGGCTCATGCGGTTCGCATTGGTTGTGGGTTGCGGTCGTGCGCACAGCGCACGCTACCTGCGATTACTTCGTCGAAGCCTGCGTCAGGGTAATCATGTCGGCGGCGATCGCCTTGGGCTGCAGCGGCGGCGGAATCACGCCGGCCATCCGTCCCTGCGGGTCGAGCACCGCGATCGCGGCGGAATGGTCGACGCTGTATTGGTCGGCCGGTGCGCCTTCGGCCGGCGGTACTTTCATGAACACCAGCGACAACGACTTGGCGAAGGCTTCCAGTGCCGGCAGGTCGGCCGTGGCCGCCAGCGTGTCGCGATGGAAGGCATGCGCGTAGCCGCCGATCTTCATCGGCGTGTCGCGGTCAGGGTCGACCGAGACGAACAGCACGCGCGGACGGCGCGCTTCGGGCAGGGGTTCCCACTGCTTCTGCGCCTGCGCCAGTTCCGCCAGCGTGGTCGGGCAGATGTCCGGGCAATGGGTGAAGCCGAGGAACACCAGCGTCCAGTGGCCCTTGAGTTCGCCGGAGATCAGCTGCGTGCCATCGGACTGGCGCAGCGAGAACGGCGGGATCTCGCGGGGCGCATCGAACAGCCGCACGGACTGCAGTTCCGGACGATTCGCTGCCGGACTGCCGAAATAGGCGCGCGCGGCCCACAGGCCGAGGCCGGCGGCGAGCGCGGCAACGAGGATCAGCAGCGTGGTGCGATTGAACATGCGGGTGCCGCGGGCAGTCGTGGTCGGGCCATGATACCGGCCACGACCGCTATAATTCCCGATCCCTCGCGCGCAGCCGGACCCCGTGGCCATCGAACTGCAGACCATCATCGACCTGATCCGCTACGGCGCCAGCCGCTTCAACGCGTCCGGGTTGACCTATGGCCACAGTTACGACAACGCGCTGGACGAGGCCACGCAGCTGACCCTGCACGCGCTGCACCTGCCGCACGACCTGTCGCCGGTGTACGGACAGGCCCGCATCACCGAAGCGGAAAAAGAGGAAGTGCTGGCGCTGTTCCTGCGCCGCATCGAGGAGCGCATTCCTGCCGCCTACCTGACCGGCGAGGCATGGTTCGCGGGCCTGTCGTTCAAGTCCGACCCGCGCGCGCTGGTGCCGCGTTCGCCGATCGCCGAACTGATCGAAGCCGGCTTCGAACCCTGGCTCGGCGGCCGCGAAGTGCGCCGCGCGCTGGACCTGTGCACCGGCTCGGGCTGCATCGCCATCGCGATGGCGCATTACAACCCGGACTGGCATGTCGACGGCGTCGACCTCAGCGAGGAAGCGCTGTCGCTGGCGCGCGAGAACGAGCAGCGGCTGCTGGTGAAGAACCTGCGGCTGCTGAAGTCGGACCTGTTCTCGGCGCTGCAGGGCGAGCACTACGACCTGATCGTCACCAATCCGCCGTACGTGACCAACGACGAGACCGATGCGCTGCCGAAGGAGTATTCGCACGAGCCGGAACTCGGCCTGCGTGCCGGCGACGACGGCCTCGACCTGGCGCTGCGCATCCTGCGCGATGCGCCGCTGCACCTGACCGACGACGGAATACTGATCTGCGAAGTCGGCGAGGCCGAGCAGGCGCTGGTCCAGCTGCTGCCGGAACTGCCGCTGGCGTGGGTCGAGTTCAAGGTCGGTCAGATGGGCATCTTCGTCGCCGAGCGCCACGACCTGGTGACGCACAACGCCCGCATCCGCGAGCTCGCCGATGCGCGCGAGGCCAAGGCGACGGCGACCGGCAGTCTGTTCTAGATTCCTCGTGCGATCCAAAGTCACTGGATCCCCGCCTTCGCGGGGATGACGGCTAAAAGCAAGAGCTGCAGGGCGAACATTTGAACACCTTCGGACATCTGTTCCGCGTCACCACCTTCGGCGAATCGCACGGGCCGGCGATCGGCTGCGTGATCGACGGCTGCCCGCCGGGGCTTGAAATCGCCGCGGAGGAATTCGCGCACGATCTGTCGCGCCGCGCCACCGGCAGGACCCGCCACACCTCGGCGCGGCATGAGGCCGATGCGGTCGAGATCCTCAGCGGTGTGTACGAAGGGAGAACGACAGGCACGCCGATCGCCTTGCTGATCCGCAACACCGATGCGCGCAGCAAGGATTACGACCGGATCGCCGAGCAGTTCCGCCCCGGCCATGCCGACTACACCTACTGGCAGAAATACGGACATCGCGACCCGCGTGGAGGCGGACGCTCGTCCGCGCGCGAGACCACGATGCGCGTCGCCGCCGGCGTGATCGCCAAGAAGTGGCTGGCCGAACGCCATGGCGTTCGGGTGCAGGGGCATCTGTCGCAGATCGGCGACATCGTGCCGTCGGCGTTCGACGCGGGCGCGATCGAATCCAATCCGTTCTTCTGGCCGCATGCCGCGCAGGTCGCGGAGCTGGAAAGCTACATGGATGCGCTGCGCAAGTCCGGCGATTCGGTCGGCGCGCGCGTCACCGTCGTCGCCGACGGCGTGCCGCCGGGCTGGGGCGAGCCGATCTACGGCAAGCTCGATGGCGAACTGGCCGCGGCGATGATGTCGATCAACGCGGTCAAGGGCGTGGAGATCGGCGACGGCTTTGCCGTGGTCGCTCAGAAGGGCAGCGAGCATCGCGACCTGGCCACACGCGCTGGTTTCGAGTCGAACCATGCCGGTGGCATCCTCGGCGGCATCAGCAGCGGCCAGCAGGTGGTGTGTTCGGTCGCGTTCAAGCCGACCTCCAGTCTGCGCCTGCCCGCGCATGGGCTGGACGCGCACGGCAACGAAGTGGACATCGTCACCACCGGTCGCCACGACCCCTGCGTCGGCATCCGCGCGACCCCGATCTGCGAGGCGATGATGGCGCTGGTGCTGATCGACCAGGCGCTGCGTCATCGCGCGCAGTGCGGCGACGTCGGCGAGGTGGCGCCAAGGATCCCGGGCTGAGCCATGAGCGCTGCACGGCCTCGCGTCTGGGTGTCGCAGCCGCTGTTCGACGATATCGTCGCGCGGCTGGACCGATATTTCGAGGTCGCCGCGACGCACGCGGTCGCCGATCATTCGCCGGCAGCGATCGCGCGGGCCCTGCGCGAAGCGGATGGCGCGCTGGTCACCCTGAACGATCCGGTCGGCGCGGCGGAAATCGCGCAGGCGTCGCGGCTGCGCGCGGTCGCCAATGTCGGCGTCGGTTACAACAACCTCGACGTGGCCGCGCTGCAGGCGCGCGGCATCGTCGCCACCAACACGCCGGACGTGCTGACCGAGACCACCGCCGACTTCGGCTTCGCGCTGATGATGGCCGCGGCCCGCCGCATCACCGAGGCCGAGCGCTGGCTGCGCGACGGGCAATGGCGCGGCTGGGCCTTCCACAGCCTGCTTGGCGCCGAGATCCATGGCACGACGCTGGGCATCCTCGGCATGGGCCGGATCGGACAGGGCATCGCACGTCGCGCCGGCGGTTTCGGCATGCGCGTGCTGTATCACAACCGCAGCCGTCTTCCCGAAGCCATCGAGAACGAATGCCGCGCGGCATATGTCGATTACGAAACCTTGTTTGCGCAGGCCGACCACGTCGTGCTGGTATTGCCGTATTCCGCGCAGAACCACCATCGGATCGATGCCGCGACGCTGGCCAGGATGAAACCCACCGCCACGCTGACCAACATCGCCCGTGGTGGCCTGATCGACGAAGCGGCGCTGGCCGATGCGCTGGCCAGCGGACGCCTCGCCGCTGCGGGACTGGACGTGTTCGAAGGCGAGCCGCAGGTCGATCCGCGGCTGCTGGCGCTGCGCAACGTGGTGCTGACCCCGCACATCGCCAGCGGCAGCCTGGCCACGCGGCGTGCGATGGTATCGCTCGCCGTGGATAATCTGATCGCGGCGTTGGGCTTCGGGCCGGAGGCGGGCAAGCCGCCGAATGTGATTTCTTGATCGTGATTCGTGATTGGTGATTGGTAAAGGCGCTGGCGAGGCCGGCTCTTGCGAATCACCAATCACCAATGACGAATCACCGGCTTTTCCAGAGAGAGGACAGATGAGCAAGCAGTACAAGGTAGCGGTCGTCGGTGCCACCGGCGCGGTCGGCGAAGTGATGTTGTCGATCCTGGCCGAACGCGACTTCCCGGTCGGCGAGCTGGTCGCGCTGGCCAGCGAACGCTCCGCAGGCGGCACCGTGAAATTCGGCGGTCGCGACGTGGTCGTGCAGGACCTGGCCACGTTCGATCCGACCGGCGTCGACATCGCGCTGTTCTCGGCCGGCGGTTCGACCTCGAAGGAATACGCACCGAGATTCGCCGCTGCCGGCGCGGTCGTGATCGACAACAGCTCCGCGTTCCGCTACTACGACGACGTGCCGCTGGTGGTGAGCGAGGTCAACCCCGAGGCGGCGAAGAACCGCCCGCGCGGCATCATCGCCAACCCGAACTGCTCGACCATGCAGATGCTGGTGGCGCTGGCGCCGATCCATCGCAAGGCCGGGATCGAGCGCATCAATGTCGCCACCTACCAGTCGGTGTCCGGCACCGGCCGCAAGGCGCTGGAGGAGCTCGGCCGGCAGACCGCGGGCCTGCTCAATTTCCAGACGGTTGAAGCCGAGGTCTATCCGGTGCAGATCGCGTTCAACGTGATCCCGCACGGCGGCGATTTCACCGACAACGGCTACACCACCGAGGAAATGAAGCTGGTCTGGGAGACGCACAAGATCCTTGACGACAGCACGATCCGGGTGAACGCGACCGTGGTGCGCGTGCCGGTGTTCTACGGCCATTCCGAGGCGGTCAACATTGAGACCAGGGACAAGATCACTCCGGGCGAGGCGCGCCAGCTGCTCGAGTCCGCGCCGGGCGTGGAGGTGGTCGACGAGCGCGCGCCCGGCGGTTATCCGACCCCGGTCACGCACGCCTCCGGCAACGACGCGGTCTACGTCGGCCGCATCCGCGACGACCTGTCGCACCCGCGCGGCCTGAACCTGTGGATCGTCTCCGACAACATCCGCAAGGGCGCGGCGCTGAACGCGGTGCAGATCGCGGAACTGGTCGCCGCCGGGGGCTGAGCGGCCATAACGACTATAGTGACGGCCGGAATCCGAAGCCGACCGGGGCAGCCATGGGGGGTTGCGTGGCGATGAAAGCAATGCGGATCGTGTTCGCACTGGTGCTGGCACTAGCCTGCGGGCAGGTGTCCGCACTCGGGCTGGGCGAGATCAAGGTCAAGTCCGGCATCAATCAGCCATTGCTGGCCGAGATCCCGATCGTGTCCAACGATCCGGCCGAACTGGAACAGCTGCAGGCGCGCCTGGCGTCGCCGGAAACCTTCGCGCGGATCGGGCTGGAGCCGCCGGAAGGCGTGGTCGCCGAGCTGAAGTTCGCGGTGGTGCGCGACGACACCGGCGGCTTGGCCGTGCGCGTGACCAGCACGGCGCCGATCGACCAGCCGATGCTGAACTTCCTGGTCGAAGTCGAATGGGCCGAGGGCAAGCTGGTGCGCGAGTATTCGGCGCTGGTCGATGCACCGAGCGACGCGCCATCGCCGGGTGCGCCGTTGATCGAGGCGCCGCAGGCGGCGTTGGCCGACGTGGTGTCGCGGCCAGCCGATGCGCCGATCCTGGCCTCGCCGACCGAGCTGGGTCCGGAGCAGGACGGGCCTGCCGAGCTCGAGCAGGGGATCGAAGCCGACCAGATCGCAGGCGCGCTGGATGCGCCGCCCGTGGAGACATCGTCTGCACCGGTGCCCGACATTGCCGTCGGACCACCGCCGGCGCCGGCTCCGGACGAGGTTGCCGCGGCCGTGGCGCCAGCGCCCACGGCCGTTCAGGGTCAGATGTCGGTGCAGTCGGGCGACACGCTGTCGGAAATCGCGCTCGCCGTGAAATCGCGCGGTGCCAGTCTCGACCAGACCATGCTGGCCTTGCTGCGTGCCAACCCGGACGCGTTCATCGGCAACGACATCAACCGGCTCAGGAGCGGCGCCGTGCTGCGCGTGCCGGAGTCCGCCGAATTCACCCGCCTGGGTGCGGCCGAGACGGCGGTGGTCGTGCGCGACCACATCGAGCAGCAGCGGCAGGCGCGAAGCGAGAAGGCGCGCGCGGCCGAGATCGCCGCGCTGGCCAGCGCCGAGGCCGCAGGCACGGTGCCGGCGGCTGCAGAAGGCACGCCGGACAAGACGGGCGTGTCCGGGGCGAGGCTTGAAATCATTCCGCCGGCGGCCGATGGCGCCGTGCAGGCGGGTACACGATCCGGCGCCAGCGCCGGAGGCGAGGGCGACATGCTGCGACAGCAACAGGAACTGCAACAGACCCGGGAAACCCTGGCCGCGCGCGATGCCGAGGTCGAGGAATTGAAGTCGCGCCTGGCCGACCTGGAAAAACTGCAGCAACAGCAGCAGCAACTGATCACGCTGAAGGACAGCGAGCTGGCCGCGGCGCAGCAGCGCCTGGCCGAGTCCAACCAGGGCGGCGCCAAGGCAGCGACGCAGGCTTCGACCACCGCGCAGCCCGCTCCTGCGCAGGCCGACGGTGGCACCGGCCTCTGGCTGGGCGGCGGACTGCTGCTGGTCGTGGCGGGCCTGATCGCGTGGTGGTTGGCGCGTCGCGGCCGCACTGTCGTGGTGTCGAAGCCGTCGCGGCCGGTGACCGGCAGCGCCGAGCTGGCCGCCAGCATGCCGAATGCCGTGGCCGCCGAACCGATGGCGCCCGCATCCTTCGCCGACGCTTCGCCGGTGGCCGAATCCGGCAGTCGCGGCAATGGCGCGAGCGCTCCGCGTCCGGCCGCGCCGGCATGGACGCCCGCCGCAGCGGTGGCAGTGCCGACCTGGCATGGCGGCGCCACCGCCACGACGGCCGGCAGCGACCTGCGCATCGGTCCGGAGCGCATCGAACTGGCCCGCGCCTACCTCGACCTGGGCGACCACGACACCGCCCGCGGCCTGCTGCAGGAGATCGTCCAGGTCGGTGATCCGGACGCACGCGCCGAGGCCGTGCGCCTGCTGCAGGAATTTCCGCGATGATGGGTCGCGGCGCTCGCCGGTGACGCGCTACGCGCTGGGCGTCGAATACGACGGCAGCGATTTCCTCGGCTGGCAACGGCTCAGCAAACCCGGCGAAAGCGATGCGGGCAGCCTGCAGGCGGCGCTGGAAGAGGCGCTGTCGTTCGTCGCCGCCGCGTCGATCCAGTCGGTCTGTGCCGGCCGCACCGATGCCGGCGTGCACGCCGCCTGCCAGGTCGTGCATTTCGACAGCCCGGCCGATCGCGATCCGCGCGGCTGGATGCTGGGCACCACCAGCCGCCTGCCGGACGCGATCTGCGTGCGCTGGTGCGTGCCGGTGGCCGACGACTTCCACGCCCGTTTCTCGGCGCGCGCGCGGCGTTACCGCTACCGGCTGCTGAACCGTCCGGTCCGGCCCGCGCTGCAGCGCCAATACCTGGCCTGGGAGCGGCGCCGGCTCGATGCGGAAGCGATGCACCGGGCCGCGCAGGCACTGCTCGGCGAACATGATTTCTCCGCATTCCGCACCGTGCATTGCCAGGCACCGCACGCGCGCCGCGACCTGCAGCGGCTGGACGTGCACCGCGACGGTGAGGAAGTGATCTTCGAGGTGCAGGCCAATGCCTTCCTGCACCACATGGTGCGCAACCTGGTCGGCACGCTGCTCGAAGTCGGTCGCGGCGATCGTCCCGAAGCCTGGGTCGGCGAGGTCCTGCATGGCCGCGACCGCACCCTGGCCGGTGCGACCGCGCCGGCCGGCGGACTGGTGTTCGTGGGCCCCTTGTACCCGCCGCAGTGGGGTCTGCCGTCGGAAGCGACGCTGTCCGACCCGGAGGAAGCAGCGCCAGCGCCGTAGGCGCAATAACCGAAGGGCATTGCGCCGTGGGATTCCGGAATGGTGGGCATCCGGCGCATTACGCCTTCGGCTGATGCACCCTTCGGAGCCAAGCGCTTGCGCCGCAGGAACCGGAAAGCGTTACGCTCATCCCGATTCCCGATTCCCGATTCCCAAATGTCCCGAACCCTGTTCCGCACGCGCATCAAGTTCTGCGGCTTCACCCGTGCCGGCGACGTGCGCCTGGCCAGTGAGCTGGGCGTCGACGCGGTCGGTTTCGTGTTCGCCGCGGCCAGCCCGCGCCGCGTGCATGCGACCGAAGCGCGCACCATGCGCAACGCGCTGGCGCCGCTGGTCGATGCGGTCGCGCTGTTCATGGACAACGATGGCGACGAGGTCCGCGAGGTGATCCGGCAGGTGCGGCCGACCCTGCTGCAGTTCCATGGCGGCGAGGACGACGCCTTCTGCCGCAGCTTCGGCGTGCCCTACATGAAGGCGATCGCGATGCGCGACGGGCACGATGCCATCGATACGGTGTCGTTGCGCACGCGCTACCCGGGCGCGGCGGCCTTCCTGTTCGATGGCCACGCGCCGGGTGGCAGTGGTGGCAGCGGCCAGGGCTTCGACTGGTCGCGCCTGCCCCGCGGCCTGGACAAGCCCTGCGTGGTGGCTGGTGGCCTGCGCCCGGAAAATGTTTTCGACGCCATCCTGGCCACGCTGCCGTGGGGCGTGGACGTGGCTTCGGGCATCGAAAGCGCGCCCGGGATCAAGGATGGCGATAAGATGCGGCGTTTCGTCGAAGAAGTCAGACGTGCCGACTGCCACACCGAACCCGAGCCGGCCTCCGGCCAGCCTGCCTGAACAGGGCGCCCGGATCGATTACCACGCCACGCCCGATGCCAGCGGCCATTTCGGTCGTTACGGCGGGCGCTTCGTGGCCGAGACGCTGATCGGGCCGGTCGAGGAACTGGCGGCGGCCTACGACGCCGCGCGCGTCGATCCGGACTTCATCGCCGCCTTCGACAAGGACCTGGCGCATTACGTCGGCCGGCCCAGCCCGATCTACCACGCCGAACGCCTGAGTCGCGAAGTGGGCGGCGCGCAGATCCTGCTCAAGCGCGAAGACCTGAACCACACCGGCGCGCACAAGATCAACAACACCATCGGCCAGGCGCTGCTCGCCACCCGCATGGGCAAGACCCGGATCATCGCCGAGACCGGTGCCGGCCAGCACGGCGTCGCCTCGGCCACCGTCGCCGCGCGGTTGGGGCTGGAATGCGTGGTCTACATGGGCGCGACCGACATCGAGCGGCAGAAGATCAACGTCTACCGCATGCAACTGCTCGGCGCGACGGTGGTGCCGGTCACCAGCGGTTCGGCCACGCTCAAGGATGCGCTCAACGAAGCGATGCGCGACTGGGTCACCAACGTCCGCGACACCTTCTACATCATCGGCACCGTCGCCGGTCCGGACCCGTATCCGCGCATGGTCCGCGACTTCAACGCCGTGGTCGGTCGCGAGGCGCGCGCGCAGATGCTGGCCGAATACGGACGTCTGCCGGATGCGGTGACGGCCTGCGTCGGTGGCGGCAGCAATGCGATCGGCATCTTCCACGCCTTTCTCAACGATGCCGACGTGCGCATCGTCGGCGCCGAGGCGGCGGGCGAGGGCATCGACACCGGCCATCACGCCGCATCGCTGGCCGCCGGCCGACCGGGCGTGCTGCACGGCAACCGCACCTACGTGCTGTGCGATGACGATGGTCAGATCATCGAGACGCATTCGGTCTCCGCCGGCCTCGACTATCCCGGCGTCGGCCCGGAACACGCTTATCTGAAGGACACCGGGCGCGCCGAGTACGTCGGGATCACCGACGACGAGGCGCTGGCCGCGTTCCACCTGCTGGCCCGGACCGAAGGCATCCTCGCCGCGCTCGAATCCAGCCATGCCATCGCCCAGGCGCTGAAGCTGGCGCGCGAACTGCCCAGGGATGCGCTGGTGTTGTGCAACCTGTCCGGCCGCGGCGACAAGGACGTGCACACCATCGCCGCGCGCGAGGGAATGATGCTTTGATTCGGGCGCGCGACACGGAACGAAGCAACGAACAAGAGCGGATTCCCCATCGGTCGATCCCATCTGTTTTGCCCGATTGATGCGGATCCGCAAATAAAGACCACCCATACAATGCAATGGAGCAACCGTAATGAGCGATGACAACCAGACCCAGGCCGACACCGCCGCCAACGCCGCGCCGCAGAACCAGGTCGACCCGGCTTTCTTCACCTGCGTCAACGAATATCTGGAACTGACCAACAAGCAGGCCAAGGAACAGGGACTCAAGCGCATCAGCATGGCCAGCGTCTACGCCGCCTCGCGCTTCAACGCTCACGTGTACCTGGCCAACGTCAGCGACCCGGCTGCCGAGCGCAAGGATTTCCTCGACTACATGACCAACATGTACCGGCGCATGCTCAACGAGAACCTCGATGGCCTCGGTGCCGAGCGCGGCATCAATGTCGGCGAATCCGAACTGGCCGCCGAATACGCCGCTGCCGGCGTCAAGCTGGATGCGGGCGTGCCGACGCTGGCCGAGCCTGCCAAGGAATGAGTCGGCTGACAGCGCGTTTCGACGCGCTGCGCGCCATCGGCCGCAAGGCGCTGGTGCCGTTCGTCACTGCCGGCGATCCGTCGCTTCAGGCGACGGTGCCGGTGCTGCACGCGCTGGCGCAGGCGGGCGCGGATGCGATCGAGCTGGGCGTGCCGTTTTCCGATCCGATGGCGGAAGGCCCCACCATCCAGCGCAGTTCGGAACGTGCGCTGGCGCGTGGCGCGGGTCTGTCGTACGTGCTGGATTGCGTACGCGCCTTCCGCGAAGACGACCAGGCCACGCCGCTGGTGCTGATGGGCTATCTGAATCCGATCGAGATCCGCGGCTACGCGCGTTTCGCCGCGGAAGCCGGCGCCGCCGGCGTCGACGGCCTGCTGCTGGTCGACCTGCCGCCCGAGGAGGCCGGCGAGTGCCGCGCTGCCCTGGCCGCGCACGGCATCGCGCTGATCCTGCTGGCTTCGCCGACGACGACGGAAGCGAGGCTGCGCACACTGTGCGCGGACGCGCACGGTTATCTGTATTACGTCAGTTTTGCCGGCGTCACCGGCGCCGACCGGCTCGATGTCGATGCCGCTTCGCAACGTCTGCACCAGCTGCGGTCGATGAGCGCCGCGCCGGTGCTGGCCGGCTTCGGCATCAAGGATGCCGCCAGCGCCGCGGCGATGGCGCGCGCGGCCGATGGCGTGATCGTCGGCAGCGCGCTCGTGGCCGCGCTGACCGAAGCGGTCGATCCCGGCGATGCCGCCCGACGCGCCGCCGCATTCCTCTTGCCACTGCGGGCCGCCCTCGACGCGTAGGTCGGGCCCATGGCCCGAAGCCCGCTGCGTCGCATCCCTGCGTCCGACGTATGGCCGCGTTCCATGACGGAGTGTCGGGCCATGGGCCCGACCTGCGGCCGGGGTTACACTGCGCGCATCATTTCCACCCTCGAACCTATGTCCTGGCTGAAAAAACTGATGCCGTCCCGGATCCGCACCGACAGCGGCGCCGGCAGGAAACGCAGCGTCCCCGAGGGGCTGTGGGAGAAATGCGACCGCTGCGGCTCGGTGCTGTATCGCCCCGAGCTGGAAGAGAATCTCGAGGTCTGCCCTAAGTGCGGCTTCCACATGCCGATCCGCGCGCGTGCGCGGCTTGCCGCGTTCCTGGACGCCGGCAGCGGCGAGGAAATCGGTGCCGCGCTGGGGCCGGTCGACATCCTCAAGTTCAAGGACCAGAAGAAATACTCCGACCGTATCAAGGCGGCGCAGAAGTCCACCGGCGAGCGCGACGCACTGGTCGCGTTGCAGGGTATGCTGAAGCAGCGCCCGATCGTGGCCAGCGCCTTCGACTTCGCCTACATGGGCGGTTCGATGGGGTCGGTGGTCGGTGAGCGCTTCGCGCTGGCGGCCGAACGCGCGCTGGAGATCGGCAGCCCCTACGTGAGCTTTTCCGCCAGCGGCGGCGCGCGCATGCAGGAAAGCCTGTTCTCGCTGATGCAGATGGCCAAGACCTCGGCAGCGCTCGGACGCCTGCGCGCGGCGGGACTGCCGTACATCTCGGTGATGACCCATCCCACCACCGGCGGGGTGTCGGCATCGTTCGCGATGCTGGGCGACATCAACATGGCCGAACCGGAAGCGCTGATCGGTTTCGCCGGCCCGCGCGTGATCGAGCAGACCGTGCGCGAGACGCTTCCGGAAGGATTCCAGCGCTCCGAATTCCTGCTGGCGCATGGCGCCATCGACCAGATCTGCGACCGCCGCGAACTGCGCGAGCGCATCGCCCACCTGCTGGCGCTGCTGATGAAACAGCCGGCGCCGGAGGATGACGCCGAGGTGGCGGCATGAGGCCGGGGCTGGGATCTGGGATCTGGGGGCTGGTAACTGCCAGCCTACCCGCGCACCTGTTTTGCTCTCCCGTCTTGTTATCCCCAAGCCCCCAGCTCCCAGCCCCCAGGCTTTCCGCATGACCCGCAAGTACTTCGGCACCGACGGCATCCGCGGCCGCGTCGGCGAGGGCGCGATCTCCGCCGATTTCGTGTTGCGCCTGGGCAATGCCTACGGTCATGCACTGCGACGCGCGCACAAGGGCGGCAGCCAGTGGCGCAATCCGCAGGTGATCATCGGCAAGGACACGCGCATCTCCAACTACATGTTCGAGGCGGCGCTGGAGGCGGGCCTGGTCGCCGCGGGCGTCGACGTGCAGTTGATGGGGCCGATGCCGACGCCGGCCGTCGCCCACCTGACCCGGTCGCTGCGCGCCGATGGCGGCATCGTGATCTCCGCCTCGCACAATCCGCATTACGACAACGGCATCAAGTTCTTCTCCGCCGATGGCGAGAAGCTCGACGACGCCACCGAGATGGCGATCGAATCGGCATTGGAGTTGCCATTCAGCACCGTCGACTCGGAACGGCTGGGCAAGGCGGTGCGCACGCGCGATGCGATCGGCCGTTACGTGGAGGCCTGCAAGAATTCGGTACCGAAGGGTTTCGACCTCAGTGGCATGCGCATCGTGGTGGATTGCGCCAACGGCGCGACCTACCAGATCGGTCCGCTGGTGCTGCGCGAGCTGGGCGCGCGCGTCGATGCCATCGGCGTCGATCCGAACGGACTCAACATCAATGACGGCGTCGGCTCCACCCATCCGCAGGCACTGTCGGCGCGGGTGCTGTCCACCGGCGCCGACCTCGGCATCGCCTTCGACGGCGACGGCGACCGCGTGCTGTTCGTCGATGGCGAAGGCGTGGTGCGCGACGGCGATGACCTGCTTTACGTGCTGGCCTGTGACTGGCAGGAAAGCGGGCGCCTGCACGGGCCGGTGGTCGGTACGCTGATGACCAATTACGGATTCGAGCGCGCCCTGGCGCAACGTGACATCGATTTCCTGCGCGCCAAGGTCGGCGACCGCTACGTGCACCAGGCCATGGTCGAGCACGGCAGCGTGCTCGGTGGCGAGGCATCAGGCCACCTGCTGTGCCTGGATCGCGCCAGCACCGGCGACGGCATCGTCAGCGCGTTGCAGGTGCTGGAAGTACTGCGCCGGCGCGGCGTGTCGCTGCAACATGCCCTCGGTGGCCTGGCCAAGGTGCCGCAGAAGACCGTCAACGTGCGCTACGGCAATGGCGCCAAGCCAGCGGAAGCCGACAGCGTCAAGGCGGCTCTGGCACAGGCGCAGGCGGCGGTGCAGGGGCGTGGACGCGCCTTTCTGCGTCCTTCGGGCACGGAGCCGGTGGTGCGCGTCACCGTCGAAGCCGACGACAATGCGCTGATGCAACAGACGCTGGACACGCTGGCCGCCGCGGTCCAGGCCGCCGTCACGCATTAGATTGCCTTTCATCGATCAAGCACCGTGCCTCGTGCGTGAACGGAATAACCGAAAAGTATCAGCGATGACCTCACGTATCCCCACCCTCGACATCCGCCGTTTCAGCGATCCTTCCAGCGCTGGCGACCGCGATGCCTTCGTCGCCGACCTTGGCGCGACGTATCGCGAATGGGGCTTCGCCGGCATCAGTGGCCACGGCATCGATCAGTCGCAGATCGACGCGTCGTATGACGTGTTCAGGCGCTTCTTCGCACTGCCGGAAGACACCAAGCTGCAATACCACGTGCCCGGCAGTGGCGGCGCGCGCGGCTACACGCCGTTCGGAGTGGAGACCGCCAAGGGCGCGAAGTACTCCGATCTGAAAGAGTTCTGGCATATCGGCCGCGAGATCCCGCGCGATTCGAAATACGCCGCGGTGATGCCGCCGAACCTGTGGCCGAAGGAAATCCCGGAGTTCAAGGCCGTCGGCTACGGTCTTTACCAGACCCTCGACCGGCTCGGCTCGCGCGTGCTGTCGGCGCTGGCGTTGCACATCGGCCTGCCCGAGGACTACTTCGTCGACAAGACCGATTCCGGCAACTCGATCCTGCGCCCCATCCATTATCCACCGATCACCTCGGACGACATTCCCAACGAGCGCGCCGGCGCGCATGAGGACATCAACCTGATCACGTTGCTGGTCGGCGCCAGCGCTGCCGGCCTGGAGGTGAAGTCACGCCAGGGCGAATGGGTGCCGTTCACCGCGCAGGCCGACACCATCGTGGTCAACATCGGCGACATGCTGCAACGCCTGACCAACCATGTGTATCCGTCGACCACGCACCGCGTGGTCAATCCGCCGGGCGAACAGGCGCGCCAGCCGCGCTATTCGACGCCGTTCTTCCTGCATCCCAATCCGGATTTCCTGATCGACGTGCTGCCTTCGACGATCACCGCCGACAATCCGAGCCGTTATCCGGAGCCGATCACGGCGCAGGGTTACCTGGAAGAACGGCTGCGGGAGATCAAGCTCAAATAGACGGCGCTGGCCGACCTGCGGCGGCCGTGCCTACTTGCGGTTCTTCGCGGAAGTTCAGGCGAAGCCGCGGTAGCGCCGACGTGCGATGCGCGCCAGCAGCGCTTTCATGAGCCATATCCGCAGCCGCTGGGCGCTCGACTTGTCGCCCGGGCGCCGCGGTCGCGGTGCACGTTGCACGGGGACGGCCAGGTTCTGCGTCAGCAGGGCGTCCGCCGCGATCCCGGATCGTTCAGGCCGCGCCAAGGCCACGTACTGGAAATCCAGCAGCGCGTCATCGTCGGCCAGCGTCTCCACAGCCGCCATCGACTGCGGCCGAAGGGCCATGCCGTATTCCTGGCTGGCGGTTTCGATCGACAGCATCGTCGCATGCAGGCGGTCGATGCGCAGGCCTGCGGCGGACAGCAGTTCGGCCACGTCGTTGTGCGAGAAGAAGCGCAAGTGGGTGCGGTCGAGCAGGCCGTAGTCGGCGTAGTCCCAGCGGCCTTCCAGCAGCATCGCGCGCACGCTGCCGTGGGTGACGCAGGGCAGGGAGATCGCGGCGGCGCCACCATCGACCAGGTGCGCGACGCACAGGCGCAGCGTGGCGACCGGATCAACCATGTGTTCGAGCACGTCACCCAGCACGATCGCGTCGTAGCGCCGATCCGGATGCTGCGCGAAGAAGCTTTCGGCATCGCCGGCATGCACCTCGTACAGCACCGAGCTCGCGGCTTTGGCGGCGACCGGATCCAGTTCCACGCCGGTCACGCGATGGCCCTTTGCGGCCAGGGTCGCGCCGATGTACCCGCTCGAGCAGCCCACTTCCAGGATCTGCATCCCGGCCTTGCCCTCGTCCGCGACCAGGTGGTGGAGCAGGCTGTGCGAGGTGGACCGGTCGGACAGGTCGACGGTGAAGTCGTATTTGACGGAGCTGGAAGTCATGCCCCCAGCATAGCCTGCACGCCGTTTTTTCAACGGACGGCCGGCCATCCGTCGTGCCCCGCGTCGGCAGAAGGGCATGGCAGGAAGTGCCGCAGATGACGCGCTGGGGCAGATCGCGCCCCTGCAGTTTGCGGATTCTATGCCGCTAGACACTGTAGGACCAAGGAAAGACCCGTGGCATGGGCCTTGCGTGGATCCCCGCGGGGGATCGGAAGTACTGCCGGCGCGATCGTGCCGCGGAGGGGAAAGCAATGGCCGGTTCACCGGACCGCAAGCGAAAGATATCGTTGACGCAGGTCACGCAATGGGGGCTGCAGTTGCTGCTGGTGCTGGCCGTCGCGGCGGCGCTCTGGAAGTAGCTGCGAGGCACGGGCCTGCACGCCTGCATGCGCCCGGCGTGCGGCGTCTGTAGCGCGCCGCTATCCTATCCATCCAATGTCTGGCTGGATGGAGTCGCGATGCGACGCAAGATCGTGGCGGGAAACTGGAAGCTGCACGGTGACCGCGCCTTCGCGCGTGCGCTGATCGACGAGGTCGTCGCGGTCGCGGCGCCGGCGGGCGTCGAGCGCGTGGTGTTGCCACCCTTGCCGTATCTGTCGGAACTGATCGAACACTACGCCGACCACGCCATCGACTTCGGCGCGCAAGACGTGAGCGCCAACGAAAAGGGCGCCTATACCGGTGAAGTGTCGGCCGGCATGCTCCACGAGATCGGCTGCGTCTATGGCCTGGTGGGCCATTCGGAGCGACGCCAGTACCATGCCGAGACCAGCGAGCTGGTGGCAGCCAAGTTCTTCGCTGCCAGGCACGCAGGGCTGGTCCCGATCCTGTGCGTTGGCGAAACCCTGGAGGAGCGCGAGGCCGGGCAAACCGAGGCACGCATTCGGGAACAGCTGGCGCCGGTATTGGCGCAAGGCGGCGCCGAGGCCTTTTCCGGGGCCGTCGTGGCCTACGAGCCGGTCTGGGCGATCGGCACCGGCAAGACCGCCACCCCCGGGCAGGCCCAGGCCGTGCACGCCTTCATTCGTGGCGAAGTTGCGGCCCGCGATGCTAAAATCGCTGGCTTGCTGCCGATCCTGTACGGCGGCAGCTGCAAGCCCGACAACGCCTCCGCGCTGTTTTCACAGCCCGACGTCGACGGTGGGCTGGTGGGCGGCGCCTCGCTGGTTGCCCGTGATTTCCTCGCCATCGTCGCTGCGATGGCCCAACGATAGCCAAGGTTCCAGATGCTCCTGCTCGTCCTCAACGTGGTTTACGTGTTGCTCGCGATCGCCATGATCGCGCTGATCCTGATGCAGCGCGGCGCGGGAGCGCAGGCCGGTTCCGGCTTCGGCGGCGGTGCATCGGCCACCGTGTTCGGCGCGCGCGGCGCATCCAACTTCCTGTCCAAGAGCACCAAATGGTTGGCGATCGTGTTCTTCGCCATCAGCCTGTTCATGGCCTGGTACCACACCCGCAGCACCGGCAACGTGCCGACGCAGCAGGATCTGGGCGTGATGGCGCAGCAATCCGTGCCGGCGGCTGGCGACAGCGCGAAAGTGCCTGCTGCCCCGGGCTCGGCGACGATTCCGGCGGCACCGGCTTCCGCGCCTGCCGCGATCCCGCATGCGCCCGCAACGCAGAATGCACCGCAGCAGCAGGCGCCGCAGCAGTCGCAGCAACCTGCACCGGCCGCGCAGACACCGCCGGCTACTCCGCAAGGCGGCTGATACCGAATACAATTAGCGACCTCGCATCAGCGCATCGATGCGAACGTCAGCCCAGGTGGCGGAATTGGTAGACGCACTACCTTGAGGTGGTAGCGGCTTAGGTCGTGGGGGTTCGAGTCCCCCCTTGGGCACCATAAACGCGCTTTCACGCGCAGACTGCATCGCGGGACGCAGTCTGCGCCTGGAAGCAGGACGGTGGTTCGCGGTCGCACGCGGGTCATCCAGCAAAGGCCGCGGCAACGCGGCAAGTAGCCGAGAGAGATAGCGAGTGCTGGCCGAATACCTGCCGACCCTGCTGTTTTTGATCGTCGCGACCGGCATCGGCATCGCCCTGCTGATCGTCGGCAACCTGTTGGGGCCAAAGCGCCCGACCGCCGAGAAACTGTCGCCCTACGAGTGCGGGTTCGCGCCGTTCGAAGACGCGCGCATGCAGTTCGACGTGCGTTATTACCTGATCGCGATCCAGTTCATCATCTTCGACCTGGAAATCATCTTCATCGTGCCGTGGACGCAGATATTCCACGAACTCGGCGCGCGCGGACTGGTCACCATGGGCCTGTTCGTCGGCATGTTGTTCCTGGGTTTCGTCTACGTCTGGAAGAAGGGCGCGCTGGAATGGGAGTGATCCAAACCGTCTCGGACATGATGCACAACCCGCTGCCGGAAGGGCGGCTGGACGACATCCTGCGCCCTGAAGGCGACAACCCGCTGCTGCAGAACGGCTTTGTCACCACCAGCATGGACGTGCTGTGGAACTGGGCGCGCACCGGCTCGATGTGGCCGATGACGTTCGGCCTGGCCTGCTGCGCGGTGGAGATGATGCATGCCGGCGCCGCACGCCTCGACCTGGATCGCTACGGCGTGGTGTTCCGCCCGTCGCCGCGCCAGTCCGACGTGATGATCGTCGCCGGCACCCTGGTCAACAAGATGGCGCCGGCCCTGCGCAAGGTCTACGACCAGATGCCCGATCCCAAGTGGGTGATCTCGATGGGCAGCTGCGCCAACGGCGGCGGTTATTACCACTATTCCTACGCGGTGGTGCGCGGCTGCGACCGGATCGTGCCGGTCGATGTCTATGTGCCAGGCTGCCCGCCGACCGCCGAGGCGCTGGTCTACGGCATCCTGCAGTTGCAGAAGAAGATCCGTCGCAGCGCACAGAACCCCTTCGCTGCGAAGGCCGATGCAGGAACGAGCGTCGCATGAGCGCAGTCGTTCTAGCCGAGCGCCTGCGCGCACGTTTCGCCGACGCGACCATCGATGTCGCCGTGCCGCGCGGTGAAGTGACCCTGGAAGTGCCTGCAGCCGGCTGGCTGGACGCTGCACGGGCGCTGCGCGACGAGTTCGGTTTCGAGCAGCTGGTCGATGTCAGCGGCGTGGATTACCTCGGCTACGGCAGCGACGAGTGGGACACCAGCGACGTATCGTCGGAAGGCTTCAGCCGCGGCGTTGAAGGTCGCGGCCCGGGCCGCTTCAAGTGGGGCGAGCGCCCGCGCGACCAGCATGAACGCGACGAGACGTGGCAGCCGGGCCGTCGCTTCGCCGCAGTGGCGCACCTGCTGTCGCTGCAGCACAACCAGCGCCTGCGCCTGCGTGCGTTCTGCGACAACGACGACCTGCCGGTGGTCGACTCGCTGACCGGGGTGTGGATCGGTGCCGAGTGGTTCGAGCGCGAAGCCTTCGATCTCTTCGGCATCGTGTTCCGTGGCCATCCGGACCTGCGTCGCATCCTGACCGATTACGGTTTCGTCGGTCACCCGTTCCGCAAGGACTTCCCGCTGATCGGCAATGTCGAAGTGCGCTACGACGCGGAGAAACAGCGCGTCGTCTACGAGCCGGTCACGTCGGTCGAACCACGCGTGCTGGTGCCGCGGGTGATCCGCGACGATGCGCGTTACCAGACCGCTGCGGGCGAAGCCGCCAGCGAGGTCGCGAAATGAGTACCGAATCGTCGATCGTGCGCCAGGCCAGCGCCGGCTTTGCCAGTAACACCGCCGAAGCGCGCCAGGAAATCCGCAACTACACGCTCAACTTCGGCCCGCAGCATCCGGCCGCGCACGGCGTGCTGCGCCTGATCCTGGAAATGGACGGTGAAGTCGTGCAGCGCGCCGATCCCCACATCGGCCTGTTGCATCGCGGTACCGAGAAGCTGGCCGAGTCCAAGCCGTTCAACCAGTCGATCGGCTACATGGACCGTCTCGACTACGTGTCGATGATGTGCAACGAGCACGCCTACGTGCGCGCCATCGAAACCCTGATGGGGATCGAGGCGCCGGAACGTGCGCAGTACATCCGCACGATGTTCGACGAGATCACCCGCATCCTGAACCACCTGATGTGGATCGGTTCCAATGCGCTCGACCTCGGTGCGATGGCGGTGTTCCTGTACGCCTTCCGCGAACGCGAAGAGCTGATGGACTGCTATGAGGCGGTAAGCGGCGCGCGCATGCACGCCACCTATTACCGTCCCGGTGGCGTCTATCGCGACCTGCCGGACCGGATGCCGAAGTACAAGGAATCGCCGTGGCGCAAAGGTGCCGGCCTCAAGCGCTTCAATGCCTGGCGCGAAGGCTCGCTGCTGGATTACCTGGAGCATTTCGCACAGGACTTCCCCAAGCGCGTCGACGAATACGAAACGCTGCTCACTGACAACCGCATCTGGAAGCAGCGCACCGTCGGCATCGGCGTGGTTTCGCCCGAGGATGCGCTGGCCTGGGGCATGACCGGCCCGATGCTGCGCGGCTCGGGCATCGCCTGGGACCTGCGCAAGAAGCAGCCGTATGCGAAATACGACGCCGTCGATTTCGACATCCCGATCGGCACCAATGGCGACTGCTACGACCGCTACTTGGTGCGCGTGGCCGAGATGCGGCAGTCGACGCGCATCGTCGAGCAGTGCGTGAAGTGGCTGAAGGCCAATCCCGGTCCGGTCATGCTGCACAACTACAAGGTGTCGCCGCCATCCCGCGAGGAGATGAAGGACGACATGGAAGCGCTGATCCATCACTTCAAGCTGTTCACCGAAGGGTATTGCGTGCCGGCCGGCGAGACCTACAGCGCGGTGGAAGCGCCGAAGGGCGAGTTCGGCTGCTATCTCGTCTCCGACGGTGCCAACAAGCCGTTCCGCTGCAAGCTGCGCGCGCCGGGCTTCGCCCACCTGTCGTCGATGGACGCGATCGTCAAGGGACACATGCTGGCCGACGTGGTGGCGATGATCGGTACCTACGACGTCGTCTTCGGCGAGATCGATCGATGAGAGGCCGTGATTCGGGATTGGTGATTCGTGATTCGTCCAGGTGCGCCAGCAGGCGCCCTTGCAATCGCTCGTCATCTTGCTTTTGCGAATCACCAATCACCAATCACGAATCACAGCTCCCATGAAAGCCACCGGCAACTTCGAAAACGCGCGCAATGTCGACCCGATGGTCGTGCTGTCGGACAAGACCCGCGCCCACATCGACCACTGGCTGGGCAAGTTCCCGCCGGACCGCAAGCGTTCGGCCGTGCTGCAGGGCCTGCATGCGGCGCAGGAACAGAACGGCGGCTGGCTGAGCGACGAACTGATCGCAGGCGTGGCCAAGTACCTCGACCTGCCGCCGGTGTGGGCCTACGAGGTCGCGACTTTCTATTCGATGTTCGAGACGCACAAGGTCGGCCGCAACAATGTCGCTTTCTGCACCAACATCAGCTGCTGGCTCAATGGCGCCGAAGACCTGGTCGCGCACGCCGAGAAGAAGCTCGGCTGCAAGCTGGGCGAATCCACCGCCGACGGCCGCGTCTTCCTCAAGAACGAGGAAGAGTGCCTCGCCGCGTGCTGCGGCGCGCCGGTGATGGTGATCAACGGGCATTACCACGAGAAGCTCACGCCGGCAAAGATCGATGAGCTGCTGGACGGGTTGGAGTAGGGCAGTGGCGCATCAGCACACAACGGGTCCGGTCGGACCGGCTCCGAAAGAGCACCAGGTCGTCTACACCACGCTGCATTTCGACAAGCCGTGGTCGTACGAGAATTACCTGAAGACCGGTGGCTACAGCGCGCTGCGAAGGATCCTCGAAGAGAAGATCGCGCCGGCCGACGTGGTCGACATGGTCAAGCAGTCCGGCCTGCGCGGCCGCGGCGGCGCGGGCTTTCCGACCGGCCTGAAGTGGAGCTTCATGCCCAAGGGCGACATGCAGAAGTACATCCTCTGCAACTCCGACGAGTCCGAACCCGGAACCGCGAAGGACCGCGACATCCTGCGTTACAACCCGCACGCGGTGATCGAGGGCATGGCGATCGCCTGCTATGCCACCGGCAGCACCGTGGCCTACAACTACCTGCGCGGCGAATTCCATCACGAGCCGTTCGAACACCTGGAAGAAGCTACCCGTGAGGCCTACGCCAATGGCTGGCTGGGTCGCAATGTGCTCGGTAGCGGCATCGACATCGACATCTACAACGCGCTCGGCGCCGGTGCCTACATCTGCGGCGAAGAAACCGCGCTGATGGAATCGCTGGAAGGCAAGAAGGGCCAGCCGCGCTACAAGCCGCCGTTCCCGGCCAACTTCGGCCTGTACGGCAAGCCGACCACGATCAACAACACCGAGACCTACGCCTCGGTGCCGGCGATCATCCGCAACGGCGCCGAATGGTTCCTCAACCTGGGCAAGCCCAACAACGGCGGGCCGAAGATCTTCTCGGTATCCGGCCACGTCAACCGGCCGGGCAACTACGAGATCCGCCTGGGCACGTCGTTCGCGGAACTGCTGGACATGGCCGGCGGCGTGCGCAATGGCCACAAGCTTAAGGGCGTGATCCCGGGCGGATCGTCGATGCCGGTGCTGCCGGGCGAGACGATGATGTCGCTGACCATGGATTACGACGCGATTCAGAAGGCCGGTTCCGGCCTCGGCTCCGGCGCCGTGATCGTGATGGACGAAACCACCTGCATGGTCCGCGCCTGTCAACGCATCGCGCGTTTCTACTACGCCGAATCCTGCGGCCAGTGCACGCCTTGCCGCGAAGGCACCGGCTGGATGTACCGCATGCTGACCCGCATAGTCGACGGCAAGGCCACGCTGGATGATCTCAATGTGTTGAAGGCCGCCGCAGGACAGATCGAAGGCCACACCATCTGCGCGTTCGGCGAAGCCGCGGCGTGGCCAGTGCAGGGCTTCCTGCGCCATTACTGGCACGAGTTCGAGTACGCCATCGTCAATGGACGCTTCCTGGTCGATGACCAGCAGGCTGGCACCGTGGTACCGAAGGCGGTGGCCGCATGAGCGCGCAACCGGTCAATCCGAACCTGCCGCCGGACCACGTCACCGTCTTCATCGACGGCGTCGAGCTGGCTGCGCCGAAGGGCTCGATGATCATCCAGGCCGCCGACAAGGCCGGCATCCCGATCCCGCGCTTCTGCTACCACGACAAGCTGGCAATCGCGGCCAACTGCCGCATGTGCCTGGTCGAAGTCGAAAAGATGCCCAAGCCTGCGCCGGCCTGCGCCACGCCGGTGATGGACGGCATGAAGATCGCCACGCGCAGCGACAAGGCACTGAAGTCGCAGCGCAACGTGATGGAGTTCCTGCTGATCAACCATCCGCTCGACTGCCCGATCTGCGACCAGGGCGGCGAGTGCGAGCTGCAGGATCTGTCACTGGGCTACGGTCGCTCGATCAGCCGTTTCCAGGAACGCAAGCGCGTGGTCGCCGACGAGGACCTCGGTCCGCTGGTCGCCACCGAGATGACGCGCTGCATCCAGTGCACGCGTTGCGTGCGCTTCACCGCGGAGATCGCCGGCACCTACGAGTTGGGCGGCATGCAGCGCGGCGAGAACCTGGAGATCGGCACCTACGACGGCAAGCCGTTGACCACCGAGCTGTCCGGCAACGTCATCGACGTGTGCCCGGTTGGCGCGTTGACCAACAAGGTGTTCCGTTTCCGTGCGCGCCCCTGGGAACTGATCGCCAAGGAATCGCTCGGCTTCCATGATGCGCTGGGCAGCAACCTGTATTTCCATGCGCGCCGTGGCGACGTGATGCGCGCGGTGCCGCGCGACAACGAAGCCGTCAACGAGTGCTGGCTGTCGGACCGCGACCGCTATTCGCATCAGGGCCTGTACGCCGACGATCGCGCGACGCGACCGATGCTCAAGGAAAACGGAGAGTGGCGCGACGCCTCGTGGGACGAGGCGCTGGCCAGGGCCGCCAAGATCCTGCGCGACAACGCCGCCGACGACCTGGGCATGCTGGTGCACCCTGCGACATCCAACGAAGAAGGCGCATTGCTGGCGCGCCTGGCCGATGCGCTGGGCTCGGGCAACCTCGATCACCGCATCGCCCAGCAGGACCTGTCGGATGGTGCGACCGCGGAAGTCTTCGGCATGCCGGTGGCCGAGATCGAAAAGGCATCTGCCGTGCTGATCGTCGGCAGCAATCTCCGCCACGAATTGCCGCTGCTGCATGCGCGCCTGCGCAAGGCCTGGCGCAATGGCGCGAAGATCTATGCCGTCAATCCGGTCGATTTCGACGTCGCCTTCGACCTGGCCGGAAAATCGATCGTGCCGCCGTCGCGCATTGCCGCGGAACTTGCCGACGCAGGGCTGAAACAGCTGCTGTCCGACGCTGCCGGCAGCGTGGCGATCATTGTCGGCGCGGTCGCCGAGAATGGCGCCCACGCGTCCGCGATCCGCACCGCCGCGCGCTCGCTGGCGCAGGTCACCGGCGCCAGGCTGTGTCGGATCCCGCAGGGCGCGAACGCGCTCGGTCTGGCGCGTCACGGCGTGCTGCCGGTTTCGCGCGATGCCAAGGCCGTGTTCGAACAGCCGCGTAGTGCCTATGTCGTCTACGGCATCGAGCCGGGCCTGGATTTCGCGGACCAGGCGACAGCGATGAAGACACTGGGCGATGCCCAGGTCGTGGCGTTCAGCCATTTCGCCTGCAAGTCGACCCGCGCCGTCGCCGACGTGATCCTGCCGATTGGATTGCTGCCGGAAATCGATGCCACGCTGACCAACCTGGACGGCCGCGACCAGATTGCGGTACCGGCTGGCAAGCTGCCGGACGAGGCGCGCGCCGGCTGGCGTGTGTTGCGCGCGCTTGGCGCCGAATTGAAGGCGGCGGGTTTCGAATTCACCGATCTGGCGGGCCTGCGCGCAGGCATCGTGCCACGCAATGTCGTCGTCGCGACTTCGAAGGCGCCGTCGACGGGCGATGGACTCGAGATTGCCGCCTCGCAGGCGATCTACCGCGTCGACGGCATCACCCGTCGCGCGCAGGCACTGCAGTCGCATCCATTGACCGTGGGGCCACGCGCCACGCTGCATCCGGACGATGCGCGCGCTCATGGCCTGGAAGAAGGAGCGATGGCCAAGCTCGACAATGGTCGCGGCGTGGCCACGTTGCAGGTGTCGGTCAGCGACAAGGTCGCGGCCGGCAGCGTCTGGGTGGAAACCGGCTACGGCGCTACCTCGCCGCTGGTCGTCGCAAGCGTCAAGGTGGCCCGCGCATGATCTCGGACATGCTGATCGATCCGTTCCGCGACTGGCTGCTGTCGTTCGGCATGCTCGGCGCGCTGCTGTGGATCGTGTTGAAGATCCTGGCGATCGCCATGCCGGTGATCATCGCCGTCGCGTTCTACGTGGTGTGGGAACGCAAGCTGATCGGCTGGATGCACGTGCGCCGCGGCCCGATGTACGTCGGCAAGGGCGTGCTGCAGGCGTTCGCCGACGTATTCAAGCTGCTGTTCAAGGAAGTGATCCAGCCGTCGAGCGCGCAGAAGGCGTTGTACGTGCTGGCGCCGCTGATCACGCTGGCGCCGGCATTCGCGGCATGGGCGGTGGTGCCGTTCGACGCGCAGGTGGTGCTGTCCAACGCCAACGCCGGCCTGTTGTACCTGCTGGCGATGACCTCGCTGGGCGTGTACGGCGTCATTCTCGCTGGCTGGGCGTCCAACTCCAAATACGCCTTTCTCGGTGCGATGCGTTCCGCCGCGCAGGTGGTGTCGTACGAGATCGCGATGGGCTTCGCGCTTGTCAGCGTGATGATCGCGTCGGGCAGCATCAACCTCAGCGCCATCGTCATGGCACAGGCCGGCAATGCCGGTGCGCTGGAATGGTTCTGGCTGCCACTGTTCCCGATGTTCATCGTCTACTTCGTATCCGGCGTGGCCGAGACCAATCGCGCGCCCTTCGACGTGGTCGAAGGCGAGTCGGAAATCGTCGCCGGCCACATGGTCGAGTACTCCGGTTCGGCGTTCGCGCTGTTCTTCCTGGCAGAGTACGCCAACATGATCCTGGTCAGCTTCCTGACCGCGATCTTCTTCCTTGGCGGCTGGCTCAGCCCGTTCCACGGCCTCGGCATTCCGTTGCTGTCCGTCGACGGCTGGTGGTGGCTGTTCGCCAAGGTGTTCTTCTTCGCCAGCGCGTTCATCTGGTTCCGCGCCTCGTTCCCGCGCTACCGCTACGACCAGATCATGCGGCTGGGCTGGAAGGTGTTCATCCCCATCGCCATAGCGTGGATCGCCGTGACCGCATTGATGGCTTATTTCGGCGTGATCGAGGCGGGCCGCTGACATGGGCAAGGTCGTTTCATATTTCAAGAGCCTGCTGCTGCTCGAACTGCTCGGTGGCCTCGGCCTGACCTTGAAGTACCTGTTCAAGCCGAAGTACACCTTGATGTACCCGATGGAAAAGACGCCGATGTCGCCGCGCTTCCGCGGCGTGCATGCGCTGCGTCGCTATCCCAACGGCGAGGAACGGTGCATCGCCTGCAAGCTGTGCGAGGCGGTATGCCCCGCGCTGGCGATCACCATCGATTCGGAGCAGCGCGCCGACGGCACCCGCCGCACCACGCGCTACGACATCGATCTGTTCAAGTGCATCTACTGCGGCTTCTGCGAGGAAAGCTGCCCGGTCGACTCGATCGTGGAGACGCACATCCACGAATACCACTTCGACACGCGCGGTCAGAACATCCTGACCAAGCCGCAGCTGCTGGCGATCGGCGACCGTCTCGAGACCGAGATCGCCGAACGCCGCGCCGCCGATGCCGCCTTCCGCTGAGGACGACGAATGGATCTTGCCTCGCTCGCCTTCTACGTTTTCGCCGCCGCCACCGTGATGTCGGGCGTGGCGGTGATCAGCGTCCGGAACCCGGTGCATGCCGCGCTGTTCCTGGTGCTGACCTTCTTCACCGTGGCCTGCACCTGGATCCTGGCGGGTGCCGAATTCCTCGGCGTGACCCTGATCCTGGTCTACGTCGGCGCCGTGATGGTGCTGTTCCTGTTCGTGGTGATGATGCTCGATGTCGACACCTCGCCGTTGCGCGAAGGTTTCGTGCGCTACCTGCCGGTGGGCCTGCTCGTAGCAGTCATCATGCTGGTGGAGATGGTGGTGCTGATCGGGGTCAAGGCGCGTGCCTTGCCGTTCAAGGCGCAGGCGGCCGAGGCCGCCGACGTTCCCAACACCACCTGGCTGGCGCGCACGCTGTTCACCGAATTCCTGCTGCCGTTCGAGGTCGCCGCAGTGATCCTGACCGTGGCGGTGATCGCGGCGGTGATGCTGACCTTGCGTCGCCGTCCCGGCGTCCGGCACCAGAACCCGTCGGCGCAGGCGCGCGTGCAGGCTTCCGACCGGTTGCGCATGGTCAAGATGCAGGCCGAACCGCGTTCCCCCGCCACGCCCGATCCCGCGGCAGAGGAGAAGCAGCCATGATCGGATTGAGCATCGGCCTGGGCCACTATCTCGCCCTGGGCGCAGCGCTGTTCTGCATCAGCGTGGCCGGCATCTTCCTCAACCGCAAGAACGTGATCGTGCTGCTGATGTGCATCGAGCTGATGCTGCTGGCGGTCAACATCAACTTCGTCGCGTTCTCGCGCGAGATGAACGATGCCGCGGGCCAGATCTTCGTGTTCTTCATCCTGACGGTGGCCGCCGCCGAGGCCGCGATCGGCCTGGCGATCCTGGTCACCCTGTTCCGCAACCGGCGCACGATCAACGTCGCCGAAATCGACACGTTGAAGGGCTGAGCCGATGCCGGGCGTCGAACACGCAATTTCGAAATCCGTCCTGCTGGCGATCGTGCTGGCGCCGCTGCTGGGCGCGATCATCGCCGGCCTGTTCGGCCGTCGCATTGGCCGCAGCGGTGCGCATAGCGTCACCATCCTTGGCGTGGCGATCAGCTGCGCGCTGTCCTGCTGGGTGATGTGGCAGCTGGTCGGTCAGGGTGCCGCACCGTTCAACGAGAACGTCTACACCTGGTTCCAGGTCGGCGGCTTCGACGCCCATGTCGGTTTCATGATCGACAAGCTGACCGCGATGATGATGGTGGTGGTCACCTTCGTGTCGCTGCTGGTGCATGTCTACACCATCGGCTACATGGCCGACGATCCGGGCTACCAGCGATTCTTCAGCTACATCAGCCTGTTCACCTTCAGCATGCTGATGCTGGTGATGAGCAACAACTTCCTGCAGCTGTTCTTCGGCTGGGAAGCGGTGGGCCTGGTCTCGTACCTGCTGATCGGCTTCTGGTTCAAGCGTCCGAGCGCGATCTTCGCCAATCTCAAGGCGTTCCTGGTCAACCGCGTCGGCGACTTCGGCTTCCTGCTCGGCATCGCCGCGGTGCTGTACTACTTCGGCACGCTCGATTACGCCACCGTGTTCGCCAACTCGACGCTGATGGCAGGCGCGCAGATGACCCTGTGGGAGGGGCATCCGTGGTCGGTGGCGACAGTGATCGCGATCTGCCTGTTCATCGGCGCGATGGGCAAGTCGGCGCAGGTGCCGTTGCATGTCTGGCTGCCGGACTCGATGGAAGGCCCGACCCCGATCTCGGCGCTGATCCATGCCGCGACCATGGTCACCGCCGGCATCTTCATGGTCGCACGCATGTCACCGATCTTCGAGATGTCGGAAACCGCACTGCAGTTCGTGCTGTTCATCGGTGCGACCACGGCGTTCTTCACCGGTCTGATCGGTATCGTGCAGAACGACATCAAGCGCGTGGTGGCCTATTCCACGCTGTCGCAGCTCGGCTACATGACCGTGGCGCTGGGCCTGTCGGCCTACAGTGCCGGCGTCTATCACCTGATGACGCACGCCTTCTTCAAGGCGCTGCTGTTCCTCGGCGCAGGCTCGGTGATCATCGGCATGCACCACGAGCAGGACATGCGCCGCATGGGCGGCCTGAAGAAGTACATGCCGATCACTTTCTGGACGATGCTGATCGGTACGCTGGCGCTGGTAGGTACGCCGTTCTTCAGCGGTTTCTATTCCAAGGACACGATCATCGAGGCCGCAGCGCACCATGCGCACGAAGCACCAGGATGGATCGCGACCTACGGTTACTGGGCGGTGCTGCTGGGCGCTTTCGTGACTTCGTTCTACAGCTTCCGCCTGCTGTACATGACCTTCTTCGGCAAGGAACGCTTCCACGATCCGGCACCGGACCACTACGTCGCGCCGGAAGCCGACTCGGCCGCGCATGAAGCGGCGATCGCCGACGAACACGGCCATGGCGACCACCATGCGCACACGCCGCACGAATCGCCGTGGGTGGTGACGCTGCCGCTGATCCTGCTCGCCCTGCCGTCGATCATCATTGGCTTCCTGACCGCCGGGCCGATGCTGTTCGGCACGGATGCGCTCGGCCACCACAAGCAGGCACCGTATTTCCTCGGCGCAATCGACGTGGGACCGGCGCACGACGTGATCGGCAAGCTTGCGGCGGAATACCACGGCCCGGTGGCGTTCGCGCTGCACGGCTTCATGGCGCCGGCGTTCTGGCTGGCACTCGGCGGCTTCGTGCTTGCCACGATCATGTACTGGTGGAAGCCGGAACTGCCGGCCAAGGCGGCGAGGATATTCGCCTGGCCGGTGCGCGTCCTGGAGAACAAGTACGGGATGGATGCGCTCTGGATCAAGGGCTTCGCCGGGGGCGGACTCCTGCTTGGAAAGCTGTCGCGGAAGAACGACGAGAAGGTGATCGATGGCGCCTTCGTCAACGGCAGCGCACGTCTGGTCGACTTCACCGCCAACCTGTTGCGCCGCACCCAGTCCGGCTACCTCTACCACTACGCTTTCGCGATGATCCTCGGCCTGATCGTGTCCCTGGCCGTGCTCATCAAATTCTGGCTATGACGAGACAAGGACCCGCGACGTGAGCCCCGAGCCCTTGCAGAACGCATTCCCGCTGCTGAGCGCGCTGATCTGGCTGCCGATCCTCGGCGGCGGCGCCGTGCTCGCGCTTGGCAACAATCGCCCGGATGCCGCGCGCTGGCTGGCGCTGCTCGTGGCGCTGGCCGGCCTGGCATTGTGCGTGCCGATGTTCACCGGCTTCGACTATGCGCAAGCCGGCATGCAGTTCGTCGAGCAGCGCGCCTGGATCCCGGCGTACGACATCCAGTACCACCTCGGCGTCGATGGCATCTCGGTGGCGCTGATCGCGCTGACCAACCTGGTCACCGTGCTGGTGCTGATCGGTGCCTGGGGCTCGATCGACAAGCGCGTCAGCCAGTACTACGCCGCGTTCCTGTTCCTGCAGGGACTGATGATCGGCGTGTTCAGCGCGCTCGACTCGATCCTGTTCTACGTGTTCTTCGAAGGCATGCTGATCCCGATGTTCATCATCATCGGCGTCTGGGGCGGCCCGCGGCGCGTGTACGCGTCGGTGAAGTTCTTCCTGTACACCTTCCTCGGTTCGGTGTTCATGCTGGTCGGGCTGATCTACCTGTACCTGAAGGGCGGCAGCTGGCAACTGGCCGACCTGTATCAGCTGCAGTTGTCGGCGGCCGAGCAGACCTGGCTGTTCTTCGCGTTCCTGATCGCGTTCGCGGTCAAGGTGCCGATGTTCCCGGTGCACACCTGGTTGCCGGATGCGCACGTCGAGGCGCCGACCGGCGGCTCGGTGATCCTGGCCGCGATCATGCTGAAGATCGGCGGATACGGCTTCCTGCGCTTCAGCCTGCCGATCGTGCCCGATGCCGGGCAGGAATGGGCCTGGCTGGTGATCGCGCTGTCGCTGATCGCGGTGATCTACGTCGGCCTGGTCGCGCTGGTGCAGGACGACATGAAGAAGCTGATCGCGTATTCGTCGATCTCGCACATGGGCTTCGTCACCCTCGGTACCTTCATCGCTTTCGGTCTGGTCCGCGATTACGCCAATGTCGACGCCGCGCGCCTCGGCCTGCAGGGTGCGATGGTGCAGATGATCTCGCACGGCTTCATTTCCGCGGCGATGTTCTCCTGCGTCGGCGTGCTGTACGACCGCATGCACAGCCGCATGATCAGGGACTACGGCGGCGTGGCGAACGTGATGCCGTGGTTCGCTGCGTTCTTCGTGCTGTTCGGCATGGCCAACTCCGGCCTGCCGGGCACGTCGGGCTTCGTCGGTGAGTTCATGGTGATCCTGGCCAGCTTCCAGAAGCATCCGCTGATCGCCTTCGCCGCGGCCACTACGCTGATCACCGGCGCGGCCTACACGCTGTGGCTGGTCAAGCGTGTGATCTATGGCGAGATCGGCAACGCGCACGTGGCCGAGCTCGAGGACCTGAATCCGCGCGAGGCGCTGGTACTGGGCACCTATGCCGTCGGCGTGCTGCTGATCGGCCTGTGGCCCAAGCCGCTGACCGACCTGATGGCGCCTTCGATCGCGCAACTGGCGACGCAGCTGGCGGCCACCAAACTCACCGGACTGTGACGATGACGCTTCCGATTCCACCCGCCACTGAACTGCTGCCGCTGCTGCCGGAACTGGTGCTGGTCGGCGCGACGTTCGCGCTGCTGATGCTGGACCTGTTCGTCGAGGAGTCGCGGCGGGTGGTCACGCACGTCCTTGCCATCGCCGTCCTGCTGGTGACGGCCGGCCTGGTCGTGGCCGGTGTCGGCGGGCAGGGCGTGGTACTCAATGGCATGTTCGTGCGCGATGACGCCGCCGACGTGCTGAAGATCGCCATCTGCGCGATCAGCGCGGTATCGCTGTTCTATGCCTGGCCATACCTGCGCGAGCGCGGGCTGTACAAGGGCGAGGTGCCGGTGCTGATGCTGTTCGCGGTCTCCGGCATGATGCTGCTGGTATCCGCCGGCAGCCTGGTGACGGTGTACCTGGGCCTGGAAATGCTGGCTCTGAGCTCCTACGCGCTGGTCGCGGTCGATCGTGATGGCCCGGTCGCGTCGGAGGCGGCGATCAAGTATTTCGTGCTCGGCTCCCTGGCCTCGGGCATCCTGCTGTACGGCCTGTCGCTGGTATACGGCGCCACCGGCACGCTGGATCTGGCGCAGATCCGTGCGGTCGCCGACATCTCCTCCAATCCCGACCTGATGCTGACTGGCCTGGTGTTCGTGGTGGCCGGCATCGCGTTCAAGTTCGGCGCGGCGCCGTTCCACATGTGGCTGCCGGACGTCTACCACGGCGCGCCGACGCCGATCACGATCTTCATCGGCGCCGCGCCCAAGCTGGCCATCTTCGGCATGGCGTACCGGCTGCTCGAATCCGGCTTCGGTCCCCTCGATGACCGCTGGCAGGTGTTGGTCGCCGGCCTGGCCGCACTGTCGCTGATCATCGGCAACCTGGTGGCGCTGGCGCAGAGCAATCTCAAGCGCATGCTGGCGTACTCCACCGTGTCCCATGTCGGCTTCCTGTTCCTCGGCCTTGCTGGCGGCGGGGCGCAGGGTTATGCAGCGGCGATGTTCTATGCGATCAGCTACGCGATCATGTCAGCGGCGGCGTTCGGCGCGATCGTGGTGCTGTCGCGCAACGGCTTCGAGGCGGACAGCATCGACGACTTCAAGGGCCTGAACGCGCGCAGCCCGTGGCTGGCTGGCCTCGTGCTGTGCGTGATGGCGTCCCTGGCCGGCGTGCCGCCGTTCCTCGGTTTCTGGGCCAAACTGGCGGTACTGCGTGCAGCGCTGAATGGCGACCTGATGTGGCTGGCCATCGTCGGCATCGTCACCGCGGTGATCGGCGCGTTCTACTACCTGCGCGTGATCAAGGTCATGTATTTCGACGAACCGGTGGGCGACGGCCCCGTGCCCCGCAGCGACCGCCCGCTGCAGGTCGTGTTCGGCGCCAACGCGCTGGCCCTGCTGGTGCTGGGCCTGTTCTGGAACCCGATCATGGCGTGGTGCCAGCAGGCGTTTGCCTGAGCCGCGCACGGCCGACTGCCGTGGACCTGTTGAACGGCGTCTGCACGGGCTGAACCTCGGTCGGGCTTGCAATAAGTCCCGGAAGTCACCATAATTTCGAATCTGCTGCGGGGTGGAGCAGTCTGGCAGCTCGTCGGGCTCATAACCCGAAGGTCGCAGGTTCAAATCCTGCCCCCGCTACCAGCTTTTCGCAGTCGACGGAAAGCCTCTCTCGAGGCTTTTTTGTTGGCCGGAAAGTCGGGCTTTGCCGAGGCGCACGCGATGCGCTCGGCACCGAAATCCAGTGGTATCGGACAAGGGGCCCACGGGCCCCTTGTTTGTTTTCCGGACACGGATTCACGCGGCATCAGGCCGAACGAACTGACGAAACGGATTCACTGCGACGCGAATGAGCGACAAAGCCACCGACATCGCCAAGCTGCTGGCCCCGACGATCGAATCGCTGGGCCTGGAATTGCTGGGTGCCGAATACCTGCCGGCGCCGGGCAATGCCTTGCTGCGGCTGTATATCGATGTGCCGGAAAGCGATACCTCCGCCGATGGCGCGCCGCGCGCGGTCACCATCGAGGATTGCGAGGCGGTCAGCCGCGAAGTGTCGGCGCAACTGGACGTCGAGGATCCGATCACCAGCCAGTACACGCTGGAAGTGTCGTCGCCAGGCGTCGACCGCCCGCTGTTCACGACCGCGCAGTTCGCACGTTTCGCCGGTGAGTCGGCGAAGGTCGGCCTGAAGCTGCCGCAGGAAGGGCGCCGCCGGCTGCAGGGCAGGATCGTGCGCGTGGAAGGCGATACCGTCGTGTTCGCGCTGGATGGTGGCGATGAGTTCGTCATCGCGTTCGACAACATCGACAAGGCCCGGCTGGTGCCGGACTGGGTGGCGCTGGGTTTCGGCCCCGCCAAGGACGCTTCCGGGCGCGATGCGCGACCGGGCAAGCAGAAAGCCGGCGGGCGCGGCACGCGTTCCGCGGACAAGCAAGCCAAGCAAGGCAAACAACAAACCAAGAAGCCGGCGGCCCGCAAGCCGTCCAGTGCGGAGTAGAGAGATGAGCAAGGAACTGTTGCTGGTGGTGGACGCGGTCGCCAACGAGAAGGGCGTGCCGCAGGAAGTGATCCTTGAGGCGATCGAGGCCGCGTTGGCTTCGGCTGCCAAGAAGCGCTATCCCGAGCAGGACGTGTCGGTGCGCGTGGCGATCGATCCCAAGGACGGCAGCTACGAAACCTTCCGCCGCTGGGAAGTGGTGGCCGACGACGTGGTCATGGAATCCCCGGACCGCCAGATCCGGCTGATGGACGCGGTCGACGAAAGCGACGGTGCCGAGGTCGGCGACTTCATCGAGGAGCAGATTGAGAACGTCGATTTCGGTCGCATCGCCGCACAGGCCGCCAAGCAGGTGATCGTGCAGCGCGTGCGCGAAGCCGAACGCGCGCAGGTGGTGGATGCGTGGAAGGATCGCGTCGGCGAACTGGTCACCGGCACCGTCAAGCGCGCCGAGCGCGGCAACATCTATGTCGACCTGGGCGGCAACGCTGAAGCGTTCATCCCCAAGGACAAGGGCATTCCGCGCGACGTGCTGCGCGCTGGCGACCGCGTGCGCGGCTACCTGTACGACGTGCGCAGCGAGCCGCGTGGCCCGCAGCTGTTCATCAGCCGCGCCGCGCCTGAATTCATGATGGAACTGTTCAAGCTGGAAGTTCCGGAAGTCGGCCAGGACCTGGTCGAGATCAAAGCCTGCGCACGCGACCCGGGCGACCGCGCCAAGATCGCGGTGCTCGCGCACGACGCGCGTACCGATCCGATCGGCGCCTGCATCGGCATGCGCGGTTCGCGCGTGCAGGCGGTGTCCAACGAGCTCAATGGCGAGCGCGTGGACATCATCCTGTGGAGCGACAACGCGGCGCAGTTCGTGATCAACGCGATGGCGCCGGCCGAAGTGCAGTCGATCATCGTCGATGAGGAAAAGCATTCCATGGACCTGGCGGTCGCCGAAGACCGGCTGGCGCAGGCGATCGGCAAGGGCGGCCAGAACGTGCGCCTGGCCAGCCGTCTGACCGGCTGGCAGCTCAACGTGATGACCCAGGACCAGGTTGCCGCCAAGTCCGAGGCCGAGCAGACCGCCGCGCGCGCGCTGTTCGTCGAGAAGTTGGAAGTCGACGACGAAATCGCCGGCATCCTGGTCGCCGAAGGCTTCAGCACGGTCGAGGAAATCGCGTACGTGCCGGTCGGCGAACTGCTGGCGGTGGAAGGCTTCGACGAGGACATCGTCGAGGAACTGCGTGCCCGCGCCCGCGACGCGCTGCTCAACGATGCGCTGGCCGTCGAGGAAGAACTGGACGAACACCAGCCGGCCGAAGACCTGCTGACGCTGGAAGGCATGGACGAGGCGACCGCCTACGTGCTGGCCTCGCGCGGCGTGCGCACGCGCGACGACCTGGCCGATCTGGCAGTCGACGAGATCACCGATATCGAAGACATGGATGCTGAGCGCGCCGCGGCCCTGATCATGGCGGCCCGCGCCGACATGATCGCCCGGCTGGAAAAGGAGGGCTGAGAGCCAAAAGACTGGACACGGATCGGATCGGATAAAAGCGATAAAAGCGAAAACCAATGGCTTAATCCGCTTTTTTCGGACTTTATCCGTGTCTAGAAAGGCTCTCGCCCCATAAAGATTTAGAATCGTTCCATCAGCGCGCCGGGTCTCGGCCCGCGCCAAAGGACACGGAAACCGAATGTCGCAGCAAACCACCATCCGCAAGCTCGCCGAACTGGTGAATACGCCGGTCGAGAAACTGCTGGAGCAGCTGGCCGAAGCCGGCATGAACTTCAGCGGTCCCGACCAGGTCGTCACCAGCATCGAGAAAGTCAAGCTGCTCGGCTTCCTCAAGCGCGCCCACGGCAAGGCCGACAAGCCGGTCGAGGCCGCCGCTGCGCCGAAGAAGATCACGCTCAACCGCCGCAAGGTGCAGGAGCTGACGGTCGCCGCCGGCCGCAGCAAGACCACGGTCAACGTCGAGGTGCGCCAGAAGCGCACCTACGTCAAGGCCGGCGAAGTGGAAGTGCCGCAGAACGACGAGCGCGACGAGGCCCTGCGCAAGCTCGAGGAATCGCGTCGCCGCAACCTGAGCGAACAGCAGAAGCTGGCCGAGGACGACAAGCGTCGCGCCGATGAAATCGCGCTCAAGCGCCAGCAGGAAGAAGAGGCCGCGCGCCAATTGGCCGCCGAGGCCGAGGCAGCCGTAACCGCTGCGGCCGCAGCTGCCGGCACTGGTACTCCGGAAGAAGAGGCCACTCGCGCCGCCAAGCCGTCCAGCCATCACGGCAAATCCGCGTCGCGCAACGACGTGGCGCCGCGTAACGACGATCGCAACGCCGCCCACAAGCACAAGACGCGCGGCTCGCACGTCATGGTGGCTGGCGTCGAGGATGACGACAACGCCGCACGGTTCGCCGGCCAGCTGCACCTGAGTGCCAGCGAACGCGCGCGCCGCTCCACCGCCCGCGGCAAGCCCAAGGCGCGACGCCAGGTCGAACAGTCGCGCAGTGGCGGCGGTGCGCATGGCTTCTCCCGGCCGACGGCGCCGATCGTGCGTGAAGTCGCGATCGGCGATGCGATCACCGTGGCCGATCTCGCGCAGAAGCTTGCGCTGAAGGGCGGCGACGTGGTCAAGACGCTGTTCAAGATGGGCGTCATGGCGACCATCACCCAGACCATCGACCACGACACGGCAGTGCTGGTGGTCGAGGAACTCGGACATACGGCCGTGCGTGCCGACGCAGGCGACGCGGAAAGCGAACTGCTCGCGCACGTCGAAGAGACGCAGGGCGACAAGCAGGGCCGTCCGCCGGTGGTCACCATCATGGGCCACGTTGATCACGGCAAGACCTCGCTGCTCGATTACATCCGCCGTACCAAGGTGGCTTCCGGCGAAGCCGGCGGCATCACCCAGCACATCGGTGCGTACCACGTCGAAACGCCCAATGGCGTGATCAGCTTCCTCGACACCCCTGGCCACGCAGCCTTCACCTCGATGCGCGCGCGCGGCGCCAAGCTCACCGACATCGTGGTGCTGGTGGTCGCGGCCGACGACGGCGTGATGCCGCAGACGAAGGAAGCGGTGCAGCATGCCAAGGCGGCCGGCGTGCCGCTGATCGTGGCGATCAACAAGATCGACAAATCCGATGCCGATCCGCTTCGGGTCAAGAACGAACTGCTCGCCGAGGGTGTGGTCGCCGAGGACTTCGGTGGTGACACGCAGATGGTCGAGCTGTCGGCCAAGACCGGACAGGGCGTCGACACGCTGCTGGATGCGATCACGTTGCAGGCCGAAGTGCTGGAACTTTCCGCGGCGGCCGAAGGACGTGCTTCCGGCGTGGTGATCGAATCCTCGCTCGACAAGGGCCGTGGCCCGGTGGCAACGGTGCTGGTGCAGCAGGGCAAGCTCGAAAAGGGCGATTACCTGGTCTGCGGCATCCAGTACGGCCGCGTGCGCGCGCTGTTCGACGAGAACGGCCAGCAGGTGCAAAGCGCCGGTCCGTCGATCCCGGTGCAGGTACTGGGCTTGTCCGGCGTGCCGGATGCCGGCGACGATTTCGTCGTCGTCGCCGACGAGCGCCTGGCCAAGGACGTGGCGCAGCAACGCGACGCCAAGCGTCGCGAGTCGCGCCTGGTCGCCGTGCCGGGCAACCGCATGGAAGACATCATGGCGCAGATGGGCCAGGCCGAAGGCCAGCTCAGCCTGCCGCTGATCATCAAGGCCGACGTTCAGGGTTCGGTGCAGGCGCTGCGCGAAGCGCTCACCGCGCTGTCGACGCCTGCGATCCGCATCAACGTGATCGGCTCCGGCGTGGGCGGTATCACCGAGTCGGACGCCAACTCGGCGGTTACCTCGAAGGCCACGATCATCGGCTTCAACGTCCGAGCCGATGCATCGGCTCGTCGGGTGATCGAGTCCAATGGCGTCGACCTGCGCTACTTCTCGATCATCTACGACGTGATCGACCAGGTGAAGCAGGTTGCCTCCGGCATCCTTGGCGTCGAGATCCGCGAAGAGATCATCGGCACCGCGGAAGTCCGCGATGTGTTCCGCAGCTCCAAGTTCGGCGCCGTGGCCGGCTGCATGGTCACCGAGGGCGTGGTCAAGCGCCACAAACCGATCCGAGTGCTGCGCGACAACACCGTGATCTTCGAAGGCGAGCTGGAATCGCTGCGCCGCTTCAAGGAGAACGTCGACGAAGTGCGCAACGGCACCGAATGCGGCATCGGCGTGAAGCAGTACAACGACGTGCAGCCGGGTGACCAGATCGAGTGCTTCGAGCGCATCGAAGTGCAGCGCACATTGTGATGGAGCGGGGCCGGGATATAGGGACTAGGGGCTGAAAAGCCCAAGAATTCGATCCTAGCCCCCAGTCCCCAGATCCCAGCCCCCATGAAAAAATCCTTCCATCGCACCGACCGCGTCTCCGCCCAGCTCCGCCGCGAGCTGGGCGCGCTGGTGCGCAAGACCATCGATGAATACGGGTTGCCGTCGGCGAGCGTGTCGGATGTCGAGGTCACCCGCGACATGGCGCACGCCAAGGTGTTCGTGATCGCGTTGCAGGCCGATCGCGCCGTTGAAGCGGTCAAAGGCCTGAAGGATCACGCGAAGGAGATCCGCTACCAGCTGGCGAACATCATGAAGCTGCGGCACGTGCCGGAGCTTCATTTCCAGTACGACGATTCGGTGGATCGCGGCGAGCGCATCGACAACCTGCTGCGCGATCTGCCCCCGCAGGACGCCGATGCCGGTGACGAGAAGCCGTAGGGTAGGCCTTGGCTTATCGTCCCCGGCGCATCCGTAGGCGGTGGGCCAGCACCCACCCTACAATTCCCGCCCAATGACCCCAAAGCCGCGCACGCCTGCTCAGAAGGTCAAATTCCGCAAGCTCGACGGCATCCTGCTGCTCGACAAGCCGCGCGGCCTGAGTTCCAACCAGGCACTGCAGCGCGTGCGCCATCTGTTCCGCGCCGAGAAGGGCGGCCACACCGGCAGCCTCGATCCGCTTGCCACCGGCCTGCTGCCGATCTGCTTCGGCGAGGCGACCAAGATCGCAGGTGGACTGCTGGGCGCACGCAAGGCCTATGACACGGTGGCGCGGCTCGGCATCGTCACCGATACCGACGACGCCGAAGGCCAGCCATTGCGCGAGCGTCCCGTGCCGGCGCTGGACATCGGCACGATCGACGCGGCGCTGCGCGAGCTCACCGGCCGCATCCAGCAGCGTCCGCCGATCTACTCGGCACTCAAGCGAGGCGGCGAGCCGCTGTACGCCAAAGCGCGGCGCGGCGAGACAGTGGAGATCGACACGCGCGAGGTCGAGGTCCACGCCTTCGAACTGCAGTCCGCCGCCGACCTGCTCGACGCCGGTGAGCCGTTGCTGCGCCTGCACGTGGAATGTGGCTCGGGTACCTATGTGCGCAGCCTCGTGCGTGACCTGGGCGAAGCGCTCGGGTGTGGCGCGCACGTGGCGGAACTGCGGCGTCTGTGGGTCGATCCCTTCCGCGAACCGCGGATGTGGACCCTTGAGGCGCTGCAGGCGCTGGCAGCGCGGAGTGAGCGCAGCCTGGAGGCCTGCCTGTTGCCGGTCGAGACCGGCATGGCCTCATGGCCGGAAGTGCAGGTGGATCCCGCGCAGGCCAAGCGCCTGGCACAGGGCCAGACCGTGGCTGGCGAGTTCAGGCCAGCCGGGGAAGTGGCCCTGTATGGGCAGCAGGGCCGGGCGCTGGGACTGGGTCATGTCGATCTCCAGGGCCATCTGCGCCCGCAGCGCCTGTTCACCTGGGCGGTCGCGCCGTTGACCCCGGCGAGCGATCCGGCGCAGTAACGCCTTGTTTTGAAAGGGTCTGGCGGCTACAATTTCGCGGCCGTTTTTCGGCCCTCATATCCTCCGTTCACGGCGAACCAAGCGGTGCGCCCTCCGGCTTTTCCGGCGGCGCGTTCCTGCCGGTTTCGCATCTATCGAGACTCCCAAATGTCCATCGACACCAGCAAGATCATTGAAGAAAACAAGCGCGGCGGCAACGACACCGGTTCCCCGGAAGTCCAGGTCGCGCTGTTGACCGCCCGCATCGAGCAGCTCACCGGGCACTTCAAGACCCACAAGCAGGATCACCACAGCCGGCGCGGCCTGCTGAAGATGGTCAACCGCCGCCGCAGCCTGCTCGATTACCTGCACAAGAAAGACGCCGAGCGTTACAAGGCCCTGATCCAGAAGCTGGGCCTGCGTCGCTAACCAGACACCGACCGCGGCGCAGCGATGCGCCGCGGTTTCGTTTTTCCAGTTCCGTTTCACGAGTACCGTTTTACGGCTGGGCCGCGCAGCGCGGCCACCCGGTCCGGGCAAGGGCCCGCACCGGTTCATAAGCATCAAGGAAACCAAAGTGGCGAAAATTACCAAGACCTTCCAGTACGGCAAGCAGCAAGTCACCCTTGAAACCGGCGAGATCGCACGCCAGGCCGGCGGCGCCGTGATGGTGTCGTGCGAGGGCACCGTGCTGCTGGTCAGCGCCGTCGCCGCCAAGAGCGCGCGCGAAGGGCAGGACTTCTTCCCGCTCACCGTCGATTACCAGGAAAAGTTCTACGCCGGCGGCCGCATCCCCGGCGGCTTCTTCAAGCGCGAAGGCCGCGCCACGGAGAAGGAAACGCTCATCTCGCGGCTGATCGATCGCCCGATCCGTCCGCTGTTCCCGGAAGAGTTCCGCAACGAAGTGCAGATCATCGCCACCGTAATGTCGATGAATCCGGAAGTGGACGGCGACATCCTTGCCCTGATTGGCGCGTCCGCCGCGCTGTCGCTGGCCGGCACTCCGTTCCAGGGCCCGATCGGCGCCGCCAAGGTCGGCTACAAGAACGGCGAATACCTGCTGAACCCGACCGTGACCGAGTTGAAGGATTCCGAGCTCGAGCTGGTCGTCGCCGGCACCTCCAACGCCGTGCTGATGGTCGAGTCCGAAGCCAAAGAATTGTCTGAAGACGTCATGCTGGGCGCGGTGATGTTTGGCCATCGCGAGCTGCAGAAGGCGATCAACGCGATCAACGAGCTGACCGTCGACGCCGGCATCAAGGCGTTCTCATGGTCCGCCCCGGCCAAGAACGAAGCCATGATTTCCGCGCTGACCGAAGCCGTGGGCAATCAGCTTGCCGACGCCTTCCAAGTGCGTAACAAGCTGCAGCGCCGTGACGCGATCGCCGCAATCAAGAAAGACGTGATGCAGATGCTGGCCGGACGCGCCGAAGCCGATGGCTGGAACGCAGCCGAGATGTCGAAGGAATTCGGCGAGCTCGAATACCAGACCATGCGCGGCTCCGTGCTCAAGACCAAGGTCCGCATCGATGGTCGCGCCCTGGACACCGTGCGCCCGATCGCATCGCGCGTCAGCGTGCTGCCGCGCGTGCACGGCTCCTCGCTGTTCACCCGCGGCGAAACCCAGGCGATCGTCGCCGTGACGCTGGGCACCGCGCGCGATGGCCAGATCATCGACGCCGTCGCCGGCGAGTACAAGGAACACTTCCTGTTCCACTACAACTTCCCGCCTTACTCCGTCGGTGAAGCCGGCCGCATGATGGGTCCGAAGCGCCGCGAAATCGGCCACGGCCGCCTCGCCAAGCGCGGCGTGCTGGCAGTGATGCCGACCATGGAAGAGTTCCCGTACACGATCCGCGTCGTCTCCGAGATCACCGAGTCGAACGGTTCCTCGTCGATGGCTTCGGTCTGCGGCAGCTCGCTGGCGCTGATGGACGCCGGCGTGCCGATCAAGGCGCCGGTCGCGGGCATCGCGATGGGCCTGGTGAAGGAAGACAACGACTTCGTCGTGCTGTCGGACATCCTCGGCGACGAGGATCACCTGGGCGACATGGACTTCAAGGTGGCCGGTACCGAAAAGGGCATCTCGGCGCTGCAGATGGACATCAAGATCCAGGGCATCACCGAGGAGATCATGAAGACCGCGCTGGCGCAGGCCAAGGCCGGTCGCCTGCATATCCTCGGCGAGATGGCCAACGCGCTCACCGTGCCGCGCCCTGAACTGAGCGATTTTGCGCCGCGCCTGATCACCATCAAGATCCATCCCGACAAGATCCGCGAAGTGATCGGCAAGGGCGGTTCGGTGATCCAGGCGATCACCAAGGAAACCGGCACCCAGATCGACATCCAGGACGATGGCACGATCACCATTGCATCGGTCAACGCCGCCGCAGGGCAGGCCGCCAAGTCGCGCATCGAGCAGATCACCTCCGACGTCGAGCCGGGCCGCATCTACGAGGGCAAGGTCGCCAAGCTGATGGACTTCGGTGCGTTCGTCACCATCTCGCCCGGAAAGGACGGACTGGTCCATGTCTCGCAGATCTCCAACGAACGCGTCGAGAAGGTCAGCGACGTGCTCAAGGAAGGCGACATGGTCAAGGTCAAAGTACTGGAAGTCGACAAGCAGGGCCGCATCCGCCTGTCGATGAAGGCTGTCGAGGAAGGCGAGGGTGTGGTGGCTGAGTAAGCCGCTGCGCCATTGCCGAGAACAAGAAAAAGCGGGCCTCTGGCCCGCTTTTTTCGTTTCAGCAATCGCCGAATCCAGGCCCTACTTGGAATTGGGGCAATGTGAACAGGCAGAAATAACTCATGTGTTCAGCAGAGCAGGACCCGGGATGGCTGCCTTTGGCTTTCTGCGGCAATGCACTTGATGTTAGCCGCCTGGTTGAGGGGGCTCTGAGCTTCAATCTCTATGGTCCAACGTAACTGCCGATGCATCTATCCAGCCAACGGTTGTCTTTCTGCCCTTAAACTCGAACTGGTAATACGCGGCATCATCTAAATCTCTGTGATCCAATAGGTTTAAGCGATCTCCGCGAATTAAATAAGATCGCTGCGGTCTCATTTGACCATCGGCACTTGGCATAAAAATAACAGCCTTGCTTTGGGAAACCGTTGCTGTTGCTGGCAATCCTGAGACTACTACCATCAGCGACGCTCGGTCACAGGCTCCAATTGAATCACATCGAATGACACGTTCCAGCGTGTCGTTAACGGCGTCTGACTTCTCGCAGATATAGGGCGATTTTCCTGGCGGATAACACAGTTTTTCCTTGTGCCAACGAGCTGCGTCTCGGTAGCTGCTAATTACTACGCCATTTGCGAAGTCTGGATTGATGATGGTTGGTATGGATGGAACTTTATATGGTGGCGATGAAGCGGTGATTTCGTATACGTCGTAGGACTCATTAACGTCGCTACGTGCATTCATGACTGCAATAAAGCATTGGCCATTTCCCCAGAAATCTCCAGCAATAAGTTCTGATGCGCCATCATCGAGTTCGTTTTTTATGTGATATGACCCAGCCCCAGACTCCAAGGTAATGACGTTGTCATTGAGAGTTGCGGTGACTTTTAAATGCTCGCAGAGTTGTCCCGAATCAATGCTTTTCCCGGGGGGTAGTTGTAGGTAGTCAAAAGTCTGAGTGCCGTCTTCCGCAGGCAGTTTGTTGCTGCAAGCTGCTAGTGACAGGGCCAATAGCAATAGGGTGAATGACGAATGACGCGTCATTTCAGCTTCTCCCTGATCCTCTTGAATAGTGTTTGACGCTCGGAAAGTCCACGATCGCCGCCGTTCACTACCTTAGTTATTCGTTTAACTACTTCGTCATGAAGCGCTTCGTCGCTCAAGGTTCCCGATAGCTCTGCGTAGTAGCGATCAGTCTTGGCGTTTATGTTCTCACCTTTGAACTTTGTCCAGAACCAGAAGGCGCTATCGATGACTGTCGTTAGGTCCGAAGAGACGAGCATAGGGTCGCTGACTACTTTTGTTCCAGAATAGTCCTCATATTTCTGATAAGTGCCCTTCCACGTCAGTTGAATAATTCCTTTGCCTTTGTAGGTGGGGCCATCCCCAACGCTGGTGTTGCCCTCGGCGAGAATCTGCTTGCGGCGTCGGCACTTCTTCTTGTTGTATTCTGGGTTGCCAACGGTGCAATAAGATTCCGGATAGTTAGATATATCGTAGTCTGACCCGCTTGCATATTCGATCGTTGTATTGAAATGATCGCTCTCGTGATAGCACTGGGCGAGGAAGTGTTGCTTATGTAAGCAGTTTTCGAAACCGTACTTAGTGAAGGCAGAGTTCATAAGATCGACAAATTTATCGATGTTTGCATCGTAAGAATCGCCATCTGTTGGCATGTTCTTGTGATTGAATATCTTGCGATCGCCAAAGATGTCACGAAAGTTTGATGTTGTTAGTTCGCAGCAGCCAGACGGTGAATTGAAATTTGCGATCACTGCAATCGGATGCATATGGAGCATCGTGGCTGCTTCGGGGAGGCCCTTCTTTCCCTTGAGCTCGTTCCACCACTGCAGTTCCCTGATGCGCCCCTTCTCTTTCGCCCAATCGTTGGCTTTGTCGCCCATGTGCGGATCGAGCTCATCCCACTTGCACATATCGCCGCCCCATTCGCTTTCGTAGCGGGCGATCACGCGTGATATGGTCTGCGCGAGCCACGGCTTCTTCAGCGCTGCGCGAAGTTCGTCGGTAGTCAGGCCGTCCTTCTTGTCGGCATCGATCACGTCGTAGAGCTTCTGGAATAGTGCGCCTTCCTTGGCGCGCTCGGCCTTGGCCTTGAAGTCATCCTTGTCGGCGGACGTATCCAGTCGCTGATTGATGATCTGCTTGCCGTGCAGGTCGGTCAGCACTGCGGTTTCGCTGACTATTTCGAATCCTGGCCATTCCCATGGGGATTGCAGGTGACCGGTTTCACACGCCCATCCAAGCGTATTGCCGTTGGCGTCCGGCGTATCGACATCGATCTCCCACCAGCGCACGCCCTTGTCGTCGGTTGCGGTCCTCTTGAGCGTCTTGATCGCAGCAACACGCAGATAAGTGGCTTGCGGTCCGTTGGCACCGCCGGATTGCAACGGGAACTGCTTCCATGCCTGGAGCTCGCCCGCTGTCGATGCCCGCTGTCCGTTCACCCCCAGCACAGTGCGCTGCACCCACAGCGCCTCACCGGTCGGGGTCTGCTTGACTGCGTTGGGGTTCTTTTTTGTGGGGGCTGGCGTGGTCGCAAGTTGCTGCACCTTGGCCCAGTCGCCGGACTTGGGGGAGTCGCTGGAGAGTTTGACGTCGGTGCCGGCGGCGATCGTCTGGTCGGGTTCAGCGGGCAGGACGAGTCGGGTGCCCTTGTCGAGCACCAGCAGGGTTTTCTGCCTGGCGTCGAGTTCCTTGCCACGGGCCCTGCTTTTGTCGATGAAGCTCTGGACATCATCGCCGCTGAAGATTTCGACATGGAGCAGCGGCCTGTCCTTGCAGGCCATGGCGCTCGTATCCACGTAGCGCTGGTACTGGCCCAGGTAGCCGATCAGATCGCCTGCCTTGATAGGTGCAGGCTTGTCCAGCACATGGACTGAGTCTTTTGTTTTCGGCTCGCCCTGCGCCACATCAAGCTCCTTGGTGTAGACCCAGCCCAATGGAGCATCAGCCAGAGCGGCATGGACAGGGTCTGCTTGCATGGCTTCACTATCCACAGAGGCGATCTTGCGCCAGGCGCCTGTACCAGGTTCGAGCGTGATTCTGGCGCCAGGAGGCAACCAGCCAATGGCCGGCGTCTTGCTGCTGTTGCCCTGGCGAATCCGGATGCCTTTCTCTTCGGTCGCGGGCTGGGCATATGGATTCTTGTCGACGGCTTTCTTGTCGACGACCCGCTTCTCGCTGTCGTTCCAGAACGCAGGTCGCGCAAGAGCCTTTCCGGCTTCGTGGCCAGTCCAGTCCAGCAGGTGCATGTACAGGCTGAAGAACGTCAACGTGGGTTCTTCTGCCGATTGCCTGGAGTCCGGCGTGGCTGGCTGTGACGCCGCAGTCTTGTCGCCTGCCTTCGCATCTGTCGCGGTCTTCTTTGGCGCCGGCGGCAATTGCAGCCGGTGTTTCACCAGCACGAAGCCCTTCGAATAGATCGCCTTGCCGCATTCGTACTCGACCTGGGGATAGGCGCTGTCGATGCGGTAGGCAATGACTTCGCCGTCGGCAATGCAGCGTACGCCCTCGTCCTGCGCCAGGACGTTGCCGGTCTGGCTGCCGAAATGGATGCCGCCATGCCACAGGCCGTTGGCACCGATCGGATAAAAGCCATCTTCAGCGGTGGCCAGCGCCTCGAAATAGATACTGGGGTCGGTGACTTCGGCCGCCTTGGCGTCTTTCGATTTCGGGTCGCCCCTGCGCTTGAAGGGATACGCCCATTTCCTGATCGGTTCGGGCGTCTTGGGGGATTCGTCAGCCATCAACAACTTCCTTGTTATTTTTCAATTAGCCAGAGAAATCCAGCATGCGTTGCGGTTTCAGGTTGATCAGGCCGTTGGGAAGCGACAGATTCACGTTGCCCTGGTCGCCTTGCCGCCACGGATGCTGGCTGGCCTTGACGGTGAAATTTCCCGGGCACTCGAAACGAATGTCGCCCCCGTCGAGCACGATCTGCGATTGCCCGGCCTGCAGCACGATCCGGGTTTGCGCCAGTACATCGATCCGGTCATCAGTGGCGGTGACCGTGACGGACTGGTCGGCGAGCAATTCAAGTTCGCCGGCATGGGCCTGGACGGTGACCGGGCTGTTGGCGGCGATCACGCGCAGCGGGCCGGCGTGGGCGTAGAACGCGGCAGGGCCGCCGGCGACGGCGGCGAAGGTCTGGCCAGCAGCCAAGTGCGCGTCGTCCTGGGTTGTCAGGTGCAGTGCGCCGCCAGCGTAGGCGAGGGCGCTGTTGGGAGTCGCGGCGACGATGCTGTCCGGGGATTCGGCCAGCAATAGCGGGGCGGCGAATCTCTCGACCGGCTCGTTGCCTTTGCGCGCGTCCACCTTTGGCTTGGTAGCCCGCTGGCCACCGATGCTGCCGCTGTATTTGCCGTCCTGTTCGGGATCGATCGCCTTCAGCAGCGCGCTCTGCTGCGAATTGGCAGATAGCGCCGGCACGTGCTGTTGCGTGGCCGCTTCGCTCAACGCCTGGGCGCACTCTTCGGCGGCCTTGAGCCGACCGACGGCCTCGGTCACGTCGAGCTGCGTGCTGGTATGGCCACTGCGTGCCGACGTCGATAGCAGCATGCCTTGTCCGGCGTGCAGATTGCCCCAACCGGCCGTGGCGACCTCGAAACCCTGGCCGCGATAGCCTCCGCGTAGATGGTCCGCATGCTCGATCAGATAGCCGATCTCGGCGCGGCTGTCGGCGAGTGTGGTCGCCAGACGTTGGCGCAGTTGGCCCCGGGCATCGTCGATGACCCATTGCTGGTGGCCGCTGCCATCGACGCTGCCATGATGCAGGCCACTGAGCGTGCCCGGATGGTTGCTGGCGTCGGCCAGCGCGAAAGAGGGCGAGACCTCGCCGTTGAACAACTGTCCGGTGATCAATGGCTGGTCGATGTCGGCGTGCAGGAATTCGACCAGCACCTCGCTGCCGATCCGGGGCAGCATGTGGCTGCCCCAGTTCGGCCCGGCCAGCCATTCGGCGACGCGCACCCAGGTGCCGCTGCGTTCGTTGCCGGGCGCATGTCCGCTCGGGTTGCCACGGCTGCCGGCGTCGGTGAGGCCGCCAGCGTTGGGTGCCGTGCCGCGCTGCCAGTCGAACTGGATGCGGACCTGGTGGTCACGCGTGGCAGTGATCGCCGCGTTGGGCATGCCGACCACGCGCGCGGTCTGTGCACCAGGCGCGAGTGGCTTGTGACGCGCCTGCGGCACCAGCGGCGTGCCGGTCGGAACCGCCAGGAAACGATTGCGATAGCTGCCGCGTTCCCGGCCCGGGTCGTCGAGCAGGGCAGCGATGCCGTCGCCGAAGTCCGGCGCGTGCGCCGTGACGGCATTGTTCACGGCGACATGCTCCACGGCTATCGGGACGAAGGCCTGTCCTGCCAGGTCGGGATGCTGGCTCAGGGTGAACACCCGGCCGGCGGCCAGGCCGCGGGCGCTGCCGGCACCGGCGTGCAGGCGCTGCGGCAGCCGCAGGGCGTCGAGCATCAAGTCAGCCTGTTGCTGGGCCTGTTCTCCGGTGGCGTAACGAGCGGCACGCGGTACGGCATACACCTCGCGTCGCGGCACATGCGGTCCGACCGGTTCGACTGCGCTGCCGGCCGACAATGCCTCGACCCTTTCGGGCTGCCAACTGGCCGTGCCGACCGCATCCGGAACTACCTGGCGCTGCTCGCTGAAATGGGACATCGCGTCTTCCGTTTCGGTGGCGTCGATCCGGTGGAAGCGAATGGTGGCCGGCGTGGCCTGCGGCAGTTCGCTGCTGCGATCGAAAATCACCAACGTGTGCTGCACCTGATTGCGATCGCCTGCGCTGTCGGTGGCCGGGACGTGTTCGAACCGCCAGGCCAAGCCCGCCTCGGCGAGCAGGCGCGTCACGAATTCCCAGTCGGTTTCGCGGTACTGGGTGATGACGGCGCGCGTTGGCAAGGTCTGCGTCACATCGCTGCGGAACGAGGTCTGGGGGTAGTCGGCGAATACCCCCTCCACGGCGCCCAATGCATCCGTGTCCTGGAAAATCAGCGCGTTGCGTCGCAACTGCAGGAACGCGGTCCACGGTTCCATGGTCAGGCGATAGCGCGCGAGGCCGCCATCGCCGCCAAGCGCAGCGACCTGAGTGCAGTAGCCATGCCATTGGCGCAGATCGTCGCTGGCGGTGTGCAGCCCAAGACGCAGCGGCTTGCCCAGCAGGGGTCGCAGATCCAGGAAGGCGGATGGCGACAGGCAATCGATCTCGAACTTGAACGCTTCGCACACCGCTTCGTGGCCGCTGAAGCGTTCGACTTGCAAGGGCAGCGGCTGCGGTGTCTCGATCACGATCAGCCGGTCGTGCGAATCACCCAATGAAAAAAGAGTTGCGGTCTCGCCGTGCGCAGGCGCTGGTTGTTCGCTGCGGTCACCGTGGAGTGGAGACGGTTCGCGAGCCGCCGGTGTGTAGTCGCGGAGGCGTTGCCGCCAGGAGGAAATTTCATGCGGCACCGATTCGCCCGCGTCTGCCGGATCCCGTGCGTCCAATGTCGAGGCAGGCGGACTGTCGATGAGTGCAGCCTGCTGCGGCAACCACGCGATCTTCCCGGCCTGGTCCCGGATCGTGTCGATTCCGCGGAGAACCTGCGATGCGGCTGGCGAATCGAAAACCGCTTGCGATCCGCTGCCGGCATCCACGTGATCCTGTGCGAAGGCGCGGACCGCGTTCGACAAGGTTTCCGCAGGCGCTTCGGCAGAAGACATTCGGTGCGCCGGCACCATGGCGTCGGCGGTCCGAGCCGGGCCCGACTTCAGGTAGTGCTGTACTGCAGTGGGCGCCATGCTGGCGACGATGGCTTCGGGTTCGGACCCTTGCAGCAGCGCCTGCACGACCACGGCGGCCAGCGGTGCAAGCTGCGCCAAGCCCGCGAACATGGCGGTGCCGCCATCAGCGAGTTGGCCCGAAGCGATGACGGTTTCCAGCGTGCCGAGCGTTGCGCTGGTTTGCGTGGGCAACTCGCTGCGTGCCATCGCCACCAGTTCCTCGGCCAGCGCGGTGGTATCGCCGCCGGAGCGGGCAAGCGTGATCAGTTCTTCGGCCAGCGCCGTGGTGCCGGCATACGGCATTGCCTGCGCGCTAGCGAGCGTGGCCGTCGGAGTGCTGACGGTCGAAGACGTGTCGGCCAGTGCGGCGGTGATCGCCGACAGCAACTGGGCAGGGTCAGCCATGACGCGGCCCTCGCGCGAATTCGGTACGACGGGCGCACAGACTCAGCGGCGCGACTGGCTCGCGATCAGGGTGCAGGATGTCCATATCCAGGGAGTACTCACGGCAAGGTAATCGTCAGGTGTGCGGTACGGGCCGGGAGTTGCACGACGTCCTTGTACCCGGCCAATTGTCGTTCGGTGTGGCGTGCCAGCAACGCATTCAGTCCGAAGAATCCGAGCAGGCCCACTGCGGCAAGGAAAGCCGCGGGCGCCCACAGCGGCATGATCCGGCGCAGGGCATGTGCGACGCGGTCCGGCGGCAGCGCATGCGGCGCAAAGCCGGCACGCCGGCCCTTGAGGTAGGCGATCTCGTCGCCCAGCCTTGCCGTCAGGTAACCGAGTTTTTCCGGTCCTTCCAGCCGGTACTTGCCTTCGAAGCCCAGCAGCAGGCAGTAGTGGTAGACCTCCAGCGATGGCAGGCGCGGCGCGCCCTGTGAACGCAGTTGCTCGAGCCGGTCGAAGAAATGCTCGCCGGCCAGGTGCTCGCCGAACAGGCGCAGCTGCAGCGGATTGCGTTCCCAGTCGTCGCGCAGCGGCGAAGGCTGCGACAGCACCGCTTCGTCGACGGCAGCGCAGAACGCGTACTTGGCCGCGTAGACATCCTCCGAGGCGATCCCGAGTTTGACCGCGCCGCGCTCCATGCTGTCCAGGAAGTGCTGGATCGACTCCACGAACGGACCTTCACTGGTCGGCAACTGTCCGCGCTTGAGCAGCATCAGCAGGTAGAAGCCGTCGGACATCAGGTCGACCAGGCTGCGCGGATTGACACCGGCCTGCGCTGATACCGGATTGGCCAGCGATGGCGACAGCGAAGGCATGCCCTGCGGAACGGGAGGCTGGGGATAATTCATCGTCTCAACTGCCTTGTCGTGTCGTGGCCATCATGGCGTCAATGCGATCAGTTCGAGCTTCAGTTCACGCACACCCGCGGGGACGTAGATCATCAGCGATTGCGACTTGAGCATGCGTTCGTACAGCGCACCGCGTGGTTCGATCGCGAAGTAATGGCTGCCGGGACGCACCGGGATCGCGGCAGGCACCTGCGCGGCGTGCGCGAGCTTGACGCCGGGCAGTGCCGACAGCACGCATTTCTCGACGTCGTCCGGAGCGCCGACCTTGAAGCGCACCGGTACCGACTGCACCAGTTCCGGACCGGGCAGGTCGGCAGCCACGCCCAGGTAGAACGCGGATTTCTCGTCGATGCGCTGCGAGTCCAGCCGGCCCAGGTGGAACGAAGGCTTGACCTCGGACAAGGCGATCGAGAAATAGCGCGCCGAGATCACGGTGTCGAGCAGTTCGCGGATGATCTCGAACAGGCGGTTGAACCCCGCTTCCGGCGTGGCGTGCCGATAGACGGGCAGGTCGGCCAGTGCATGGATCTTTGAAAACGTCAGCAGCGATCCGGCCAGTCGCAGCAACTCCTGATGCAGGCGCTCGGGATGCAGGCCAGGGTGCCGGAACAGGTGCGACAGCGCGGCAAACGACGTGTTGACCGTATGCAGCAGCCAGAACGAGGCGATATCGCCGGAGCGGAATTCGATGACGTGCTGTGACGGTTCGCGATGCAGCCCGTACAGTGCGTCGGCCTTGGCCTGCAATGCATCCAGCAGGCGGCGCAGCTGCAGGTGGACGTTCGGTGCGGCGCCGATGCTGACGCCAGGCGCGATGAAAGACTCGTCGAGTTCGAAGCCACCGGTGGAAGTACGGCGCACGCGCGCGACCGGCAACGTCACGAACGGGCCGCGTGGCTCCTCGTCGGCAAGCAGGCGCACGGTCTTGCGCAGGTAGGCCAGTTCGGCTTCGCCGGCGTCGGTATACAGGTCGGCGGTCTGCGCGTTGCCCTGCATGAAACGCGCTGCGCCTTCGGCGTCACCGCCGCAGTTGCCGCCATGATCCTTGAGCAGCGGCAGTGCCAGATGGATCGTGGTCGACTGCACGCCGGCCGCGAGTTCGGCCAGCGACAGTGCTTCGGGCAGTTCGTCGTTGCCGGGTGCGGAATAGGGTTCGCCATCGGGGAAGATCGCCGACAGCCGCAGCGCACGCAGCGTGCCTCCGGCCAGGCTTTGTGCATCGAAATTCAGTTCGCGCACGCCCCAGGCATAGGGATGCAACGCCGCGGCGAGGTCATGCAGCCTCGCCTCGTGATAGGCATCCTGCCGTTGGAAATGTTGCGGGCGAAGGAACAGGCCTTCCCCCCAGAACACCTTGGACATCCTGTTCACTGATTCCTCGCTGCAATCCATTGCCAACGACGCTTGTCGCGTCGAGGCGTTCCTTCGCCTGGTGCCAGGGTGCTGTCGCAGCCATCCGGCCGGGTGAGGTTACTACAGATCGCCGGGTCGTCGAAGCTCCGCGGCGCGCATGCGCCAATGCACTGAAAGAGCGGTGCCGGAGGCACCGGCACGCAGTACGACGAGTCGATCGCGGGCTGCCACAGCAGGCAGTCCCGAGCAGTATGCTTGGCCGGTCCCGAAGTCGGAGCTGCCATGAACCGTCTGATCCCGATGCTGTTCTGTACGCTGGCGCTGTTCGTGTCCGCTTGCAGGCAGGAGTCCAGCCCGGCCGCGACGCCGACGGCGACCTCCGCAACGCCAGCGAAACCGGAGACCCTGAGCGCCGACACGCCCCGTACCACCGTCGACGGCAACGGCTTCGTCGGGCCGGCCGGCTGGACGATCGAGACCCGCGGCCCGGCGGTGATCCTCACCCCACCGGAAGGTGGCTCGCATATCGCCCTGGTCGACGTGGCGGCCAAGAACGCCGATGCCGCCGTCGCGCAGGCCTGGAAGGCCTACGACGCCAAGGCCAGGTGGCCGCTCAAGCTGGCGACCGACCGGCCGGCGCGCGATGGCTGGGAACAGATACGCGGCTACCAGTACGAAACCTCGGCCAACGACCAGCGCGGCGTCGGCGCGACCGCGCTGCGTCGTGGCGAACGCTGGACCGTGGCGATCTACGACATGGCCAACGCCGTCGGCGATAAGCGCAGTGCCCAGGTCCGGCTGATCTTCGACCGGCTGCTGCCCAAGGGCTACAGCCGCGAATCCTTCGCCGGCAAGACCGCGCACAAGCTCGACGCCGCGCGTCTGGAGCAGCTCAGGCAATTCGTCGAAAACGCACGCCAGCAGCTGGAAGTACCCGGCGTGGCGATCGGCATCGTGCAGGACGGCAAGGTGCTGTTCGCCGACGGCTTCGGCGTGCGCGAGCAGGGCAAGCCGGACAAGGTCGATGGCGATACCGCGTTCATGATCGCCTCCAACACCAAGGCCATGACCACGCTGATGCTGGCCAAGCTGGTCGAGCAGGGCAAGTTCGACTGGGACACGCCGGTCACCCAGCTCCTGCCGGACTTCAGGCTCGGCGACGCCGATACCACCCGGCAGGTGCTGGTCAAGCACCTGATCTGCGCCTGCACCGGGCTGCCGCGCCAGGACATGGAGTGGCTGTTCCAGAGCGAAGGCTCGACGCCGGAATCGGTGATGAAGACGCTGGCGACGATGCAGCCGACCAGCCGATTCGGCGAACTGTTCCAGTACTCCAACCCGATGGCCGCCGCCGCGGGCTTCGCCGGTGGCCACGTGATGTATCCGGACAGGGAATACGGCGCCGCCTACGACGCGGCGATGCAGTCGCTGGTGTTCGATCCCCTGGGCATGGCCTCGACCACGTTCGATTACGACGCGGCGATGCGCGGTGAGCATGCCATGCCGCACGGCCTGGATGTGGACGGAAAGACGGTGCGGGCGAGCATGGACCTGAACTACACCATCGTGCCGGCGCGACCGGCCGGCGCCGCGTGGAGCAGCGTCAACGACGTGCTCAAGTACGTGCAGATGGAACTGGCCAATGGCCTGCTGCCGGACGGCAAGCGCTACATCGCCGAAGCGCCCCTGCTCGAACGCCGCAAGCAGCAGGTCGCGCTCGGCAATGACGCCAGCTACGGCATGGGCCTGATGGTCGATCGCACCTGGGGCATTCCGGTGGTGCACCACGGCGGCGACATGCTCGGCTTCCATTCCGACATGCTGTGGCTGCCCGAACATAATGTCGGCGCGGTAATCCTGACCAATTCAGACCCCGGTGTGTACATCCGCGGCCCGTTCCAGCGGCGGTTGCTGGAAGTGCTGTTCGACGGCAAGCCGGAGGCGGCCGAGAACGTGGAAGCTTCGGTCAAGCGCCTGAAGGAAGGCATTGCCGCGGAACGCAAGCGGCTGACCGCACCGGCGGACGCGACGTCGTCCGGCAAGCTGGCGGCGCGCTACCACAGCGCCGAACTCGGCGACATCGACGTATCGCGCAAGGGCGCGGCTACCTGGTTCGATTTCGGCGGTTGGGAGAGCGAAGCCGCCTCACGCAGCAACGACGATGGCAGCACGTCGTTCGTGACCGTCTCGCCGGGCGTGGATGGTTTCGAGTTCGTGGTCGCCGACAAGGACGGCAAACGTTCGTTGGTGCTGCGCGATGCGCAGCATGAGTACGCATTCGCCGAGGCGAAGTAGCTTTTCAGCTGTCATCCCCGCCTTCGCGGGAATGACGACTTCAGAAGCAAAGGCAGCGGAGCAAGCTCCGCTGCTTTGATTTTCTCCTTCCCCTTCAAGGGGAAGGCCGGGATGGGGATGGGTTTGATCTTGCGGTGACAGTCCAAGTCAAACCCATCCCATCCAACCCCTCTTTGAAGGGGAAGGCTAAAAGCTGCAAGGCAAAACTCACGACTTGCCGTCGAACAGCTCGCGCCCGATCAGCATCCGGCGGATCTCGTTGGTGCCGGCGCCGATCGCGTACAGCTTGGCGTCGCGCAGCAGGCGGCCGGTCGGGTATTCGTTGATGTAGCCGTTGCCGCCAAGCGCCTGGATGGCTTCCAGCGCGACCTGCACGCAGGCTTCCGAGGCGTGCAGCAGGCAGCTGGCCGCGTCGATGCGCGAGCGGTGGCCGGCGTCGAAATCGCGCGCCACCTGGTAGGCGAAAGCGCGTGAGGACTGCAGCGCCGTGTACATGTCGGCGATCTTGCCCTGCATCAGGCTGAAAGTGCCGATCGGGGCGTCGAACTGCCTGCGTTCGCGCACATAGGGCAGGGCGGCATCCAGTGCCGCCTGCATCAGTCCGAGCGGGCCGCCACTGATGACCAGGCGCTCGGTGTTGAGGCCGTTCATCAGCACCTTGACGCCACGGTTGACTTCACCCAGCACGTTTTCGGCGGGGATCTCGCAATCCTCGAACACCAGTTCGCAGGTGTTGGAACCGCGCATGCCGAGCTTGTCCAGCTTCTGCGCCGTCGAGAAACCTTTCATCCCCTTCTCGACGATGAAGGCGGTCATGCATTGGCTGCCCGCATCCTTGCCGGCGGTGCGCATGTAGACCACCAGCACGTCGGCTTCCGGGCCGTTGGTGATCCACATCTTGCTGCCGTTGGCGACCCAGGTGTCGCCACGCAGCTCGGCGCGGCACTGCATCGAGCCGACCACGTCGGAGCCGGCACCGGGTTCGCTCATCGCCAGCGCGCCCTTCCATTCGCCGCTGCACAGCTTCGGCAGATACTTCCGGCGTTGCGCCTCGTTGCCATTGGCGTAGAGGTTGCTGACGCACAGGTTGGAATGGGCCACGTACGACAGCCCGACCGAACCCGATGCGCGCGAGATCTCCTCCATCGCCACCAGGTGGGCGAGGTAGCCCATGTCGCTGCCGCCGTACTCGCCCGGCACGGTCAGCCCGAGCAGGCCCAGTTCGCCGAGCTTCGACCACAGATCTTGCGGAAACGCGTTGTCGTGGTCGATCTGCGCGGCACGCGGCGCGATTTCCGCTTCGCAGAAACGGCGCACCGCATCGCGCAGCGCATCGATTTCTTCACCTAGCGGGAATGGGCGCATGGTCTGTCCGTGATTGGTGATTCGTGATGGGTGATTAGGGAAAGGCAAAAGACGGGAGGCAACTGCTTTTGCCAATCACCAATCCCGAATCATGGCTCTCAATGCCCGCGGATCCTGCCCTGGAAGCGCGGCTGCGCACGGCCCAGCGGCAGCTTGAGCTTGCCGATGGTGCTGATGCGCTCTTCCGCAAGGCGGTCGGCGGCCTGGTAGGTCGGGATCCCATCGCGCTCGGCGATCTCGTAGATGCGCGCCAGGTTGTGGTAGATGGTGCGCATCATCCGCATCGCGCGTTCGCGGTTGTAGCCGTCCAGCTCCAGCGCCACGTTCATCACGCCACCGGCGTTGACCGCGTAATCCGGCGCATACAGGATGCCGCGCTTGACCACTTCGTCGCCGATCGCGTTGTTGGCCAGCTGGTTGTTGGCCGCGCCGCAGATCACCTTCGCCTTCAGCCGCGGCAGGGTCTGCTCGTTGACGGTGCCGCCCAGCGCGCACGGCGAGTACACGTCGGCCGGCACGTCGTAGATCTCGTCCAGGCCGACGGCTTCCGCACCGTATTCGGTGACGGCCTTCTCGACCAGGCCCTGGTTGATGTCGGTGACGAAGATCTTGGCACCGCGTTCCTTCAGCAGCTTCACGTACTCCATGCCGACGTGGCCCAGGCCCTGCACGGCGTAGGAATACTTGCCGACTTCCTCGTCGCCGTACTTCTTGTTGAGCGTGGCCATCAGGCCCTGCAGCGTGCCGTACGCCGTGAACGGCGAGGGATCGCCCGAGCCGCCATGCACCTGGTGCACGCCGGTGACGTATTCGGTCTCGCGGTACACGTATTCCATGTCGTTGACGTCGATGCCGACGTCCTCGGCGGTGATGTAGCGGCCGCCCAGCGATTCCACGAACTGGCCGAACGCGCGGAACAGCGCCTCGGACTTGTCGGTGGCCGGGTCGCCGATGATCACCGCCTTGCCGCCGCCGATGTTGAGGCCGGCGACCGCGTTCTTGTAGGTCATGCCGCGGCTCAGGCGCAGCACGTCGTTGAGCGCATCGCCCTCGGTCTTGTACGGCCACATGCGCGTGCCGCCCAGCGCGGGGCCCAGCACGGTGTTGTGGATCGCGATGATGGCCTTCAGGCCGGCGTCCTTGTTGTGGCAGAACACGACCTGCTCATGGCCGAAGGTATCGAGGGTTTCGAAAATCATCATGAACTCCAGGCGCCGACAGCCGCGTTGCGCATCGTGAAGGACGCCAAATAGGTGTTGTAAGACGTTGAAATAGCTGCATTCGCGGGTGAAAACGGCAGGATGCCGGGCGATGCAGGCGCGTCATTCTAAGCAGTTCCCGTCGCAAAAGCCCGCGCATACGGGCACGCACGGTTTATCGGGCGGCTAGAAATCGCGATAGCGGCGGTGGCGAAAGTGCAGTGTCGCCAGCCATTGGCCGACGCGCTCGGCGGCCGGGACGTTGCGGCCACGCAGGCGTGCCTGTACCTGCTCGATCGCGTTGCCATCGACAATCACGGCGCGTCCGGGCTTGGCTGCGACCGCGATGCCGGCCGCGGCGAACGCGAAGCCGGCATCCGCATTCAGGAAGACATGGATCGTCCTGGTCCGGTCGCCTGCGCGGGCAGCGGCCCTCGCGTGCGCATCGGACCGGGGAGGATCGTCGACGTCGGGCGCATGTGCATGTTCGAAATGCGAGGTCCGCAGCGGCTCGGCCTGCGCCAGTTCCATGCGCGCGGAACGTGCCAGCCGCAGCTGCACCAGGCGCAGCGCCAGGTCTTCGTGGTGGAGGCCGGTGCCATCGTCCGCATCACTGTCGTACCGCGCGCAGGCCACCAGCAGGCGGCATTCGTCGGCCGACAGCAATGCGTCGATCTGCATCAACCACGGCTGCTGCGACAGGGTCTGCGTCGCTGCCGCGTGCAGGTCGTCCTCCAGCGCGATCGTGCCCGGTGGCGCCGCGCGTGCGCCTGGCGTGGCAGGCGCGGCTTCGTCGGGTCGCCAGATGGCGGGCAGCGGCGCGACGCCCATCGACGCCAGCCGTCGCCGTATCCGCTGCGCGGCGGTGGACTGCATCGCGCAGCCTTCGCCTCGGGCCAGGCGTTCGGCCAGCAGTTGCGCCGCGATGATGGCGCCATGGCTGGCGGCGCGGTCGAGCAGTTGCACGCAGGCCTGCTGGTCGGCCTGGTTTTGCTTGCGCCCGAAATGGATCGCCGCGGCAAGCAGCGCCTGCGGACAGTCGCCCTGCACGGCGGCAAGCACGCGTTCGTTGATGCGGCCGTCGCGCGGCATCGCGACGCCTCCCAGCGCGATGAACGCCAGCTGGCAGCTGGCCTCGGCATTGCCCATACCTTCGGCGTGGCGCAACCAGTACACCGCCGTGCGTGGTTCGGCGTTGCAGCCGATGCCGTGCAGCAGCATCCGCGAAAGATCGAGTTGCGCCGGCACGAAGCCTTCGATCGCAGCGCGTTTGTGCAGAACGAAGGCTTCGGCATGCGCCTGCCGCGCAGCCAGCGCGATGGCAAGGCGATGCAGTGCGGCGGGATCGCCGTCTTCGGCCGCTGTGCGCAGCGCCGGCAATGCATCGATGTTCGATGCGGCGCTCACAGCTGCGATTCGATCGGCAACCAGCCGATCACGCGCGCGATCGCGCGCTGGACCACGCTGGTGTCGGGTTCGTGTTGCAGCAGCAGTGGCGGCTGCCGCGCGCGATCCAGCCAGCGCACCTCGCCGTCGTCGTCGAGCAGCACCCAGAAGCTCAGTTCGGGGCTGGCCAGCCGCAGATATTCGTCGCGCAGGGCGGCGGCCATGCGCGGATCGTCGAACAGCACACCCATCTCGGTATTGAGGTCGGTCGAACGCGGGTCGAGGTTGTAGGAACCGACGAAGCCGTGGCGGTCGTCGATCACGAACGCCTTGGTATGCAGGCTGGCGCCGCTGCTGCCGAACAGGCTGGTGGCGTGGCCGTCGCCGTGCGGCGGCCGTGCTTCGGCACGGATCTCGTAAAGCTGCACGCCATCGCGCAGCAGTCGCCGCCGGTAATTGCCGTAACCGCCATGCACGGCGATCACGTCGTTGGCGGCCAGCGAATTGGTGATCACGCCCACCTGTACGCCTTCGCGCACCAGTTCGCCCAGTTGCGCGGCCAGCGCCTGGCCCGGCACGAAGTAGGGCGATATCAGCAGCGCCTTGTGGTGCGCCTTGCCCATGGTCCGTTCCAGCTGGTTGGCCAGCCATTGGCGGCGATCGTCCTGCTTCCACTTCAACGGCGGATCGGCGACGACGCGGATGCGGCTGCTCCAGAACGGATCCAGCTCCTTGCCCAGATAGGCACGTACGTTCGGCGAGGCATCGACGCGCTGCAGGTAGCGCTGCGCTTCCGGGCTGGCGGCTTCCACGCGGATATCGGCCTGCACTTCTTCCAGCGCACGCGAACTGCGGCGGGCGAGGGTGGACAGCGGCACCGCGGCGGCGCTGTTCCAGTAGTCGTCGAAGATCGCACTGGCCTGCGCCACCGCCGGGCCGAACAGCAGCAGATCCAGGTCGCGGAAATTCACTTCGTCGCCGGCATCGAAGTATTCGGCGCCGATGTTGCGCCCGCCGACCACGGCCACGCGGCCATCGGCGATCCATGCCTTGTTGTGCATGCGGTGGTTGACGCTGAATACGCGTTGCACCATCTCCAGCACGCGCCACAGGCCATTGCGGTTGCGGAACGGGTTGTACAGGCGGATCTCGATGTTGGGATGCGCATCCAGCAGCAGCAACTTCGTGTCGAGGCCTTCGGCATTCATGTCGTCCAGCAGCATGCGCACGCGCACGCCGCGTTGCGCCGCCTGGTAGGCCTCGCGTCCGAGCAGGCGGCCGGTGAGATCGTCGTGCCAGATGTAGTACTGCAGGTCGAGGCTGCGACCGGCGCTGCGTGCCGACAGTGCACGTGCCGCGAACGCATCCAGCCCGTCCGGCACCATCAACGCGCCGGTCTGGCCGGGATGCCTGGCCAGCAGCGGCACCAGTTCGCGGTCGAGTGCGGTCTGTGCGGCCTGCACCGGCAGCACGTGGCTGGGCGCGCCGGTGGCAGCCGGCGTCAGATGATCGGCCAGCAGGATGCCGCTGACGATCGCCAGCACCAGCGTGAAAGCTCCCCAGGCCAGCAGGCGGCGCATGCGCGTCATTCGGGCTTCCCCAAGTCCGTAACGGTGGCCACGCGACGAGTATCGGGTCGGCCGCGCGCCGCGACAAGCGTAACGCGATGCCGGTCGCGGTTCAGGAGACGGTGCGGGCGCAAGCTGTCCCGGCATACCGATGACGAGCCGTATTCGCCGCGCTGCCTTGTCCGCGCATCCGCCGGTTCGTCGTTGTTCCTGCAGTCGCCTGCAACGCAAGGAGAAAGCCCATGGCCGCCCGCAAATCGCCGCGCAAGCCCGCCAATGCCACGCGCCTGTTCGACGCGCGCCCCGATACCGCCGACTTCCGCGATCGCATGTTCGAGCCGACCCTGGTCGACGTGCCGACCTCTGTGCCGTTGTCCGAGCACCTGCAGCGCGACGTGCCGATGCTCGACCAGGGCCTGGAAGGCGCCTGCACCGCGTTCGGCCTGGCCACCGTCGCGCATACGCTGTTGCGCACGCGCAGTTCCGGCGCCAACCGCACGCGGGTCAGCACGCGCATGTTCTACGACATGGCGCGGCGCTACGACGAATGGAGCGGCGAGAGCTATTCCGGTTCCAGCTGCCGCGGCGCGATGAAGGGCTGGCACCGCCACGGCGTGTGCTCGGAACGGGCATGGCCCTACCAGCCGGGCCTGGAACTGGAGCCGTACACCGAGGCACGCGCACGCGACGCGCTGCGGCATCCGCTTGGCGCCTACCTGCGCGTCAACCACAAGGACCTCGTGGCGATGCACGCGGCGTTCGCCGAGGTGCGCGTGCTGTACGCATCCAGCGGCGTGCACGAAGGCTGGCTGGCGCCGCCGCGCAGTGGCCGGATCGCATGGCGCGAGCAGGACGAACTCGGCTACCACGCCTTCGCCATCGTCGCCTACGACGACGACGGCTTCTGGATCCAGAACTCCTGGGGCCGCAGGTGGGGACGCGAGGGCTTCGCCCACGTCAGTTACGACGAATGGCTGCAACGCGGCACCGATGTCTGGGTCGCGCGCCTGGCGGTACCGGTGCAGCTGCGCCGCGCGCAGGCCACGGCGGTCAGCAATTCCGCGCTGGCCCGGCAATCCACCGGCTATTCGCAGGCCGACCTGCGCCCGCACATCATCAGCCTCGGCAACGATGGTCGTCTGCGCGACAGCGGCCGCTTCGGCACCACCATCGACGACGTGCGCAACATCGTGCGCGAGGACATGCGCGAGACGATGAAGTCATGGAAGAAGAAACGCGTGCTGCTGTACGCGCACGGCGGGCTGGTGCCGGAACAGACCGCGATCCAGCGCGTCGCCGACTATCGCGAGGCGATGCTCAAGGAAGAGATCTATCCGCTGTGCTTCATCTGGAAGACCGACTTCTGGACCACGCTCGGCAACATCCTGCGCGACGTCGCCCGGCCGCGCAGCGAAGGCCTGCTCGACAAGGCCAAGGACCTGCTGCTCGACCGCCTCGACGACACGCTGGAACCGCTGGCGCGCGCGATCGGTGGCAAGGCGCTGTGGAACGAGATGAAGGAGAACGCGATCCTCGCCACCACTGCGGTCGTGCGCACCGCGACTGGCACGCAGGAGGCCGGCGGCGCCGCGCTGGTGGCGCGCCTGCTCAACGAATGGATGGGCACCGATGCCTCGGTGGAACTGCATGTCGCCGGACACAGCGCCGGTTCGATCCTGATGGCGCCGCTGGTGCAGTTGCTGACCACGCCGGGACGGATCAGCGGCGGCCCCGCCGACGGCATGGCCGGCATGGGTGCGAAACTGGCCAGCGTCAACCTGTGGGCGCCGGCGATCACCGTCGAGCTGTTCCTGATGACCTACGCGCGCGCCATCGAAGCCAAGCGCATCGACCGCACCTGCCTGTTCACGCTCACCGACAAGGCCGAGAACGACGACCACTGCGCCGGCGTCTACCACAAGTCGCTGCTGTACCTGGTCGCGCATGCGTTCGAAGCGCAGGCGCGCAGCTGGATCGACCGTCGCCTGGCGCAGGGCACGCCGATCGCCGGCATGGCGCGCTTCATCGAAGCGAAGACGCCCGCCGACCAGGCCCTGGGCTACGAACGCCTGCACGAGTTGCGCAGGACAGGCCGCCTCGACTGGGTGCAGGCGCCGATATCCGGCCTGCCGCAGGGCTCGCCCGATGCCAGCGACGCCACGAGCCACGGCGGTTTCGACGACGACCGCGCCACGCTGGAAGCCACGGTCGCACGCATCCTCGGCCGCGCCGGCACGCCGGTGCAGTTCGACATCCATCGCTCCAATGCCGGTCTGGACGACCGCCGCAACAAGCTGTGTCGCGCGCTGGAGGGTTGATCGCGCTCGAGGTGTGATGCCTCATCGCTTTATGCCGTCATCCCGGCGAAAGCCGGGACCCATCTTGATCTGGCTGCATTGCCTTCCAGGTGCGTCGGGCCAAGCCGAGAGCGCCAGCTTTCAGCCGTCATCCCCGCGTCCTTCGACAAGCTCAGGATGAGCGAGGCGCAGCGCTGAGCGCGACCCAGTGACTTGGCTCCAGACATCCGCCGCACACACCAATAACCCCGCAACCCACCACAAAACCCACAAGAACAAGCCCCGCAGCCCTCCGCGCTACAATACGGCCATCACGTATTCCGTATAGAGAGCGCCATGAGCACGCCGGCCCAGAGCATCCCCCAGACCCAGGCCGATACCGCGCCGCTGCGTTTCGTCACCGCCGCCAGCCTGTTCGACGGCCACGACGCGGCGATCAATATCATGCGCCGGCTGATCCAGTCGCAGGGTGCCGAAGTCGTGCATCTGGGCCACAACCGCTCGGTCGAGGACGTCGTCCGCGCCGCGCTGCAGGAAGACGCCGACGCCATCGCCCTGTCCAGCTACCAGGGCGGCCATGTCGAGTACTTCAAGTACATGGTCGACATGCTCAAGGAGCGCGGCGCCCCGCACATCCGCGTATTCGGCGGCGGCGGCGGCACGATCACGCCGGAAGAAATCCGCGAACTCGAAGCCTACGGCGTCGAACGCATCTACCACCCCAACGACGGCATGAAGATGGGGCTGGTGGAGATGATCGAGGACGTGGTTGCGCGTGCGACGCGCAACCGTGATTCGTCATTGGTGATTGGTGATTCGAAAGGGCGGGCAGCGCCGGCGATCGACGATGAAATCGCCATCGGTCGCATGCTCAGTGCCATCGAGGACGGCGAGTTCAGCGAATCCGAACTCGCCCTGCTGCGCAAGGGCTGGGCCAATCCCCGCTCTTCCGAATCACGAATCACCAATCACGAATCACGTCCCACGACCCCCGTCGTGGGCATCACCGGCACCGGCGGTGCCGGCAAGTCCTCCGTCACCGACGAGCTGCTCAACCGCTTCCTGTCCAGCTTCCCGGACATGCGCATCGCGGTGATCTCAGTCGATCCCACCCGCCGCCGCACCGGTGGCGCGCTGCTCGGCGACCGCATCCGCATGAACTCGCTGCGCAGCCATCGCGTCTACATGCGCTCGATGGCCACGCGCCGGCAAAACGTCGCCACCAACGCCGTGCTGAAGGACTGCATCGCCTTCCTCAAGGGCCTGGGCTACGACCTCGTCATCGTCGAGACCGCCGGCATCGGCCAGTCCGATTCGGAGATCGTCGACCTGGTCGACTTCCCGATGTACGTGATGACCAGCGACTACGGCGCGGCCAGCCAGCTCGAGAAGATCGACATGATCGACTACGCCGAGCTGATCGTGCTCAACAAGTACGACAAGCGCGGCGCCGAAGACGCGCTGCGCGACATCCGCAAGCAGTGGAAGCGCAATCGCGTCGCGTTCCAGACGAAGGACGAGGACGTCCCGGTCTATCCCACCATCGCCAGCCAGTTCAACGACCCCGGCATCAGCTGGATGTTCGCCAACCTGTGCCGACTGCTCAGCGCCAAGCTGCAGCTGCCGGTGGAGCAGTGGACGCCGCAGATCGACACCACCCTCAAGGAACCGCGCGCCACCGTCCTCATTCCCGGCGCCCGTGTCCGTTACCTCGCCGAAATCGCCGAACAGGGCCGCAGCATCAACGCCGGCATCGACAAGCAGGCCGAAGCCGCCGACCGCGCGCAGAGCTACTGGCAGTCGCTGCAGGACATCGGCGACGACAAGCTGCCGAAGCAGCTCGACCTCTACAGCGTCGACGACCTCACCAGCACCGTCATCCCGAGCGCAGCAAGGGACCTGCTGGATGCTTCTCCCACAGCAAAAGAACAAGCAGGTCCCTCGGCTTCGCCTCGGGATGACAGTCATGGCATCGACCGCTCCCTCCTCACCCTGCGCCAACGCTACAACGAGGCCATCCAATCCCTCTCGTCCGAATCCCTCAAGCTGCTGCGCGAATGGCCGCAGCGCCTGAAGTCGATCACCGACGAAGTCACCGAGTACGAAGTCCGCGGCAAGAAGATCCGCGTCGAGAACTACCGCGAATCGCTCAGCCACCAGAAGATCCCCAAGATCGCCGCGCCCACCTACCGCAGCTGGGGCGAACTGCTGGTGTTCCTGCAGAAGGAAAACCTGCCCGGCAGCTATCCCTACACCGGCGGCGTGTATCCGTACCGCCGCACCGGCGAGGATCCCATCCGCATGTTCGCCGGCGAAGGCACGCCGGAGCGCACCAACCGCCGCTTCCACTACCTCAGCGTCGGCCAGCCGGCCGCACGCCTGTCCACCGCCTTCGACAGCGTCACCCTGTACGGCGAGGACCCGGCGCCGCGCCCGGACATCTACGGCAAGATCGGCAACTCCGGCGTCAACATCCCCACGCTGGACGACATGAAGAAGCTGTACTCCGGCTTCGACCTGTGCGCGCCGACCACGTCGGTGTCGATGACCATCAACGGCCCGGCGCCGATCATCCTGGCGATGTTCATGAACACCGCCATCGACCAGCAGGTGGAGAAATACCTGAAGGCCGACGACGCGCGCTGGGCCGAGGCGCAGCAGAAGATCGACCAGCTGTTCGAAGGCCGCCAGCGTCCGCAGTACCACGGCGAACTGCCGCCGACCAACGACGGCCTCGGCCTGGGCCTGCTCGGCCTGTCCGGCGACCAGCTGGTCGATGCCGACACCTATGCCCGCATCAAGGCCGAGACCCTGGCCAGCGTGCGCGGCACCGTGCAGGCCGACATCCTCAAGGAAGACCAGGCGCAGAACACCTGCATCTTCAGCACCGAATTCGCGCTGCGCATGATGGGCGACATCCAGCAGTACTTCGTCGACAGGAAGGTGCGCAACTTCTATTCGGTCAGCATTTCCGGCTACCACATCGCCGAAGCCGGCGCGAACCCGATCTCGCAGCTGGCGTTCACCCTCAGCAACGGCTTCACCATCGTCGAGTACTACCTCGCGCGCGGCATGAAGATCGACGACTTCGCGCCCAACCTGTCGTTCTTCTTCAGCAACGGCATGGACCCGGAATACACCGTCATCGGCCGTGTCGCCCGCCGCATCTGGGCGCGTGCGATGCGCGAGCGCTACGGCGCCGACGCCCGCAGCCAGATGATGAAGTACCACATCCAGACCAGCGGCCGGTCACTGCACGCGCAGGAAATCCAGTTCAACGACATCCGCACCACGCTGCAGGCGCTGTACGCGTTGTTCGACAACTGCAACAGCCTGCACACCAACGCCTACGATGAGGCCATCACCACGCCGACCGAGGAAAGCGTGCGCCGCGCCGTCGCCATCCAGATGATCATCAACAAGGAACTGGGCCTCAACTTCAACGAGAACCCCTGGCAGGGCAGCTTTGCGGTCGAGTACCTCACCGACATCGTCGAGGAAGCCGTCTACAAGGAGTTCGAAGCCATCAGCGAGCGCGGCGGCGTGCTCGGCGCCATGGACACCATGTACCAGCGCGGCAAGATCCAGGAAGAGTCGATGTACTACGAGCACAAGAAGCACGACGGCTCGCTGCCCCTGGTCGGCGTCAATACCTTCCTGCCCAAGGAACACGCCGGCGAGATCGCCACCGAGATCGAACTGATCCGCAGCACCGAAGGGGAGAAAGGCCAGCAGATCGAGAACGTCGCCCACTGGCAGCGCTCACGCAATACACTGGCACCCAGCGGCGAGACCTCGCATGCCCACATCGCCGATGCCGACGAGGAAGCGCCGATGGTCCACGACGGACATGGTCTGGGCTACCTGCAGAAGACCGCGCGTGACCGGAAGAACGTGTTTGCGGCGTTGATGGAAGCGGTGAAGACGCATTCGCTGGGGCAGATCAGCCATGCGTTGTATGACGTGGGTGGGGAGTATCGGCGGAATATGTAACGCGGTAGGAACCTTGTAAGGAAAAGGCCCATGTGAATGGGCCTTATTATTTTCTGTTGCGAACTGTTAGCGGCATCGCCAACGAATTGTTCAGGGGGAGTAATGGTTAACGACTTGGGGATTTCTGATAAGGCTTTGACCTTGCTACCAAAGGGGATAGAGCTGGCTAAGGATGTTCTAAATAAACTTGATCAACGCGCGCAATACGAATTTCGAATCGGCCACATTGAGTATTGCACTAACGTTATCAGGAAGTATTGTCGATCTCGCACATTCTTTGTTCGAGACGAGCCGCAGTTTATTGAAGATTTCTATGTGCCAGCGTCAATACAAAGAGGCAGTAGGCAAAGGGTGGATAAAGCCAATCTTGCCTCTCTATTTAAGGTGGGCAGGAGGGCGATTGTTACCGGAACGGGCGGGTCCGGGAAAACAATATTTATGCGCTATCTATTGCTTGATGCGATTGAGCGCGGCGTTGGTTACCCTGTTTTCATCGAACTGCGAAACATTAATGAGTTAGAAGAGGTCGATCTGGAAAAATTGATCGTCGGGTTCATGAAGGAGCATGGATTCCCGCTTTCGGAATCTTTGGCGATTCGGTCGCTCCAGGAAGGGTTGCTGGTCATTCTTCTGGATGGATTTGACGAAGTGGTGGCATCAAAGCGGAAGGTTCTTGAGGCTGCAATCAAAAAGCTCGCTACACAGCACCCATGCCAGATAGTTTTGTCATCGCGCCCGGATATGGTGCTCGAAGGGTGGGACAGCTTCTCAAGTGTGCGGATCGCGCCTCTCGAACTTGAGGAAGCGTGCGAGCTTATTGCGAAAATCCGCTTTGACGATGATAAGGAGATAAAGGATAGATTCATTGCGAAGCTGAAAGGCGGGCTTTTCAGGACTCATGAATACTTTCTGTCCAACCCGCTGCTGCTATCAATCATGCTGCTGACTTATGGCGACTCAGCAGATATTCCAAAGAAGTTTGCGTCTTTTTATGAGCAAGCGTACACGGCGCTTTTTCAGAAACACGATGCTTTAAAGTCGGGCTATAGGCGTGAGCGACAGACTTCGTTGGATATCTATGAGTTTGCCAGGCTATTCTCGACTTTTTCCGCCATTACTTACAACAAGCGAGCGTTTCGTTTTTCCATGGTGGATGCGGTCGGATTCGCGAAGCAAGCTCAACGTGTTGTTGGGATGCCTGGCATATCACCTGAGGATTTTCTTCAGGACGCGAGACAGGCAGTTTGCTTGTTAATTGAGGACGGGCTAGATCTTGCTTTTGTGCACAGGTCATTTCAGGAATATTTTGTCGCTCGTTTTATAAATGACGCAGATATGTCTCTGCAGAAGCAGTACATCAAGCAGTTGTCTTCCAAAGAGCAGGAGCCGCTGTTTGAGGTGGACAATGTATTAAAGTTGCTTCATGAGATGAGTCCTGCGCTGGTGGAGGAGAATTACCTAATACCTGGATTGAAGGATTTATTTCCTTCGCCAAGCCGCAAGCTGTCGCTTGCTGGGTGGCGGCGAATATTTATGCAGGTTTTTGATCGCGTACATATGCATGAGGAGAATTCTCTCAGTTTTTCGGTTAGGCACTGGCGTCGATTGGCGCTGCTCTTATTTATGAATGACAATTGCGTCACGCAGCGACAGCGTCGTGTTAAGAAAGTAAGCGAAGAGCTTGGAGAATTCTTCGCTGAGGACAAGTCGATCCGCCTTGATGATGTTTCAGAAAGGTCACCATTGTGGGCGGAACTTGGGAGTTATCCTGGCGGATTTTGCTTGAGTGCCTTTGAAGAGGTCCGTAGGGAATACGTTTCTATGCTCGCCAGATCACGGGAACGAGCAAAGGCGATAGGGGATGTTTTCTCCTTTGCGGACAGAAAGTAAAAGGTGGGCGTAAGGCGCAATAACCGAAGGGCATTGCGCCGCATGATGTCCGGAGGTTGGCAGCATCCGGCGCACTACGCCTGCGGCTAATGCGCCCTACTGGTCTGATCTTCTTGTGGGGGCATGATGATCGAGAAACTTCTGGAGTTGGCTGACGGACGGCTGGTCGTCCCGTTGGTCGTCGTAGCGATTGGTGTTGCCTTGGCCAAGGGTGTCTTCAGCCTGACGCGCTCCCGAAGCCAGGATCGCAGGGACTTCCTGGATTTGTTCAGAGGTCACGATGCCCAAAGCGACCTGTGGGTAACCGTTGCGGTCCGGCATGTGTTCGGTGCCTACCTTCCGGCAACGCTTATCAGGCAATTGATGAGCAGCCCCCAGCCTGGTCGCGCACTACTCGAAGTTGCCGGCGCATGGGATTTTCTCGACATGGACGATGAAACCGGCCAGCTGACATGGCGACGAAAGCGGTTTCGGGTCGCGAGTGCGAGAAAGTTTGCGGTCCGAGCTCTTAATGTTCTGTATTTCGTACTCGCATCCATTTCGCTCTGGCTTGCATACCTCTGTGTAACAGGAGCCTTGGCAGGAGGAACGCTTTGGGCCGCGTGGGCCTACGCGATCATGAGCGGGTTCGCAGCGTTCGGTTGCCTGGCGTATGGAGACAACCTCAAGGATGCCGATAAAGCCGCACGAAGGTGGCTTGGCATGGCCTGAGTTGCGGAAGCCGTGAGGCGGGCATGTGCCCGCATAGGGCGCAATAACCGAAGGGTATCGCGCCGCATGGCTAGGAGGTTGTGACATCCGGCGCATCACGCCTGCGGCTATTACGCCCTACGTGGTCTGGCGCCGAGCGGCGAAACCTCGCATGCCCGCCTGGTTGATGCCGACGAAGAGGCGCCGATGGTCCATGACGGGCATGGACTGGGTTACCTGCAGAAGATCGCCCGTGACCGGAAGAACGTGTTCTCGGCGTTGATGGAGGCGGTGAAGACGCATTCGCGGGGGCAGGTCAGTCATACGTTGTAGGACGTGGGTGGGAGTATCGGCGGAATATGTAGCGGATTTAAAGCTTCTAGCAGTCAGGCAACGAGGGGGAGATATGCCTGGTGAATTTAGATTATCGAGGAACGCGCGCTTCTATGTTGGTCAACCGGATGACGCTGAAATAGCGGCTATCCTTGAAGCCGCGCGAGAGGGGGCTGTAGAAGACGTCGATGAGTATGCCGTTTTTAGGGTTAGTGTTGCAGGCCTCAATTATGTTTACTCCACGCTCGTTTTTTTGGTGGAACGTGAAGTTCACTTCCACAGCAGTCATGATTTGACAGACCGCATCTACGGTTTTGTGGTTATTGTCGAAATTGACGATCACATCGTGGTTCTAAAGAAAAACTGTGGCGACTTGACGGAAGCGCTCGACGAAAAGTTCGAAAAGATCGGTTTTGAAAGCCTTGCAGCTTCTGTGGACACGGAGACTGCTGAGTTCAAGAAAATAAATGTCCGCAACATGACGGTTTCTGAGCGGGCAATACGACTCCGGTCGTATGAAGCAATGGATCTGCGCGGAGTTATATCGTTGCATGCGGCGGGGCGTTCAATACCATCGTACTTGCGTGTCCAGGATGGAACGAGCATCAAGTCAGTTACCTTGGGTGCTGGCAGATTGGTTGAGTTTTCAGATCGACAAACTATCGACGAGATCGCGCTATGGGCACGGCAAGAGCTGGCTCGGATGGCGCGGGGCGCGCCTGCCGATGGATTCTTGAGCAACTTCGCACGTGCTGTTGATCTCGTGAGTGTAGAAATAGATCAGAAAATACTTCCAAGGTCGCTGCTCATTGAGACATCAGTTCTGCTTAACAAGATTGAGCTGGGTGCTATCAAGTTGTGCATAGAGAAGAAGAATGGTGGCTTAGCTGAGATTGTTGGCGTTGCCCGTAAATCACTACTGGAGTTGATATCTAAGGTTTATGAGTTTGACGATGAGGGTAAGGTCGTTGGTCATGAAGCGCATGCCTGGCTGAAGGGAAAACCTGGCCGAAAGAGTTTGACGATCCACGCCAAACTCCTGCAGCGCGTCAAGGTTCTAGGCGATGGTGCTGAAGCGATGACGTTGCAGAAGTTCATCCACAGAGATGGTGCCTACGCAATTTGCTTTGACGATCCGAAATACATGTACTTTGGAAAGCGATGTTTCATGGATGTATCTGGAAGCTCTGAAATAGAATCGCTACTTGGCTTGTTTGTTGAGAGGAGCGAGTTGGTAGATATGACCTCTGAAAAAGGAGCGTTTGTTGCCGCGCAGATAGATTTTGATGCCGGCAGCGTGTTCTCTGCCGTCGAGAAGATTCACGCGAAAGATGACTTCTTGTTCTGCGATGATTTGGGAAACGAGTGGGCGGACCACATATCCTTCAATAAGTCAGTTGGTGTTGTCCATTTCATTCACTCGAAACATGGAGATGTTTCTGCTTCTGCCAGCGCCCTTCAAGTGGTTGTCGGTCAGGCCATCAAGAACTTGGGGAACATGCACTTTTCGGTCGACCAGATGCTCGCGAAGTATGAAAAGTCGCTGCATGGCAAGGTCATAAAGGGTACGGCGATCCAGCGTGTTAGAAGACGATCTGGCCAGTTTCCAGCGTTCTTACGCCACCTAGTATCGAACTATGGGTTTGAGCGCGTGTGCGTATTGGCTTGTTCTTTTATATCTCTTGGTCAAATATCTAGAGAGCTTAGAAAGATAAAGTCTGGCTCACCGGTTACAGGAAACGTCACGCAGTTCTACTGGATAGTCTCTTCTTTCGCACACGCATGTAGGGATGTTGGCGTTATTCCCCGAATATATTGCCTGCCTTAAGGAAGTTATGGCTTGGGCCTGACTACCTGTGTTAGGTGGCTTGAGTCCGTGCGGCAGCCCGCGTAGGGCGCAACAACTGAAGGGCATTGCGCCGCATAGCTGTCCGGAGGTTGCGACATCCGGCGCTACGCGATCTGACGGCCCCGCGCGCAACAAAAAAGGGACGGAGGTAATTGAATCCTCTTATAGTCCCGCCCCTAGTTCGATCCTCAGAACGTAACCCGCGCGCGGGCGCCCAGGAACGCGGCGGTGCTGCGCGAGCGGTCTGCCGGGTCGATGACCTGGGCGTCGGCGGTGAGGACCAGGTTGTTTCCGATCGCGAAGCTGTAGAACGCTTCGATGCCCTGTTCGTCGCCGAGGTTGACGATCGGTGCGACGCCATCGCGCAGCACTTCGCTCATCGAGGTGCGGAAGTAGGCGACGCCGAAGCGGTCGGCGGGACGCGATGCGATCCGCGGATCGCCGGTAATGCCCAGGGACATGCTCCAGTTGCCCGGCAGCGGGTTGTCATCGACGTAGCTCAGTTGTCCGAAGACGCCCACGCCGCGTGACGGATCGTCCGGGTCCTGCCAGATGAACTGCTGGAACTGGTAGCGGGCGATGTAGCCACCGCGTGCCTCCCGGAACAGGACATCGCTATCCGGCGGCAGGAACAGGTAAGGCAGGTCATTGAGGTCAAAGCCGCGTTCCGTGGTCCAGGACAGCATCAGGCTCTGGAAGCCGCGTTTGCCGCGGACGTTCACCGGCTGGGTCAGCATCGCCATCCCGTTCACGCCGTCGCCGAACAGGTCGTCGGGCAGGGCGCGCCGGACCGCAGTGTGCGGGTCCCAGATCCCGAGCGTCACGATGGGGCCGGCGGTGGTCGGGATCCTGAGCAGGGCGCCGAAGATCGAGGGCGGCGTAGTGAAGGTCGGTGGCGCCGCCAGGGCAATGTTCTGGAACCCTTCGCGTCCATCGCTGCGGACGATGGGCGTGCTGCCCGCGTTGTCGATCATGTTGATCTTGCCCACCGTCAACGACGCGTCGCCGAAACGCTGGGTGATGTTCAGGGCCAGGTCGAAGCCTTCATCGTTGAGGCGGGGGAAGGCGAGTGCGGTATTGACCGGGAGAAGCATGCCCGTTCCCTGCGGCTCGACCGTGCGGCCATACCCGAACTCCGCATGCGCATTGACCGACAGCCCCGTCCACAGGCCGATGTCGGTGCCGGCGATTGTCGCGTATCCGTCGAACTTGCCGCCCAGCCTGGCGCGATCGTCGCCATCGCCGGCCACGGGCGAGGTGAGGAAGTTCGTCCACGACAGGCTGAAGTCCGAATCGGGCAGCAGGCGCCCGCGGGTCGCTTCCGGTTGCGGAATACCGTCCTCGCGCGCCAGCGTGTCCTCGACTGCACTGGAAGCCGAACGCTCGCCCGGCCCGGGCCTGTCGTTGCCGGTCGCGAAATACACCACGCCGGTGCCGGTCTTGCGGTCCAGCGACGGGCCGGCGAGCGGGGAATGGTCGTCGGCGAAGGCCGGCGTGGAGGCGAGCAGGAGCAGGTAGCCGAAGCGGCGCAGGAAAATGTTCATGCTGCGAGTCTAGACCAAGTGAAACAGGGGTCAGGTTCGACTTTCCCACGCCTCGCTGAGCGGCGAGGATGCTTTCCTCGGCCGACCCGTCTTCCCCGGTCCGACAGCCCGTCCCAGCTGCGCTTCGATCGCCGTGCGGAACCGGTCCGGGCCGTAGAGGTGCTGGCGCTGCACGTGCAGGCGGATCGCATCCGTTTCGGCGGCATCCACGCTTTCCCTCACCAGCCCGCGTAGGGCGCAATAACCGAAGGCATTGCGCCGCATGACTATCCGGAGGTTGTTGCATGCGGCGCATTACGCCTTCGACTAATGCGCCCTACGCGATCAGCGTCTTGAAGTGGTGGTCGAGCCGGAAAACGCGAATCCGCGTGCAACGGCCATGACGCGAACCGCGTTTCGCGTCCACGCATGTAATGCAGGATGTAACGAGACAGCGCTCACATCTTCGCCATCGGTAGCGGGTCGCAGTCGTTCGATTTACACGCGCCTTACCTGATTTTCACGATCGCCTCCGTGGCGCGTGCTCGAATGCATCCGTTCGATCCACCGCCAAGGGAGAGAAGAGATGAAGATGCGATCCGCCGCCATCGCTATGGCGTTTCTGTTGAGTGTCACTGGTTCGGCCCTGGCCGCTGTGGTTCACGTCAGCGGCAGTGGCCTGAGCTACGACCCCGGCCTTGCGATGGAAATGGCCCGCGCCGACGCCATCGCCAAGTGCGAGGCGCAGGCAGGCACGCCGCTCGAAGAGGTGTACACGCACATCAGCCGGAACAATTACTGGTCCGCGTCTTCGATCTGGACCTGCGAAGTCCCGTAAGGCCATTCGCAGGGCGGAACCCGCGCAGCGGATTCCGCCTTTGCCGGTCGGCGAGAGGGCATCGGCGGAATCTCCTTCGGGGGTTCCGCCATACCTCCATCTCAGGAAATTCCTACGCGTGGGCGCGCGATGCGCCGACGGCGCGGCCGGTCATGATCTCCGATCCTTTGCATCGCCCGAGGCGACCGCCCGGGCTCACTCATGCATATGGAGATTGCAGATGTCGCAGAACCTCATTTCCCTCACCCTCACCGACGAGCAGCTGGCGGCGGCGGACCAGGCGTTGACGCTGCTGGAAGACGCCTTCGCGCATCTGGTCGCACTGGACGGCGACGAGCGCAAAGGATTGAACCGGATGGGCGCCAAGTCGGAGCAGTTCTGCCGGCAGACGCTGGGCGTGCTGGTGCAGAACCCGCAGGTGGTGCCGGCCAGCATCGGCGTGGCCGGCGCCGTCGAGGATCTGGCGGCGCTGGATCGCCTGCGTCCGCGCCTGCAGCGGCTGAAGAAACTGGCCGAGCGCGCCGAGGATTCGGAAACGGCGCTGGGCAGCGACGTGATGTCGCTGGCGCTGGAGGGCTATGCGCTGCTGAAGGTCGCCGGGCGCAACCAGGGCCTTGAAGCGCTGCGCAGGGAACTCTCGGGGCGATTCAACAAGACCCGCCCGCCGACCGTGCCGCCGTCGGCGTCCTGATCGGCACATTTAGCGCCACCACCGGCGCTTTGTGCGCCGCGCTTCACCCGGAAAGCCGCTCCCGAGCGGCTTTCCGTCCTTCCGTCGGCGCTTTTTGCGCCTGCGCCGGCACAAAAAGCGCCGTCGCTGGCGAAAAAAGCGTCACGCACGGCACTTTCCCGGCTTGGGTTCAATGCGAAAAGCGCCTCCGTTGGCACATTCCGCGCCGCCGTCGGCACTTATCGCGCCAGCGCCGGCGCTTTTTTCGTCAGCGTCGGCGCTTTCCGGGCCGCAGACTGGGATCGATTCGCCTTCCGTTGGCGCTTTTTGTGCCGTCGCTGCCGCATTTTCGGCAGCGTAGGCTGGGTTGGCTTCATCAACCCAGCACATGACGGCCTCGGATGCTGGGTTGGTGGAGCCAACCCAGCCTACGGCCCAACCCAGCCTACGGTCCTTGTCCCGACAACCGGCCCAGGCTGGCTTCCGGCCAACACCTCACCACCCGTAGAAACGCGGCCAGGTCCGGACCTCGTCGCCGGGAAAGATGGCGTGGTACTCCGGGTGCTGCGCGGCCGTCGCGCAGGCGTGGTTCGGCAGGATGCGCAGGCGCGTGCCGACGGGGAAGCGTTCGGTGATGCCGTGGTCGATGCTATCGGCATGGCAGAGGATGCCGTGCTCCTGGTTGGCGCTGTCCATGACGTAGCCCGCGATGGGTGTCCCGTCCTCCATGCACACCTGGCCGTAGCCGAAGTCGTGCTTCTGTTTCTGCGTGCCGCGGTCGCGGCTCATGGCCATCCATCCGGCATCCACGATGGCCCAGCCCTTCTCCGGCTGGTGGCCGATGACCGTGGTGAGCACCGAGAGCGCGATCTCGTCCATCGTGCACACGCCTACGTTGAGCATGACCAGGTCGAAGAACACATAGACGCCCGCGCGCACTTCGGTCACGCCGTCGAGCGCCTGCGCCGACAACGCGGTCGGCGTCGATCCAACGCTCACGACGGGGCAGGGCAGGCCCGCCTGGCGCAGACGCTCGGCGGCGCGGACCGTGCCGTGGCGTTCCTGCTCGGCGGCCGCCCGCAGCGCTTCGGGCCGATCGTGGTCGTAACTCGACCCGGCATGTGCCATGACGCCGCCGAGGCGCGCGCCGCCGTCGTGCAGCGCGCGCCCGACTGCGAGCAACGCATCCCCCTCGGGCGGAATGCCGGACCGGTTCCCGTCCGTGTCGATTTCGATCCAGGCCTCGAACACCTCGCCATGCGCCTTGCCGAAGCGGGCGATCGCCTCCGCGCCGGCGACGCTGTCAGTGACCAGCTTCAGGTCGCAGCCCCTCCGTTGCAGCGCGAGTGCCCTGGGCAATCGGGCCGGGGCAATGCACACCGCATAGAGAATGTCGTCGATGCCGGCGTCGAAGAATTCCTCGGCTTCCTTCAGCGTGGACACGGTGATGCCCCGCGCGCCGGCGTCGAGCTGGGCCTGGACCACCGGCAGGCATTTGCTCGTCTTGACGTGCGGGCGGAACCTCACGCCCAGCCTGTCCATGCGTGCCTGCATGCGGTCGATGTTGCCCTGCATGCGGGGGACATCGACCAGGGCCGCGGGCGTGTCGAGGTCGGAAATATGGGTCATGGATACGGACTCCGCGCATGGGCTGCGAGCACTGTAGCGACCTGCGGCGGGTCGTGCTGGATGCTCGTGCCTCAAAAACGACATCAGGTGGAACGGGTCCCCCCACTTGCTCCCCACGATGCACAATGCAAGGCCTCGAGATCATCCCGGACGTGTCATGGACGCTGAAGCACTCATTTCCGCTGCCTTGCGCGAAGCGGGCTACGGGCCCGACACGATAGGCTCGGCGATGCCCAGGATCCTGCGCATCCTGGATTCGGAGGACGTGCGCATCGCCGTGGGCCGGACGTTGTCCCGCAAGGAACGCGAATACGTGCGTGTGCAGCTTGAACTCGGGCTCAGCGTGTCGGAGATCGTTGCCGGCCTGCAGCGTTGAGTGCGCGAAATGGTGTCAGCCCACGTAGGGCGCAATAACCGAAGGGCATTGCGCCGCATGGCTATCCGGAGGTTGCGACGTTCGGCGCATTACGCCTGCGGTTAATGCGCCCTACGGGATCAGCGTCGGCAGCATGACGACCGCAAGGAGGGCTTGAGCCCGCCTACAGAATCCGCGCGATGTCGCCTGTGTAGGGTGGGCCCCCGGCCCACCATCCGGACGCATGAAAGCAGCCCGCGTAGGGCGCAATAACCGACGGGCATTGCGCCGCATGGTTGTCCGGAGGTCGCGACATTTGGCGCATTACGCCTGCGGCTAATGCGCCCTACGGGATCTGCTTGCTTACCGACGGGGCGAAAAGCAGGTGGCCGCATCGGTTAACGTGTCCGGCACTCACCGCTACGGAGGCAAGACGATGCGCGATTCCGCCTGGTCCAGGCGCGACATCCTGGCAGCGATGGCGGCAGGCAGCGCCTGCACGTTGATGCCGACGATGCTGGCCGCGTGCGCGGCGCAGGAAGAAGGGGCGCGTGGCCTGGTCCTGCGCGATGTGCTGCTCGTCGATGGCAGCGGCCAGCCGGGACGGCGCACCGACGTGCTCGTGCGTGGCGAACGCATCGAGCGCATCGGCCGCGTCTCCGATCAGGACACGCGCGGACTGCGCATCGTCGAAGGCGGCGGTCGCGTACTGGCGCCGGGTTTCATCGACCTGCACACGCACGGCGATCCGCTCGAGAAGGCCTACACGCAATACCTGGCGATGGGTGTGACCACCATCGTGCTGGGCGAGGACGGCAGCAGTCCCGCGTTGCCCGGAGCGAACCATGCGGCCGACAGCCTGCCGTCGTGGATGGACGCCGTGGCCCGTGCCACGCCCGACATCAACGTCGCCACCCTGTCCGGTCACGGCACGTTGCGCCGTCGCGCTGGCATCGACGACGGCACGCGCCGCCCCAGCGATGCCCAGCTGGCGCGGATGCAGGCGATCCTCGAACAGGACCTGCGCGCCGGCGCGTTCGGCCTGTCCACCGGGCTGGAGTACGTGCCCGGGCGCTACGCGGAGACGCGCGAACTCGTCAGCCTCGGACCGGTGATCGCCCGCTTCGATGGCGTGGAGATGAGCCACATGCGCTCCGAGGATGCCGACGACGTGCGCGATTCCATCCGCGAACTGGTCGCCGCCAGCGGTCCGGCGCGTGCGCACGTCTCGCACCTGAAGATGGTCTACGGCAAGGGCGAGGCCGCCGCGGAATCGCTGCTCGCCTTCCTGCAATCGCTACGCACGCCCACGCAACCGCTCACCGCCGACGCCTATCCCTACGAGGCCAGCTACACCGGCGTCGCGATCGTGTTCCCGGAGTGGGCGCTGCCGCCCACCGACTACGCCGGCGTGGTGCAGTCGCGTCGCGACGAACTGCGCGCGTACCTGCAGCAGCGCATGGAAAAGCGCAACGGTCCCGGCGCGCTGCTGTTCGGCACCGGACCGCACGCCGGCAAGACGCTGGAACAGGTGGCGGCGGAGCAGGGCAAGCCATTCGCCGACGCGCTGATCGACATCGGTCCCGGCGGCGGACAGGCGGCGCACTTCGTGATGGACCGCGCGCTGCAGGACCGCGTGCTGCTGGATCCGCACGTGGCGCTGTGCACCGACGGCTCGCCCGGCGGCAGTCATCCGCGCTCGGCCGGAAGCTACGCCAAGTGGATCGAGGAATTCGTGGTCAGGCAGCCGCGCGTGGAGCTGGAGGAAGCGGTGCGCAAGGCGACCTCGCTGCCGGCCTCGATCCTGCGCCTGTCCGACCGCGGCACGATCCGCCCGGGTGCGAAGGCGGACCTGGTGCTGTTCGATCCGGCCAGGGTGCACGCGAAGGCCGATTACGTGCATCCGACCCTGCAGGCCGAAGGCTTCGACCTGGTGGTGGTGAATGGACAGCCGGCGTTCGAGAACGGCGAGGCGGTCGGGCGGTCAGGCCAGCTGCTGCGGCGCGGCACTTGAAGAGCCGTAGGCTGGGTTGGCTTCATCAACCCAGCACATGACGGCTTGACCCGGTCCGGATGCAGGGCGTAGGGCGCAATAGCCGAAGGGCATTGCGCCGTATGGCTATCCGAAGGTTGCGACATCCGGCGCATTACGCCTGCGGCCAATGCGCCCTACCTGGTCTTCATCAACCCGGCGCTTGACGGCTTCGGACGCTGGGCTGGTGGAACCAACCCAGCCTGCGGCTCGATCCGGTCCGGAGGCAGGATGTCGATTCCGATCCCCTCCGGGCGTCTTTCCTGTGACCACTCTCGAGGACTCTCTCCATGGGCAGGATCATCGTCGAACAGATCATCAGCGCCGACGGTTATGCGGCCGAGCCGGACGGCGGCATCGGTTTCTTCGAGAACGCCAGCAGCATCAATGCCGTCGACCAGGAACAGCTGCGCCTGCTGGGGTCGGTGCGCGCGATCGTGCTCGGCCGCCGCACCTTCGACATGTTCGCCGCGTACTGGCCGGACGCGGACCCGGCACGCGAGCCGGTCGCCGCGCCGATCAACGCCACGCCCAAGTACGTGGTGTCCAACACGCTGTCCTCGGCCCCCTGGGGCGGTCGCGGCGACACCGCCACCGTGCTGCGCGGCGACGGCGTGGCGTCGCTGCGCGAACTGCGCGCGCGGGTGGATGGCGACATCATCGTCTGGGGCAGCCTGACCCTGAGCGACGCGCTGCTGCGCGCGGGCGAGGTCGACATGCTGCGCCTGCGCATCGTCCCGCAGTTGATCGGCGCCGGACGTTCGTTCGCACCTGCGGACATCGGCCGGCGCGCGCTGGTACTTGAGCAGGCGAAGTCCTATCCGCCGGATGCGGTGGTGTTGCAGTACGGCTTCGCGCGATGAGCGCGTCGGGTGGGCCCCTGGCCAACTGGTGGAAGGCCAGCAAATTACGGCGTTTTCCGACAAGCGAAGGCGGTTACGCCCGACATCGGCTGCACGTACCCGCTCCGAGTCAGAACGGCTTCTCGGCCTTGTCGCTGCGGTACAGCTTCACGTGGGCTTCCCGTAGTTTGACTCTGGGTGCTTTCGCGATCTTGCGCCAATCGTTCAAAGCCTGCTGATCGCGCCAACACTCGAAGACGTTGATGCGCTCGGGGCCGACAGAATCGGCGCTGATCGACAGGTCAAGACAGCCGTCGTGCCGCCTTGCCCGTTCCACCATGCTGGCGAACGCTGCTACCGCAGCGTCGCGCTTGCCCGCTTCGGTGAGCGTATGGCCCGCGATGATGATCATGGACGCTTCTCCTTCGAGTCGCTACGGCATGCCAACAGTCATGCGTAAATGCGGTTATTCATCGCTAGCCGTTGCGCTGCGGACGGCGGCGGCTACGGCGTCGCCGCTCTTCACGTACCCGAACGCCTCCACGATCTGGCCGTCGCGCACGCGCATCACGTTCACGCCGCGAACCGACTGCGACATGCCGGGTCCGAAGCGGTAGCGCCAGAGAATGATGGCGCGGTCGTCGATGGCCACGATGTCTTCGTCGGCGAACTGGCTGTCGCGGCTATCGGCGAGCCTTTGCCAGAACTCCAGGCACGCTTGGCGGCCGAGATAGCGGGTGCCATCGGGGGCGGGTTCCACGCTTTCCATGACACAATCTTCTGCGATCAGGCCGTCGAGCAGGGACTTGTCGTGCTGCACGAAGGCGCGGTTGAATTGCTGCATGATTCACAATGTTCGGGATGTCGTGGTTTCCATGTTGTCTCCTTTGCAGTGCGATGTGCCTGAGGTGGGACGAGTGTGCCAAGGCGTGCCAGGCCGGGTTTGACCGAGAGTCCAGAGTTCTTTGCAGGATGGATGCACTATCGGAAGCCATGCGCGCGGTACGCATTACCGGCGCGCTCTTTTTCAACGGCGAGTTCTCCGCACCGTGGCGATTCGTCACTCCGGCGCAGGATGAGATCGGTCCCACGATTTCGCCGGATAGCGAGCGGCTGGTGCTGTTCCATCTGGTGACGGAAGGGCGGGCGACGGCTCGCACCGCCGGCCACGACGAGGTGGACCTGGAGGCCGGTGACATCGTCGTATTTCCGCACGGCGATGCGCATGAACTTTGGAATGGACGAACCTCCAGGTTGTTTCCCGGGACGCGCCTGCTTCCGAAGCTCGCGAACGGCGAGATGGCTGCCGAGAAATGGGGCGGCGATGGACCCGTGACCCGGATCATCTGCGGCTACCTGGGTTGCGAGCGTCACGCAGAAAGCCTGTTCCTGCGCGGCTTGCCTGCGTTGCTCAAGACGAATGTGCGCCGCAGCCCAGCGGGCGCATGGATCGAGAGCGCGATACGCCACTGCGCCAGCGAGGCGGAATCACAGCGGGCCGGTCGGTTGGCGGTTCTTGCCAAGCTGGCCGAAACCGTGTTCGTGGAAACGCTCTGCCGGTACATGGATGAGCTGCCGCCTGAGCGCACCGGCTGGTTGGCGGGCGCGCGCGACGCCAACGTCGGGCGCGCGCTTGCGCTGCTGCACCGTGACCCTGCGCGTGCATGGACACTGCCCGACCTGGCACGGGCGAGCGGCACGTCGCGCACGGTACTGGCCGAACGATTCGCCCAGCTCATGGGCGAATCGCTCCTCGCATATCTGGCGCGCTGGCGCCTTCAGCTCGGTGCACGTCTCTTGTTGAGCACGAACCGCAAAGTCCTGCAGGTCGCATGCGACGTCGGGTACGAGTCGGAAGCAGCGTTCAACCGCGCCTTCAGGCGCACGTTCGGCGCACCGCCGGCGCGATACCGACGGGAGCGCAAGGCTGGGCAACCAACGGCCGCAGAACCGTAGCGCGATGGGCCGGGGAAATCCCAGCCAGCGTGGTTCGGGTAAGCGAAGCGCAACCGGCTGCGACCTGTCCGCTGCGGCGCACCCGGCGTGCAGCCTTGGCCTTGCCCGGGTTACGGCATTGGCGATGCCCGCCCTACAGGCCTGGCGTATCGCGCGCGCATGGCATCGGGATCGCGAGCTACCATGGCCCCATGAATGAATTCGACGACACCTACTCGGGCGAAAACCTGCCGGCCGCCGGCATGCGCAATCCTCGTCCCTGGATCGCCTGCCTCGTCATGCTGCTGCTTGTGGCGCCGGCCTTCGCGCAGACCACCGATGCGCGCGATGACGGACGCGTGCGCGCTCGCGAACTGGGCGTGGCGCCGGGGATCTTCGCGCCGGGGCAGTGGAATGCGATCACCGATGTCGAAGGCGTGCGCGTTGGCCAGGTTTCGCTGGTGCGCGGCGACGGTGTGCGCACCGGCATCACGGCGGTCTTTCCGCATGCCGGCAATCCATGGTTGTCGCGTGTACCGGCGGCGGTGCACGTGGGCAATGGTTTCGGCAAGTTCGTCGGCACCACCCAGGTGGCCGAGCTGGGCGAGCTGGAAACGCCGGTGCTGCTGACCTGCACGTTGTGCGTGTGGAAGGCCGCCGATGCGATGGCGGACTGGATGCTGCGGCAGCCGGACATGCAGGACGTGCGTTCGATCAACCCGGTGGTGGGCGAGACCAACGACGGCGGGCTCAACGACATCCGCGCGCGGCCGATAGCGGCCAAGGACGTCTGGCGCGCGCTCGAAAGCGCGCGCAGCGGGCCGGTGGCGGAAGGCAGCGTGGGCGCCGGCACGGGCACCGAGGCGTTCGGCTGGAAAGGCGGCATCGGTACCGCATCGCGGGTGTTGCCGAAGGTACTCGGCGGATGGACGGTGGGCGTTCTTGTGCAGACCAACTTCGGCGGCGTGCTGCAGGTGCTCGGCGCTCCAGTCGGGCGCGAGCTGGGACGTTATGCGTTCCAGAATGTGCTTGAGGCAGCTCCCACGCCCGCCGCGGACAAGCCGACGGACGGACCCGCGGACGATCGCGGCGACGGCTCGGTGATCATCGTCATCGCCACCGATGCGCCGGTGGGCGATCGCAACCTGGGACGGATCGCCTCGCGCGCGATGATGGGCCTAGGCCGCACCGGCAGTTCGGCTTCCAACGGCAGCGGCGACTACGTGCTGGCCTTCTCCACCTCGCCCGACGTGCGCCGCACGGCCGGCGCCGCAACGAATCCGGCCGCTGAACTGGGCAACGATGCAAACAGCGCGCTGTTCCAGGCCACGGTGGAAGCCGTCGAGGAAGCCGTCTACAACTCGCTGTTCATGGCCACCACCGTCAGCGGCAATGGCAGCACCGTGGAGGCGATCCCGCTCGAGCGCGTGCGCGAGATCCTCGTGCGCCATGGCGTGGTGCCGTAACGGCGCATTCGTAGGGCGGAACCCGCGCAGCGGTTTCCGCCATTGGCGGTTCGCGAGAGCGTAAACGGCGCACCCTCCTTCGGAGGTTCCGCCCCTACGACCGCCTCGTCATGCCGCTTTAAACAACGGTGTGGCAGCCTGCAATGCCCCAGGCCGTGCCGCCTGCCCTGCGAAGGAGGAATCGTCTTGAAGATCGTGACCAGTCTCAGCTTCCGCGGCCAATGCCGCGAGGCGTTCGAGTTCTACGCGAAAGTACTGGGTGGCAAGATCACCGCCGCCCATCCCTACAGCGAAGCGCCGCCGGAAATGCAGATGAACGATGCCAAGTACAAGGATTGGCTGATGCATTGCTGGCTCGATATCGGCGACCAGGCGCTGATGGGGGCTGACATGGACAAGGAGTGGGCGCCCAACATCGACAAGCCCAAGAACGGCTTCGACGTCACCCTGCATACCGAAGATGCCGCACAGGCGCGCCGCTGGTTCGATGCGCTGAAGGAAGGCGGCAAGGTGGTGATGGATTTCTCCGAAACCTTCTGGTCGCCCGGCTACGGCAGCCTGGTTGACCGCTTCGGCGTGCCGTGGATGGTGAATACGATTCCGGCTGCGGATTCGAAGTAGGCAGGGACCGTAGGCCGGGTTGGCTTCATCGCCGGGCACTTGAAGGCATCTGAGGCTGGGTTGGAGGAACCAACCCCGCCTGCAGTTCTTGATCAGTGGGGCGCCTACGTCACCAAGTCCGCAGGCTCGCTGCGCATGGACAAGAGCGTCGTTATCCATCTAACTTGATGCGCTCAGTCCAATGGCCATGCGATACCCGCTTGTGGCCGAGGACTCGCTCACGATGGATCACTGATGACCTTCCTGATCTGCCTGCTGATTACAGTGGTGCTGGTTGAAGCCTTGCTCATGTTCCTGTGGAGTCGCAGCTACTTCAGCTGGGGCTTGCCTGTGTTCAAGCAGTGTATTGCGGCGCCGGCAGCGGCACTTTCCCATCTTCCGTTCAATTGGCTGGAAGGCGAGTATCCCCCGGCAAGCTGGGCGTCGATCGTGTTCGAGCCGCTGTCCGGAAACATGTGCGCCTTTCGCGAGAGCCTTTTGATGCCCAGGGGTCCAGGTTATCTGCCGATCATGCGCGGGCTGATCGTGGCTGACCGCCAGAGGCGCGAAATCCGGGTGATCGGGTGGTGCAACTGGAGTATCTTGCTGATTGCCGCGAGCCTTGTTCCGGCCCTGGTCGTGATGCCAGCCGTGGCACTGTTCTTCGTGGGTGTGCTGGGGGCCAGCTATCTCGTGCAGAGACGCAGGTTCCAGAACGTTGCGATCGCGGTGGGTGCACTGCTGGAGACCAACAAGGAATGGCCGCAACCGATCGGGCGAACGCCTCCGCCACCGGGGCCATAACGGCACACAGCCCACGTAGGGCGCAATAACCGAAGGGCATTGCGCCCCGCATGGCAATCCGAAAGTTCTGTGCATCCAGCGCATTACGCCTGTGGCTAATGCGCCCTGCGTTCACTTCATCGACCCGGCGCACGGCGGTTCGGGATGCTGGGTTGGTGGAGCCAACCCAGCCTGCGAGGCTGCACTCAGTCGGGGTGAAGGATGCGGAAGTCATGCGGTTGCGCCGGATCGCGATCGACGATCTGGACCGGCGGCCAGGCCCATTGCCAGACGTTGATGCCCGGCGTGCGCGAGAAGCGGATCTGGCCGCGCGTGCCTTCGACCGCGACGTGCGCCCAGTTGTCGGCGATGCGCGCGCGGTCCACGCCGTGCGACCGCAGCGCAGCTGCGAGCACGACGATCGTGTCGTAGCCTTCGAACGCGACGAAGGAGGGCGCTTCGCCGAGTTGCTCGCGCAGGGTTGCCTCGACGTGTGTAGCGAGTGGGCCAAGCTGTTGCGGCAGATAGCGCAGGAACGGAATCGCGGCGCCGTCGTCACCGAGCAGCGTCGCCCATTCGGCGAACTCCGGTTGTCCGGCCGGAGCGCCGATCAGTATCCCGGCAAGGCGCGGATCGTGGCGGACGGCCTTGACGATCGGCACGGCCGGCTCCGGATGGCCGACCAGAAGCAGCAGAGCGGTCGCGCGATGCTCGACGAGTGCATCGCATAGCGCCGCCGGGGTGAGCGCAGTCATGTCGAATTCGATGACGTCGCCGCCGTGCGGCGCGAGCTGCTCGCGCAGGATGCGTGCGCCGGAGGCCCAGTAGACGCTCGGCTGGGTCGCGACGGCGATGCGGTGGTGGCCGGCGCGCAGCAGGAAGTCCGCATAGATCCGCCAACCGTGCGACTGCGCCGGTGCGATGCGCGCGACCCATGAGGTGGGCTGTTCGGTGAGCGCATCGAGTACTGCCGACGAGCACAGGAACGGCAGGCCGAGCGCATCGGCCTTCGCGGCCGCGGCGCGGGCGACGACGCTGTGGTATTCCCCCGTCAGGGCGACCACGCCCAGGCGATCCAGTTCATCGACGGCTGCCGCGGCCTTCTGCGGATCGGCCGCGGTGTCGCGGACCAGCAACTCGAGTGCTTGTCCGGCGATACCGCCGGCGTCGTTGACCTCGCGAACGGCCAGTTCGAGTCCAGCGAGCAGATGCCGCCCTGCCTCGATCCAGCCGGGCCGGGTCAATGGAACCAGGGCGCCGATCCGTACGGCCGATTCGTTGGTGCGCGCTTCAGTGGACGACGGTCGTGAATTCATGCGTTCGCATTTCCAGTGTGACGATTCGGTTGTGGTTCCAGGACTGAGGAGTGAAGGTTCGTGGCGCGCAAGAGTAGCCGAGCCGCAAGGATGGAAGCAGTGCTCCGGCTTCCGGTGAGCGTGGAAGCGAGTGTGGGGCTGCCGCCATCCGCCACCAGCGACAAGGCCGGGGCACACTGACATCGTCTCCACCTTGTTTTGTGGACAATCGCGACGACACCGGAGGCACCGATGCTGACTTTCCTGGACTCCCCCGAGGACACCTTGGCCGTCGTGGTGGCCGATCGCGTCACCAGTGCCGACCTCGACGCGATGATGGACTGGCTGGAGGATCGGCTTGCTCGGTTCGACACCGTGCATGTGTTCGCCGAAACGCGTGCTCTCGATGCATTGGAGCTCGCCGGCCTCGGCGACCACATCGCGCGTGCGTTGCCGCTGTTCCGACAGCTGCGGCGCTTCGGTCGTATCGCGGTCGTTGCCGACCAGGCATGGGTACGCGGCCTGAGCCGGACCGAAAGCGCGCTGCTGCCGGGCATCGGTTATCGCGTGTTCGAACCCTCGCGCCGTGACGAGGCGCTCGCTTGGGTACTGGGCGCCCGGGACTGAGGGGCGCACGCAACTTCATAGCACAACGTAGGGCGCAATAGCCGAAGAGCATTGCGCCGTAGGGCGCTTACGAAGCCGTTGCATTCGGCGCATTACGCCTGCAGCTGATACGTTCTACGTTCACTGCGGACGCGCGTGGTGGGTACTCCGGATAAGCCGAACAGGTGTTGCCAAAGGGCGGCGTTGTGCCTCGTCTTCTTGATGGCGAAGTTGCCCGAACCTGGGCGAGGCGCGAGAATCGCTTCGCTTCGTTGCCCGTCTGGGGAGCGACATCATCCGGAGAATCCGATGGCAAAGCCCCGCATCTTCCTTGGCTCGTCGGGGAAGCAGACGAAGTTGCTGCAGGCGTTGACCCGTGGCCTCGAGGACATTGCGCAGGTGGAGCCCTGGATGACGTCGTTCAATCCAGGGACCACGACACTGGAGCGCCTGCTTGAGCTGACGCGCCAGGTCGACTTCGCGGCATTCGTGTTCGCGCAGGATGACTGGACCGCGAACAGCGTGCCCGCATCGATCGAGCCTACGCCCGGCCAGGCATCTCCGCGCGACAACGTCGTCTTCGAGGCCGGCCTTTTTGGTGGAGTGCTCGGCATGCGTCGGACTTTCATCCTGCATGCCAGCGGGGCGAAGCTCCCCACCGACCTTCTTGGTCTCACATGCGTGCGCTATGACGGATCGATGTCCGCCGCCGGGACGAAAGCCATCTGCCAGAAACTCCGCAACGCGATCGAGAACGAAGGCCGCGCCGCACGCATCGAAGGACTGTGGTGGCAGTACTCGCTGACCCAGCGAACCGAAAAGGAGCCATCGGCGCTCGGAGTCCTGAAGATATCGAGGAACCGTAGCGGCGCCCTCGAAACCAATGGGCGGGCCTGGCAGGAGGATGGCACGCTGTCGGCCAGATACTGGAGCGAGGCGATGCGGGAGAGGGATGACGCTTCCGGCATTTTCTACTACTGGAAGGGCGAGCGGCCGCTGCACCCGGACGCACCACAGCTGGAAGGAACGGGCGAGGTCCGGCTGGAGTCCGCCGACCGCGCGTCGGGCTACTTCACGACGCGTGGCGAAGGCGTGGACACGCGGACTTCCGGCGTCTATGTCCGCGCCGAACCTGCGGATGTGGATGTCCTGGATGGTACTGACAACCGCAAGCGACTGGATCTCATCGCCGAGCGGCTTGCGGAGTGGAAATCGATCAGGAGTACCTGATCCCGCCGCGTGCGACGGAGGGTAGTCGCTGCACGCGATGCCGGCATCGCGCGCTTTACGCCGCGGCCGATGCGTCCTGCAATTCAGACATCAGGCCGGTATAGAGGGGAAGTGGATCGGTGATGCCGTTTGAGGTCGCATCGGGCTCCAGCTGCCGACGAAATCGAAGAGGTCGGTTGACCGCACTCTGGCCCTTTTTGCTGACGGAGCCGGAGAAGCAACTGTCCAAGTGATTTCCGGCAGAAAGGCATCACCCGTTCGTAACAATCTGCCGCTTTTTGGGGTGTAAAACGAAGCCCGGCCGCGGATTCGCAGCTATCCGCTTCGGCTCACCGTTCCGCATGCGCAACTACCGCGCCTATTGATTGTTGCACAAGGTCTGGATGGTCCTTGGCACCGCCGGGGATCGGCGTTGTCAAGGAGGAGCTATCCATGAACACCTTCAGTCCTGTTGCGGTTTCCCGTTATACCCAGGTGGCAACGTCGGCGTGCATCGAACTTGCCGGAAGACGCGTTTCCGCAGCCCTGCCCACACGCCTGGTTGCATGCCGCCGGCACGCACTCTCACTGGGCATCTCGATGGTGTGTGCAGGCGCCGTCCTGGCTGTGGCGCCGGCGCCGTGCCAGGCGGAGATACTGGTGGTAACGGACTCGGTGCAGACCGCCGTTGGACCAAACATGTATGAAGCAGCCGAGGTGACCGGAAGCGGCTTCCTGACCGTAATCGCCAGCTCCACCCTGCAGTTGGTCGGCGGCGCAGGCGCTCCGACCCCTTTCCTGACCGTACAGAGCGGCGGCTCTGTCAATCAACAAGGGGGCACCTCCTTCCCTCCCAGCGGCACGGACTACAGTGCAGTCCTTCTCGGCAACGGAGGCGTGGTCACCAACAGCGGGTCGTACACGATGTCCGGTAATGCAATCCTGCAGGCGGGGACTGCCGTTGACGCCATCACCGGTGGCGTGAAGCTGATCAACAACGGCACCTTCACCATGAATGCGGTGACGACGCAGATTGCGGATATCTCCCCTCCCGGCACTCCCGCACCCGCCGGCCTCATGGGCGTCGTGCTCGGCAGCCTTGCGGGCGGCGGCGTAGTGAGGATCGCCGCTGGGCCGGGAGGCACCGTTGCTCTCCAGCCCTACCAACTGTTGGCAGGCTACGACAACAGCTCCACCGCGTTCTCGGGCACCATGGAGATCGACGTGGGCGCGGCCTTCACCAAGATTGGTGCCGGCACCATGACGATCAACGACGCTACCTTCAGTGGCCCGGGAGGTAATCTCGGCCCGGGGTTCGGCACGGTCTATGTTGCGGGTGGCGGGCTCGCACAGACCAGCGGCGACACGAATGCAACGTATCTGTCCATCGGCACGAATGGCGGCAACGAAGGCATGTTGACCGTCAGTGGTGGCGATCTGACTGTTGGCACCGCGCTTCAGATAGGCGACTTCGGCGGCATCGGCACGGTTAACCAGAGCGGCGGCAACGTGCTGCTGACGCCCAGGTGCGGTAATTCCGCCAATTGCGTCGGCCTGAACATCGGCAACCAGGGTGGCACAGGCACCTACGCCATTTCCGGCGGCACGCTGGTGCTGGAAGATGGCTTTCTGGTGCTGGGGCGTACAACAGCCAATCCGACCAGCGGGACGCTCAATATCGGCGGTAGTGCCGAAGTCACAATCAGAGACGGTGCCGTTCCCGGCGAATCCGGCCAAATGGTGATAGGCAACAATCAAACCGGCACCACTTCGGGTACCGGTGTCGTGAACCAGGACAGCGGCACGCTGACAGTGGAAAACGCTTCACAACTGTGGCTGGCCGGAAGCGGAAGCGGCACCTACAACCTCAACGGGGGCACGCTGCGAATCGGCGGCAATTCGCTGCAGGGTGTCCGCACATCCGGCGGAGCGTACGCGTTCAACCTCGGCGGCGGCACTGTGCAGGCGCTTGGCTCGTCACTCATCACGGCGGTCAACGCCAACCTCACCGCTGACTCCACGCTCGATACCAACGGCCTTGGCATCACCTGGAACGGCATGCTCGGCGGTGCCGGCGGACTCGACAAGACCGGTGGTGGCACGCTGACATTGAACGCGGTCAACACGTACAAGGGACCGACGACGATCACCGAAGGCACCCTTGCGCTCGGGGCAAGCGGAGTCCTGTACGGCTTCGCTTCGCCGGATGACTTCGCCAACGCGCGCGTGACCATCGCAGAGGGTGCCGCGTTCGACATTCAGGCCGGGGGCAGCACGTTGCCCACTGGCGGTACGGGTTCCGCAATCGGCAGCCTGGCGGGCGCCGGCAGCGTGGACATGCAGGAAAAGGTCCTGTTGACCGGCTTGGACAACACCAACAGTGCGTTCTCAGGCACGGTGAACATGGGCGCGACCGGGACCTTCATCAAAGTCGGCACCGGGACGATGACGATCAACGACTCTAGATTCGGGGATGCGGCAGGTAACACGAACGCCATCTACGTCGGTCAAGGAGCACTGGCCCAGACCGCCGGCAACACTGAAGTCACGCGCCTGTCCATCGGCTTCGGCGCCAGCGCGGGTGTCCCTGACGTCGGAGCACTGGAAGTCGAAGGCGGTACCCTCACCGTCGGCACCGCGCTGCAGGTCGGCGACTTCGGCGGCGCCGGCACGGTGAACCACAGTGGCGGCGCCGTGATACTGACGCCCAGGTGCGGCACTCCTGCCAGCTGCGTCGGGCTCAACATCGGCAACCAGGGCGGCACCGGTACCTACAACCTGTCCGGCGGCACGCTGGCGATGGACAGTGGATTCCTGGTGGTGGGGCGCAACACCACTCCGAATCCCGCCAGCACCGGTGTGCTGAATATCAACGGTGGACAGGCCACGCTGACGAACGTGCAGATGGTCATCGGCAACAACAACAGTGTCACTGCATTTCCAAGCTCCAACGGCACGGTGAACCAGGAGGGCGGCACGCTCACGATCGGAGCGGGTTCGAACCTCTATCTGGCCGGCTCTGGTCAGGGAACGTACAACCTCACCGGCGGCACGCTGCAGGTCGGCGGCGGTGCTCTGATCGGACCATACCTGCCGGCGGGCGGAACCGGCAGCTACACGTTCAACCTCGGCGGAGGTACCGTGCAGGCGTTCGATTCGGCGCTCACCACGGATGTCGACGCCAACCTGACCGCCACCTCCACGCTCGATACCAACGGCCTTGGCATCACCTGGAACGGTATGCTCGGCGGTAATGGTGGCCTCAACAAGGCCGGTGCTGGAATACTCAGACTCACCGCAGCCAACACCTACTCCGGCGGTACCAACGTACTCGCCGGAACCCTGGCGGTGGATCGCAACGACGAACTGGGCAGCGGAACGGTGACGTTGTCCGAGGGCGGTGCCGTCGCGGTGGCAGCGGCAGGCGATTTCACATTCAACAATGCCCTTGCCAGTGCCACGCCGGGCGCGGGTTTGTTCTCCGTCATGCTCGCCGATCCGGCAAACGCGTTCGAATTCGCGAACGACGGCGGCGGCTACAGCGGGACGGTGCAGCTGGGAACCGGGCAATTCGCGCTTTCGGGAACCAACACTTCGGCCTTGGCGGCCGCCACCCTGCAATTGGACAGTGGCAACACCACGACGGTGGGGGCTGGAGTACAGGCCACCGGAAACCTGACACTCAATGGTGGCCGGTTAGACTTCTTGGACGCTGCCGTCGCCCTGCCGACGTCGATCACCGCAGACAGTTCCATCTCCACCGGGGACCTGGTGCTGGACAGCGGAGACGTGGCCATCGATTTCAGCAGCAGCGACCTGGTGGAAAACCTGCCCGGCGCGACTGGGGACGGCAACCTGCTCAGCCAGGATGATGACGTGCAACTGCAGTTGATCAGCGCCAGCGGCACGGTGACGGGCAGCGCCAGCAACCTCAACCTGCTGAACCTCTCTCCGCCACCTGCCGAGATTCCGCAGACGTCAGCTGATGTCGATGTTGAAGAGAACGGGAACACGGTAGCGATCGCCAACTACGATTTCATCTTCAACACGGTCGATGGTTTGGGCGGGCAAGGCTTGTTCGTCGGATACGGCCTGCGCCAACTCGACCTGCAGGCTGGGCAGACGCTGACCCTGTCACCGGCTGCGGGCGCCACTGGTCGCGACACCGATCTGGCTGCGTTGCTGACCGGTCTAGGCAACCTGGCCATCGACGCGGAAGGCAACGCGGTGAGTTTGTCCAATTCGGCCAACGACTATGGCGGCGAGACGCATGTCCTGAGCGGTACGTTGCGGTTGGGCAATGACGGCGTCCTAGGTCTGACGCCGCTGCTCGACATCGCGAGCGGTGCAACCGTGGATGTCAACGGCCGGGTCCAGGCGATTGGCAAGCTGGTCACCCATGCCGGAAGCCGTCTGGATCTGGACGGCACGCTGACGATCACCGATTCGCTGCGGGCAGGAGGAGATCCCAGCGGCGGCATGATCGAGAGCGCGACGCTGTTCGGTGCGGGTACCTTCAACATCGATCCGAGCATCGTCGAAGTGAGCGGAGCCAACGCCGATTACAGCGGCGATGTCAACGTCACCGAAGGCTCGCAACTCATCCTCAACAATACGCAGGGCCTGGGCACGTCGGGGCTGGTCACCCTGGCCGGGGCGGGCGACCTGCTCACCTTCGCGCAGATCGCAAGTGCGCCTGGCGTCTCCGCCCAAGGCTCCTTCAGCAAACAACTGGCAGGCAGCGGAACCGTGCAGTTGCAGGATGCGGCGGAAATTACGCTGGAAGGCGACAACAGCGGATTCAGCGGACGGTTCGACATCGCTTCGGGCACCACGCTTGCAGCCGGTCAGGCGGCACACCTCGGACAGGCGGCCATCGGCAACGAAGGCATGCTCGATCTGTCGGCGGCGGGCGACTGGATGTTGGGAAACACGGTGACCGGCAGTGGCACGTTGAACAAGTCCGGACCGGCCATGCTGACGGTCGACCAGGCGTTGGCCGGCTTCGCCGGGCTGACTCATATACAAACCGGCACTCTGCAGCTGGTCGCCAATGGCGCGATGGCAGGCAGTGCCAGCATCGCCTCGGGCGCCAGCCTGTTGCTGCTGGACGGCGCGGCGGTGGGCGGAGATGTCGACAACGCCGGGACCCTGCAGGCGAATTCGGGCGCGGCGAGCGTCGGCTCTTTGGACAATGCGGGTACAGTGGTGCTCGCCGGTCCAAGCATAGGCAACACGCTGACCGTTTTGGGCGACTATGCCGGCAACAGTGGTGCATTGCAGATCAACACGGTCCTCGGCAATGACGATTCGCCGACCGACCAGTTGGTGGTGCTGGGGGCGGCTAGCGGCTCGACGTCGCTGCAAGTAGGCGGTGTTGCCGGCGCCACGCCAGGAACAACACAGGAAGGCATCCGGGTGGTCCGCGTGGACGGCGCCTCCGATGGAGTGTTCACGCTCGCCGGTCGTGCGGTGGGCGGCGCGTTCGACTTCCGCTTGTTCCAGGGCAGCGTCAGCGATCCAGCCGACGGCGACTGGTACCTGCGCGCGGCGGGCATACGACCGGAAGTAGGTGGTTATCTGGGCAATCAATATGCAGCGGTAACGATGCTGCAGCAAACCATGCGCGAACGCATGGGAGAGCCTGTCTTCGTCGCGCACGCAGACAAGGGCGTCAACGGATGGATCCGGATCCATCGCAAGCAGTTCCAGTCGGGCGTCGAGGCGGGCGGCCTGGGTCAGGATATGCGCGGTGACACCAATCTGCTCCAGGGCGGCGCCGGCGTGGTTCGCAGCGCGGGCAGCCAGTCTGCCTGGCAAGCCGGCGTGATGCTGTCGCACGGCGAAGCCACCGCCGATTCGACTTCGTTTCCTTTGGGATTCACCGCGCGCGGTCGCGTCGATGGCGACGCGATCGGAGGCTATGGAACATGGCTCGCCAACGCGGAGGCAGGAACCGGGTTCTACGTCGATGGCTGGCTGCAGTACGCACGCTTCGACAACACGGTACGTGGCGAGGGACTAGTCGAGGAAAGCTACGATTCCGACAGCTGGGTCGCATCGGCCGAAGCGGGGTACGGCATTGTCATGCGCCAGGGTGCGACGTCCTCCCTGTACCTCGAACCGCAGGTACAGCTCATCTATACCGACTACTCGGTGGACGATCATGTCGAACGCGGTGGAACCGTGGTGAACGGTGGACGCGCCGGCGGATTGACTTCGCGAGTCGGCGTTCGCCTACACGGGCGGAGTAATTCGACGGATTGGAGTCGTTTTCAGCCGTTCATCGAGGCGAACTTCTGGAACAACGGGCGCGACAACGAAGTCGTGTTCGACGGCCAGCGTTTGCAGCAGCGTCTCCCCGACGACGTCTATGAAGGTCGCGCGGGCCTTGAAGCCGAGTTCGACGACCGCTGGTCGGGTTGGGCGGCTCTGGGGCTGCAGCGCGGCAGTCACGACTACCGCAATGTGAGCGCAGGCTTCGGCCTTCGCGCGAGTTGGTGACATGTCTAGGGGACGAAATCGGACACTCTGCGGAACGCGGAACTGAGCAGGGGCGCGTCTTGTTTACGCGGCGTTCGTACCGAGCGCCTGCATGGAGCGCCGCGTGCTTCACTCGCAGCGACGCGCGGTGTCGCTAGAGTGCGGCTTTCTCGTCGAGGGCGCTTCCATGAAGGCCGCAACGATCCGCAGCAAGGTCGAAATTTTCTTCAAGCGCTATACCGCCACCTACGCCCGTGCCATGGCGGACAAGCCGGGCGTGGACAAGGCGGTGTCGGACGCCTTCGCCGATTATTTCGTGGAGTCCGGGCCCGGCGGCGTCCATGGCGGCAAGAACGGACTGGTGTTCCGCTTCATGGCCAGGCGCGGCTTCTCGCGCTATCGCAGGATCGGCGTGCAGTCGATGGAGATTTCGCGACTCGAGGTGACGCCGCTGCAGGATGGACAGCACGCGATGGCGCAGGTGACCTGGGATTCGCGCACCGTGCGCAAGGCCGATGGCCGCCTGGTGCGCATCGTGTTCGACCACACCTATTTCCTGACGCTGGTGGGCGGCAAGCCGCGCATCTTCGCGTACGTCGCAACCGACGAAGAGGCGATCCTCAGGCGTCATCGCCTGATCTGATGCGTGCAACTTACGGAAGGCGGGCCGGGCCCGCCCTACGTCGCCGCGCAGGATGGGCGCTGGCGCCCACCCTTCCAACCGTCCGCGCAGCTTACCCGCGCCGCGCCGCTTCGATCCTGGCGATATCGATCTTGCGCATCGTCATCATGGCGTCGAAGGCGCGCTTGGCCGCCGCGCGGTCCGGATCCTTGTAGGCCTCGGTCAGCGCGCGCGGGGTGATCTGCCACGACACGCCCCACTTGTCCTTGCACCAGCCGCATTCGCTTTCCTTGCCGCCGTTGCCGACGATCGCGTTCCACAGGCGGTCGGTTTCTTCCTGGTCGTCGGTGGCCACCTGGAACGAGAACGCCTCGCTCTGCTTGAACGCGGTTCCGCCATTGAGGCCGACGCAGGGGATGCCCATCACGGTGAAATCGACGGTCAGGATGTCGCCTTCCTTGCCGTCCGGATAGTCGCCGGGCGCGCGAACGGTGGCGTCCACCGAGCTGTCGGGGAAGGTTTTGGCGTAGAACGTCGCGGCCTCGAGCGCGTCGCGCTCGTACCACAGGCAGATCGTGTTCTTGGGGATCATGCGGTGCCTCCTTGGATGGCAGGATGCGGGCGGAGTGCCCGCTTGCCTTCACCGACGAACCACGGACCCGGAAATCGACAAGCGCCTCCGAACTGCCATACCCCCATTCATGGCGGCGTCGGCTTCGCCGGATCCACGTCGCCGGCGAGTGTCCACACCACGTCGTGGCCTTGCGGATCGCGGCTGAGGTGGAAGTACGCCGGCAGGTCGGGCGCGAACGTCTTCCTGTTGCCTGCCGGTGTACCCGGCGGGTCGAACGGCACGATGTACAGGCCGGAAGCGTCGATGCTGCGGCGTGCGCGCACATCGCCCAGGTCGCCGATGTCGGCGATGACGCCGCCACGTTCGAGCAGCGGGCGCTCGAACTCGACCAGCAGGTCCACTTTCGCCTGCGGTTGCCCGGGCAACGCGAGCGTACCGCCGCTGATGCGCAGGTCCGGCCAGACCTTGCCGTTCTCGGGCAGTTCCTCGTAGCGCGCGCGCGGCAGGCCCGCGTGCGCGCCGGTGGCGATGGCGTCGAGCGCGCCGATCAGGGCCAGGAAGTTCAGCTTGCGCAGGCGCTGCTTCTGCAGATCGCCCTCGATGCCGCCGGATTCGATCAGCACCGTGGACACGCCGGCCTGGGCGGTGAGGTCACCGAACGCGCGCGGGTTGAAGGTGTCGTCCCATTTGGCGATGTGGCCGGCGATGTAAGGCTCGAGCACGGCGCGGATCGCCACGGCCACTTCGATAGCGCGCGTACGGCTGGCGTCCACGTCACGCGCCTCGTTGAAGGCTGGCGCGAGCAGCGCGATGGCGGTGCCGCGGTCGGAGTCGCCGGCGCGATAGCCCACGTTCTGGTCGTGCAGGTTGAAGCCGAACGCCGGCTTCACGCGTTCGCGCAGGTCGTGCAGCGCACGCGCCTCGGAAGTGACCAGCGCGCGTGCGTCGCGGTTGACGTCGATGCCCTGCGCATTGCGGCGCTGGAAGCGCGCGGCACCGTCGGGATTCATGACCGGCAGGAAGTGCAGGGCGGTGTTCTTGCGCAGACGTTGCACCAGCGGATGTTGCGGATGCTCGCCCAGGAAGCGGAACAGGTCGGCCAGCGCCATCGATGCCGTGCTCTCGTCGCCGTGCATCTGCGACCACAGCAGCACGCGCGTGTCGCCTTCGCCCCACGACACGTGGCGCAGCGGCCGGCCTTCCGCGCTGCGGCCGACATCTTCGGTATGGAAGCCGCGCGCCGGCGTCGCCAGCGGTCCGGCGACATCCCACCAGTGCTCCGGCGAGAACGCCCGGTCTTCCAGCTCCGTCACCCGGACCTGCTTGTCGTACAGCGTATCCAGCGCGCCGAGCCAGGCCGGCGGTGGCGGCATCGCGTTCGCGGCCATCGGTGACGGTTCGGCTTCGCGGGCAGTGGACACGTCAGGCGACAGCAGCGGCAACAGCAGTAACGCGAGCGCGAGAACACGAGGCATGGCGGGGATGTTCCGTGAAGGGCATGCCGCATGCTCGGAGGCGCGTCGTGCGTTGTCAAACGTCGACGGTCCCGCGCAGAGCGCAATAACCGAAGGGCATTGCGCCGCACGATTTTCCTCGATCGTCAGCCAGCCTTATCGGATACCGGCCTGGTCCACGGTCGGATCGGCCGGGCTCGTTCCCTCCGAGACCAGCTTGAACACGATGCCGGTCGAGCTTCCCAGGTAGGCGGTCGATCCGTATCGGCCGCTTTCGAGCGTACTGACATCAACGTCCGAGAAACCATCCCCGTTGGTATCGACAGAGACTTGTGGCAGGCCGCTGACAGAGGCCATGTCGGGGTGGGTGTGATAGAACGCCACTACCGGCAGATCGCTGATGTCCGATGGCTCCGGGAACGTCGCTGGATCGATGTCATGCGTGTCGCCGGTGACTGGCGTGCTGACGTAATACGAACCGCTGTCCGGGTCGAAGAAAATCAGTCCGCCGCGTTCGAGGTCGTCGCCAGCCGTCTGCTGGTTCGCAAAATCGAGCGCGGCTCGCGCAGCGGCGTCTGCCGACGGGAAGGGGCCCACCAGCTGGTTTTCACCGCCGGAACGGAAAACCTGCTCCACGGTCAGGCTGCCAATTGCCGCCGACTGCTGCTCCGGTGTCATCGCCTGGAATTCGGCGCTGCCGACCAGGGTTCCCGCGCGCGCGAGCCAGCTCGAACTGCTGTCGCCGCCCGCTTCCAATCCGCCGCGCAACAAGGCCTGCTGGTGTTGCGGCAGGACCTGGAACACCGGTGAATCCACCAGAGATCCTGCATTCGGCACGAAGTCGGGCGCAGTAGTGATGGCTGGCGTCGCAGGAACCGGGTTGGCGGATACCGAAGAGGACGCCGGCACGCTCGTCGCGGTCGTCGTTGCGTCGGGCGCAGACGGTGGGACAGCGATGGGCGGTGCAGGCAGGCTTGAAGAGGTGGGTGCTTCGACGACGGCCGGTGGCGATTCGGCATCCACCGCGAGAATCTGCGGGATGCCTGCGGTAACGACTTGCGAGATTGCATCCGGATCCGTCGCGGCGGCCCCAGGCGTCGTGAAATCGGCTCCCGTGCCTGTATCCACGTAGACCGGCGTATCCGCGCCCTCGGAGCCCAGTAGAGCGCTGGTCTCCGGATCGACGAATACCCCGTCATCGCCGTCGCTCGTGCGCACTTCCAGCGTTTGACCGGGCGCGAGGGTCAGCGTGTAGAGCACGCCGTTGATCGCCACATCGACGACGCGGTCGCCATTGGCGTTCGGACGCCCGCTGAAGATCGCGACGACGTCGTCGCCATCGCCCGTCTCGATCACGACGGTGTCGATCCCTGCATCCGTCGACAGCAGTCGGTCGCCACTGACCGGATAGAAACGCTCGCGGAGGAAGGTCGCGCCGTCCTCGCCTTCCTGCAGCACTTCGCGCTGCCGGGCGTACTGGGAACCATCGGCGCCGAAGTATCCGAATTCCAGATCGTCGCGCTCGGGCGGATGACCCTTGCCGCCGTCAATTTGACCCGAACCGTGCGAGGGTCGGCGCAGTTCGGGGCGATCCATGTGATGCAGTGCAAGGCGATGCATTCCGCCGTCGTCGATGCGCATGTTCTCGTCCCGCGTCGCTTGCAAGAGGCCAATGTGCCATCCGACCGGGCGCATGCAACCTGGGGGCAGCCATAGGTCGGCAGGCGGAAGGACGGCACGCCGATGGACGCGCTCTCAACCCTTCGAGCCGGAATGCCGACGCCTGCGCATGGCCATCGAACAGGCGCTTGCCGTGGCCGGGAAGGGTCGGGCAGGGGAACAGTGCGCAGCTCGTGCTATCCGGTCCGTAGCCAGCCGCCAGTCCACCAGGTCGCTGCCGCCATGGAGCAGCGGGCCAGGGCCGCATCGCCACGAGTGCGGATTGTTGGCTCCCGGAGCGGTTGTTACCCTGCGTCGGATACCCGATCCGTAGGCGACGACATGCACAGGCGACACTTTCTTGGAAGCGCGGCACTTGCGGCGCTGATGCTGCCGCTCGCGCGTGGCGGCGATGCATTGGCCGCCTCGTCCAGCCGATTGCTGCCGCCGCCGCTCAACCGCGGCGACACCGTTGCGCTGGTCAGTCCGTCGGCGGCCACGGACGATCCGTTCGACCTGCAGCTGGCGCGCGAAGCGATGGAGGCGCTGGGTTTCAAGGTGAAACTCGGCCCGCACCTCGCGTCGCGCTGGGGCCATCTGGCGGGATCCGACGCCGAGCGCGCTGGCGATCTCAATGCGATGTTCGCCGACCGCGAGGTCAAGGCCATCATCTGCGCGCGTGGTGGTTCCGGTGCCGCGCGCCTGCTGCCGCTGCTGGATTACGGCATGATCCGCCGCAATCCCAAGGTGCTGCTGGGTTATTCCGACATCACCGCGCTGCACAACGCGCTGCTGTCGCAGGCCGGCCTGGTCAGCTTCCACGGCCCCATCGGCGCGGGCAGCTGGAACAGGTTCAATGTCGACCAGTTCCAGCGCGTGTTCTTCGAGCGCGAACTGATGCAGTACCGTAACGTGTCCGATCCCGGCGACGAGCTGGTGCAGCGCAAGAACCGCACCATCACCCTCAGCGGCGGCAAGGCGCGCGGTGAACTGGTCGGCGGCAACCTGTCGGTGCTGGTCGCCCTGGCCGGCTCGCGGTATCTGCCGGACTTCAGCGGCAGGATCCTGTTCCTGGAAGACGTGTCCGAAGCGCCGTACCGCATCGACCGCATGCTCAGCACGCTCAAGCTGATGGGCGCGCTCGATACGATCGCCGGCTTCATCTTCGGCGAATGCACCGAATGCGATCCCGGCGAAGGCTACGGCTCGCTGACCCTGTCGCAGATCCTCGACGACTACGTCAAGCCATTGAAGATTCCCGCCTACCGCGGCGCGATGATCGGCCACATCCGCCAGCAGTTCATCCTGCCGGTCGGCGGCAACATGGAGATGGATGCGGATGCGGGGACGATCCGGATGCTGGAGCCGGTATTCCAGGGTTGACGCGGCGTAGGGCGCAATAACCGAAGGGCATTGCGCCGCGTGGTGTCCGAGGTTGTGGCATCCGGCGCATTACGCCTGCGGCTAATGCGCCCTACGGGAGTCGGCGGATGGCAATGGGCTGTCACGAATCCATCCGCTCGTGCGTCCTGGCCCTGTGTTGACCGAGAATCCTGCCGATGGACCCGACTGCCCTGTTCGAACATCATCGCTCCCGCCTTTTCGGCCTGGCCTACCGCATGCTCGGTACGCCGGCCGACGCCGAGGACGTGCTGCACGACGCCTGGCTGCGGCTTCATGCGCAGGAGCTGGCCGCGCTCGACGATCCGGAAGCCTGGCTGGTCACCGTGACCACGCGCCTGGCGCTGGATCGCCTGCGTCGTGCCAAGACCGAGCGCGAGCAATACACCGGTCCCTGGCTGCCCGAGCCGCTGGTGCCGGACGCGGAGCATCCGGATGCCACGCTCGAGCGTGGCGAGTCGCTGACGCTGTCGTTCCTGCTGCTGCTCGAGCGACTGAGCCCGGAAGAACGCGCGGCATTCCTGCTGCGCGAGGTGTTCGACTACAGTCATGCCGAGGCGGCCGCGATCCTGGAGATCACCGAAGATGCGTGCCGCCAGCGCGTGCACCGCGCCAAGCTGCGCCTGCGCGAGGGACGCCCGCGCTTCCGTGTGGATGAAACCGCGCAACGGCGGTTGCTGCAGCGCTTCGTCGCCGTGATGTCGGAACCCACGCTCGATTCGCTGCGCGCGCTGTTTGCCGAGGACGCGCTGCATCTCAGTGATGGCGGTGGCGTCGCGCGCGCCACGTTGCGTCCCTTGCATGGTGCCGACCGGCTGGCGCGGCTCTACTTCCAGTTGGGGCGCAACCCGGCACTTCCTGGCGTCCACTACGAACTGGTCACCCTCAACGGCGCGCCGGCGCTTATCATGCGCGCCGGCGATGCGCTGCTCGCGGCGATATGGATCGAGTGCGACGGCGAACGCATCACTGCGATCCATGCGCTGCGCCACCCCGAAAAGCTGGCGAGGCTTTTAGCTGTCACAAAATCGGCTGCCGCCGCGTCCTTGCATTGAATCGGCCATACCGGCCGTCCATTGCGAGGAGATCCACATGAACCGTTTTTCCGTACCGCGCCACTACGCCGCCATGCAGCCACTGGTCGCTCTCCACCAGAGCATAAAAACCGCCGGACGGCTGGAACCGGCCCTGATCGAGCTGGTGTTGATGCGTGTTTCCCAGATCAATGGCTGTGCCTACTGCCTGGACATGCACAGCAAGGACGCCCGCGCCGCGGGCGAGACCGAGCAGCGCCTGTACGTGCTGCCGGCCTGGCGCGAAACGAAGCTGTTCAGCGAGCGCGAGCAGATCGCGTTGGCGTGGGCCGAGGAACTGACCGAACTGGCCTCGCACGATGCGGTGTCCGATGCGCTGTACGAGCGGGCACGCCAGCAGTTCGAGGAAGCGGAACTGGTGGACCTGACCCTGCTGGTGGTCGCCATCAACGGCTTCAATCGCATCAACGTCGCTGCCCGCACGATCGGCGGAACCTACAAGCCCGGCATGCATTGAGCATTGCACCGGCGAGGTCGTGGAGTACCAGCGGTCCACCCCAAAGGCGCAATAGCTAAGGGTATTGCGCGTGCGTCCGGTAGTGCCAGGAGCGGAACCTATGACGGGTTCAGCTTCCCGGGATTGCAGCGACGAGCATCGCGTCGGATTCGCCGACGCGATGCTCGACGATGCCCGATGCATCGGCAGGGTTTACATGACCTACGCTACACGGCGCTGCAGCTGGGCGCATTTATGATCCCGCGGTACTTCATGCGGGAGCCCTGCAATGTCGACTGCGAAATGGAAATTGTGGACCACGATCGCGCTTGCGGCATTGCTGCCGCTTTGCGCGTGCGCCGTCGAGCCGCGGCTGGCGGCAAACGGCAATGAAGTGCGCTCGTTCGAGCCGCCTGCCGTCGTCTCCGTTCCGGAGGAGGCGAAGTACCTGGGTAGCAGGCGCTGGCTGCTGTACGGCTATGCCGATTGCGACCTGCACCTGTTCGCGGATCACGACGCCGATGGCGTGGTGACCCGGCTCTACTGGGTCCAGTCGGAAGGTTATATCGACAGCCGGCCGGAACTGAGTCATGCCGGCGATTACGACAAATCGCGGAAGCTCGGGCTAGGCGGCCTCGACTTCCACCTGGATACCTGGATCCGTCATGCGGACGACAAGGCGCCCGCGCAATCGGACCTGGAGCAGGTCGAGCAGCTGATCGCCCGGAACGGACTGAAGCTGCCTGCGGACATGGCGTTCGTACGCCTGGTGCATCTGCCCGATCCGGCGCAGCGCAAGGAACTCATGCTCATCTATGCGCAGCGTGCCGACACCTCGGATTCGCCCGCGCAACAGGAACAGGCGCTGGCCAATGCGAAGGCACGAATAGGCGTGCGCAGGAAGTAGGCCGTGCCGAACCGACCTTCGGAACGTTTCCGGCAGCAATCATTCGTCCATCCCGGTGGAGACGGCATCGACGCCGCGGCCCGGCGCTGACTTGCCGTCCCTCGCGCTCAGACGCAGGCCGCGGTAACGGCAGACGTCGATCGCGGGATACAGCAACGTGCGACCGCCGCGGAATACCACGCGGAAATCGTGCAGGCATCCGGCACCGGGTATTTCGACCTTGGCCGACGTGAACCCGCCGCGCAGTGATTCGCCGATCTCTATTTCTCGGAATGCACCGCTGCCGGCAGGCGCGGTTGCCAGCGATGCAACGCTGTCGTGGGCTGCGTTGACCAGGTCGAAGTAATGCGTGGGCGCGCGACCGGCGTGGACTTCTGCGGCGGCCGCGAGGCTGGTGAGGACGACGATGCTCATCGAGCGCATGACGGTATCTCCGGCTGGAGGGAGGAAGCCGGGGGCGTGCAGCGGGCCACACACGCCGGTCGGCGCAGGCATCAGGCCGGATCGTCGGCGTGTTGGGAAAGCGATCCGGGACGAATCGTCGTGGCGGGGCGGCGAATCGTAGTGACACGCGGCGAATGCCTTGCAGCAGTGGGCACCGCGCTACGATGTACCTGCCCCCCTCCGGATGCGACGCAATGAAGGTCCGCCTCGGCGACATGGAAATCGGCCTGTGGCGTTATCTCGGCCTGTGGATGGCGGTCGTGGTCGTGTTCGCAGTGCAGCGGTTCCTGGACGACGCGACCGACGGGCGGACCTGGTCGGCCTTCGACTATCTGCGCTGGGGAATGATCCAGTGGTATACCTGGGCTGCACTGGCGCCGCTGGTGTTCCGCTTGGCCCAACGCTATCCGATCCAGCCGCCGCTGCGCCTGCGCGGCCTGGCCATACAGCTGGCCCTGAGCATCGGTGTGACGCTGATGGCGCTGCTGATCGGTGCCTTCGTCTCGACGGCGTTCGAACCCAGTTCGTTCGGCCAGCAACTCTGGTATTTCCTCAGCATGCATTCGGCGACCGGGCTGTTCACGTACTGGGCGCTGTTCGCGATCCAGCACGTGCTGCACTTCCACGCCGAAAAGACCCGCCGCGAGATCGAGGCCAACCGGCTTGCCACCGAACTCGCGCAGTCGCGGCTGCAGGCGCTGAAGTCGCAGATGCAGCCGCATTTCCTGTTCAACACCCTGCACGCGATCGTGACCCTGATCGGCGACGACACGCCGTCGGCCGAGGACATGCTGCTGCGCCTGAGCGAGCTGTTGCGTGCGTTCCTCGAGGACCACGATGGCCAGGAGATCAGCCTGCGCCAGGAACTGACGCTGCTCGACCTCTATCTCGGCATCCAGCGCACGCGCTTCAAGGATCGGCTCACCACGCGGATCTACATCGCGCCGGACACGCTCGACTGCGCGGTGCCGAGCCTGATCCTGCAGCCGATCGTCGAGAACGCCATCCGCCATGGCATCGGCCAGCGCGTGGGTGCCGACTGCATCGAGATCGAGAGCCGGCGCGAAGGCGACACCCTCTGCCTGGAGGTACGCAACCGCAACAGCACGCTCGAGGCTGGAACGGCCGGCCCGGCGGGGCACGGCATCGGCATGTCGAATACGCGGCTGCGCCTGCGCGAGTTGTACGGAGACGCGGCACAGCTGCGGCTCGACATGATCTGGCCGCAAGGCGTGACCTGCCGCATCCGCCTGCCATTGCGCGAGATCGAGGAACCCGAGGATGCACCGGAGTACGCGCCCGCATGAGCATCGGCGTGCTGGTGGTGGACGACGAACCCATCGCGCGCCATGCGATCGTGCGCCTGCTGCGCGACGACGCCGACATCGAGCTGCTTGGCGAATGCGGAGACGGCGTGTCGGCGGTCAAGGCGATCCGCGACCGCTCGCCCGACCTGGTCTTCCTCGACATCCAGATGCCGGCGATAACCGGCCTGGACGTCGTCGCCACGATCGGCGCGGCGCAGATGCCCGCGACGGTGTTCGTCACTGCATTCGAACAATACGCGGTGCGCGCGTTCGAGGCCAACGCGGTGGATTACCTGGTCAAGCCCTTCAGCCGCGAGCGTTTCGCGGAGATGCTGCGCCGCGCGAAAGCGCGCCTGTCCGCCGGCGACGGCGGACAGGCCTCGGCGCGGATCCTGCAGGCGCTGGATGCGCTGCGCCAGCGCGATGCCTACCTGGAACGAATTCCGGTACGCGTCGACGAGCACGTCGCCTTCGTCGCCGTCGACGACATCGTATGGATCAAGGCCAGCCGCAACACCGTGCAGATCCACCTCGCCGACCGTGTCCATGAACTGCGCGAGACGATGACCACGCTCGCCGAACGTCTCGATCCGCGCCATTTCGCCCGCGTCCATCGTTCCGCGATCATCAACGTGCGCCGCATCAAGGAGATCCATCCCTGGTTCAACGGCCACCACATCGTCACCATGGACACCGGGCAGCAGCTGCGCATGAGCCGCTACCAGCATGAAACCTTCCTGCGCCTGGTATCGCCCCGGCGCGATGGATGACCGGCTGCCGCAGGATGGATGGCGCGAAGCGATGCCTATCGTGCGATCCTCAGGTCATTCCGGCTTCCAAGCTTGCGACGGACAACACCATGAAAACCAGCTTCCGCCATATCGCCGCGCTGCTTGTGGCCTTTCCCTTGTCGCTTGCCGCCGCCGCGCCGGCATCGAAACCGGACATCAGGCTATGGCGCCTGGACTGCGGTTCGCTGTGGACCTACAACCTGGACGAGATGTCCGATACGCGCGCCTATGTCGGCCGCAGCGGGAAATTCGTCGGCAGCTGCTACCTGGTCCGGCACGGCAGCGATTACCTGCTGTGGGATACGGGCCTGTCCAGGGAGTATCTGGGCAAGTCATATACCGAAGGCGATGCCGATTCCACATCGCTGGCCGTGACGGTGGTCGATCAGCTCGCCAGGATCGGCGTCGAGCCGGCGCAGGTCTCCATGATCGGCATCAGCCATTACCATCTGGACCACGTCGGCCAGGCCGCGGATTTTCCGCAGGCCAAGCTGCTGATCGGCGAAGGCGATTTCGCGGTGCTCGGAACGCCGGGCCACGAAGCGCGCACGAAACTGTTGTCGCCATGGCTGGGGAAGGGCGCCAGGCTCGAAAAGGTCAAGGGCGATCTCGACGTGTTCGGCGACGGCAGCGTGGTGATGCTCGACCTGCCCGGGCATACGCCCGGCCACCATGGCCTGCTGGTGCAGTTGCCGAAGCATGGCCCGGTGCTGTTGTCCGGCGACGTGGTGCACTTCCGCGAGAACCTGGAGTCCTCGGGCGTACCATCGTTCAACACCGACCGCGCGCAGTCCTTGTCATCGATGGATCGTTTCGTGAAACTCGCGCGCAACCTGGACGCGACCTTGATCATCCAGCACGAGGAACAGGACGTCGCCAAGTTGCCGGCGTTTCCGCAAGCGGCCGAATGAGCTTCGACACCCTGGCGCAACAACCCAGGGCATTGCGCCGCATGATGGTCCGGAGACGCGACATGCGGCGCATCACGGCTGCGACCGATGGGGTCCTAAGTGTCGGCTTGCTTCGAATCCCGTTCCGGCGCCAGGACATGGATGACCTTGCCCGACGCATCCAGGAATTCGATCGCGCCATAGCCTTCGGGCGTCACCGTCATCCGCACGCGGGCCTGGTCGTTGGCGTCCGACAAGGCCACCGCGGGCGTGCCATCGGCTGCGACGCTGAGCTTCACCCGGGTGGATGTCTGCACGCCCGGAACCAGCTTGTTGTCCAGGCCCGGTTCGCGGATCAGCGGCGGCGCCTGGTTGATGGTGAAGGCGACCGAGCCGTCGGGCGACACGCGCCAGCCGACGGCGTCCATGGCCGGGTGGTCCAGCGCCAGCACCGCCGCGGTGCCGCCGGGTGTGTCGGCCACGCCGAAGCCGCCACGCTCACTGCCCTTGGCGTCGTAGAGGATCAAGCCGGAGACGCCGAACGCGCGGCGATACTGGATGCCATCGATGATCGGCGGTGGCGTATTGGCGGACAGCGTCATGCGGATGGTGCCGTCATCGCCGACGATGTCGATCCGCTTTGCCGTGATGCGTTCGTGGTCCACCGCATTCACCCGTATCTTCGGCGTCCGGTCGGAGATGATCTTCTCCAGTGCTTCCAGGGACGGGCGCTTGGGCTCGGTAGCCGTTTGCGCCGCGACGACGGACGCCACCGACCACAGGATCGCAAAGAGGCTGAAGCGTTTCGCCGCCGATGAAAGTCTTGTCATGTAGATCCTTGGCCGACGTACCGGCTTGCTTGAGTGAACGGGAAGGGTAATCGAACGGTCCCATCTGGTCGCCTCATGGGCCGACGACATTGCACCGCATGACCGGGCAAAGCCCGCACGGGCTTGTGTCTTACGCCTGCGACCGATGTGTTGGCCGCCGTCGGCAGGTCGCATGCATGACAGAGACGTTCGCCGTTGTCCGGATTCAAGCAAGGGACTCGTTGGTCTGAGTGATCGCTTCACCTTGAAGACCGCGTGTCGGCCTGGAGGTCGCATGGAACGGACAACTGCACGCGGGTGGCGGACATGACGCCTGCCCGCGAAGAACCCGGTCCGCTGCATCCGCAATCGCTGGACGACAAGTCCGCGCACGAATGGCGGCAGTTGACCGCGCAGGTGCTGCAGAGCCGGGCACAAGCGGGTTGCGCGCGCACGAACGTCACGCTGGAATCCGCGGCGCGGCGTGAGCCGCAGTCGCCGGCAGCGCCGGCCTTCCGCCTGTGGATGGCGGACAACCTCGCTCGTGACGGGCAACTGGCCGAAGCACTTACGGCCTACGACTCGGCGGTCGAGCAGGCGCAAGCGGCCGGGCGCCTACTGGCGGCGCATGATCCGGTCATTGGCGCGCTGCGCGGCAAGGCGCAGACAGCGGCGTTGATCGGCGACGTCGCGACCGCGATCGCGACCTACCAGGAGCTCGCCAGGCATGCGCCGGGCGATGCAAATCCGTTGTTCCAGGCTGGCCTGCTGGCGGAGAAGGCCGGCAGGCTCGATGACGCGGCCGGTTTCTATCGACAGGTGGCGGCCGATACGCCATCGATGCGGACCGACGATGCCGCGCAACTGGCACGACGCGAACTTTCGCGACTGTCATTGCCGGCATCCACCTTCGCCACCGACGAGCGCCATATCGTCGACATGCTTGCGGATGCACTTGCACGACGCGATGCCGCCAAGCTGCAGGCGCTGGTGAGCCGCACGCATTTCGCGGTGGGTCCGGTCGGTGGGCATACCGCATTCGAGACCGAAGATCTCCTCGACGAGTTGTTGAAGGACCTGAAGGACAGCGATGTCACGGTGCGCAGAGCCCTGCTTGGTTCCGGCGACAAACGTTACCTGCATACCAGCGGATGGCGTGGAAAGTGGTTCGACGGCGACGTCGTTTTCCTGATCACGCGCGCGCCGCGCGGATGGCAATGGACCGGCATCGCGATCACGGGCGGCAATGCGCTGTGGGTCGAACGCTGGCGCCCGGCCGTGCTGCAGAAGAACGATCCGCTGCCCTTCGAACTGCTGGCGCCGTGGCCGCATGGGCAGTGCTTCACGGCCGGCGGATTGACCGAGTTCATCGGGCAGCAGGCGGCCATCCTCGCGGTCGTCGCGGCGGGCGGATTCATTTTCGGTGGCATTGCGGGCGCGATCCTGGCCGAACTGTTCTCGACCAGCGACTGTGGATTCGGGCCACGCGGCTTCTATTACAACCAGGGCTCCACGCACGATGCGGAAGACGCGTTCGCGATCGACTTCACCCGTTACCGCCAGTTCGTGCCCTACGACAACGAAAGTGGTGGAACGCCGGTGCTGGCGGCGAGGGCGGGCATCGTGGTCCAAGTACATGCCGGCAAGCCTTCCGGAGATTCGAGTGAATCCAACACGGTCGTGATCGACCATGCGGATCCTGCCAATACGGTCGACGAGCACCGGTTCCGATCGCGTTACCTGCACCTGGAAGGCCCGAACAGGATTCCCGTCTCGGAAATGATGCCGATCGAGGCGGGCACCCGGATCGGCTACATGGACGACACAGGCAATTCAGTCCTCGACCACCTGCATTTCTCCATCCACGACCGGGAACTGCTGCACGACGGCAACCCTTACGCGAGCGTACGGCCGACGCCGATGAGCGGCGTGCGGCTCGAGGATGGTGATTCAGGACGCTGCGTCTGTTCGACCACCCATGAATACACCGGAGAAAAACCCATGATCGAAGCCACCACCTTCGCAGGCCAGAACTGGCTGATCACGCCCACCGCCTTGTCGGTCAACGAAGCGCAGCCGGACATCGAGCAGCAGAAGTTCCTGCTGGTGCTTTCCGGCGTCGTGATCATCGACCTGAAGGGCAACAGTGGTGCGCAATGGCGCCGCGAGACCGTGTCGATCCGGCCCGACCTGTTCAACCCGCTGCAGTACGCCGTCGCCAGGCACGGCATTCCGACGCCACCGGGTACCGGCGGCAACAATTACTGGCTGGGCTTCCAGGTCGAACAATGGGCGCCGTTCGCGGCCGTCAGTTCGATGTTCAACCAGAACGAATCGGTCGATTCCGGCTTCGCGGTGGATGTATGGCGCCCGAATCCCTTCGTCACGGCGACGGGATTCTCCAACACCACGCTCGACAAGCTGTTCAGCGGCATCCAGGTCGACGTCGCCGTGCGCGACACGGACGCCTGGCTGCACCGGGTGAGCTACAACATCGTGCTGCAGGGACGCATCGTGTTCGGCCCGATCATCATCACGTAGTCGCCTGGAAAGTTGCGCAGGCATCGATTCCGTAGAGCGCAATAACCGAAGGGCATTGCGCCGCATGTTCCCCGGAGGAAGCAGCATCCGGCGCATTACGCCTGCGGCTAATGCGCCCTACGCGGCTTCATAGTTGCGATTCGATTGGCAATACCCGGCCGAGCCACGCCTGGAACCGTTGCAACGCACCGGCTTGCGGATCACGCGTCCAGACCTGCTGGCCGTCGCTCCAGCGCAGGCGGTCGTCCTGCAGCGTGACCTTCCAGGCGCGCTCGCCCTGCAGCTTGGCCTCGAACATGCGCGTCAGTTCCGACGCCATGGCCGGGTCGGTCAGCAGGACGCCCTGCTCGGTATTCAGCGACAGCGACCTTGGATCGAGGTTGTACGAACCCACGAAGACCTGCTCGTCGTCCACGACCATGGCCTTGGTGTGCAGGCTGGCGCCGGCGACACCCATCCGGCTGTATTCCGGATCGTCCGTGCCGACGGGCCTGAGCTCCCACAGCTGCACGTCTCCGCGCAGCAGCGGGCGCCGCGATCGCATGTAGCCGCCATGCACGAGGGCCACGTCGGTGGCCGCGAGCGAGTTGGTCAGCACCTTGACCGCCACGCCGCGCTGCACGGGCGCGATCAGTTCCGCGGTGCCGTTCGCCGCGGGTACGAAATACGGCGTCAGGATGCGCAGGTTGCGCTGCGACTGCCGCACCACCGGCAGCAGCACGCGCATGACTTCCGATCGGTCGGCCATGTCCGCGCGTTTCTTCAGCGATTCGTCGCTGACGAAGCGCCAGCTGGAATGCCACCGCAGGTAGCTTTCGCCGGCAAGCTGCGCCTGTACCAGCGGATCCTCGCGCAGCACGTGCTCGAAATCGCTGGCCCTGCGTTCGGCCAGGCTCTCATCGAGTATGTCGCGCAAGCGCTGCAATGCCTCGGGCGAAACGGCCCGCGGCGAGAGCTGTGCGATCGGATAGGTGCTGGGCGAGTTCCAGAACTCGTCGAAGGTGGCGCTGACTTCCGACACCACCGGTCCGACCATCAGCATGTCGAGGTCGATGAAGTTCGCCGATGCCCGCGCGTCGAAGTACTCGTCACCGAGGTTGCGGCCGCCGACCAGCGCGATACGGTTGTCCGCGATCCAGCTCTTGTTGTGCATGCGGTGGTTGAGGCGGCGGAAATCCGTGGCGAATTCGCCGGCCTTGCCCAGCAATCCGCTGCGGCTGGCCAGGGGGTTGTAGATCCTGACCTCGAGGTTGGGATGAGCATCGAGTGCGGCGAAGCCGGCGTTGTGGACGCGCGTCGGGAAGTCGTCCACCAGCAGGCGGACGCGGACGCCGCGATCGGCCGCCAGCAGTGCATGCCGGGCCAGCAGCTTGCCGGTCAGGTCGTCCTTCCAGATGTAGGTCTGGATATCGAGGCTGGTGGTCGCAGCCTCCGCGCTGTAGGCGCGCAGGGCGTAGGCATCCGAACCCGCGGCGACCAGGCGGAAGCCGGACTGGCCCGGATGGCTCTCCTCCATCGCCGAAAGCCGCTGCGCGATCGCGCCGGTGGTTGCCGGCGCAGGCGCGAGTTCTGGCGGAAGATCCGCGCGAGGTGGCAATTGCGCGCACGCCGCGAGCAGCAGGCATGACGAGAGTGCGATGGTGCTGCGCAAGCGATTCCCCCGATCCGAGCGAGCGAGACTACAGCATCCCGTCCGTGTTCAGGATAAGGCATGGCACTGCGATGGGCGGCCGCGGCGGCGGGCGATGCAGGACGCGACCCTGGACCACTCGCTGCCTGGCCACGCAGTCACTGCTGCGATCGCGCTTCGGAAGCAGTGTTCGAGTACGTTTTCTCCACACTCCTGCCGCTAGATTCTCCGCTCCCCCGTCGAGGACAATGCTCATGGAAACCAACGAGCTTCACCGCGGCCGCCTGATCGACCATATCCAGTTGGTCGTACGCGATCTCGACGCGAGCCGCAGGTTCTACACCGCCGTGTTCGAAGCAATGCAGGTGCCGATCGGCGGCGAGGGGCCCGATTTCTTCTGGGCCGACGAACTGTTCGTGTCCACGGCCGATAGCGAGGCGGCGCAAGGCGAGCTGACCGGGCGGCACCACCTGGCATTCCAGGCGCGGGATCGCGCGATGGTCGACGCCTTCCACAGCGCGGCAATGGCCCATGGCGGCCGCGAAAACGGCGCCCCGGCCGAGCGTGACTACCATCCTGGCTATTACGCGGCCTTCGTCCTGGATCCGGATGGCAACAACATCGAGGCCGTGTATCACGGCGAGTCGCAGCGCAGCGCGGCATCGGTGAAAGTGACCTTCTGACGAGGGCCGAGATACAAGGGCTGTGGCGCGCCACGGCCCGTGACCTCGCAGAGGCAGTCGCCGCATGGCCCATCTCCGACGTTTCCGCCATCTGGCCTGGTGGCTGCCCTTGCTGTTCGTCGCGCTGGCAGTGTGGGGCGTTCGCTCGGGGCGGATCGTGATACCGGAATGGTGGAATCCCTGGGCGCCATTGCGGATCGAAGCCAAGCCGAACCTGCTGACCGGGTTCAAGCTGTCGCGCGCGTCCGCGAATCCTGCGGCATGCCGGGCGGCCTTGGCGCAGGCGCGCATGACGCTCGTGCCGCTGGAGGATCGCGTTACCGGTCTCGGATGCGGCTTCGAGAATGCCGTGCGGATCGAGCGCACCAGCGTGGCCATCGGCGAGCCGTTTTCGTTGAGTTGCCGCGCCGCACTGTCATTGGCGATGTGGGAACGGCATGTGCTGCAGGACACCGCGCACGTGCATCTCGGTACGAGCGTGAAGTCGCTGGAGCATTTCGGTTCCTACGCCTGCCGGAACCTCTACGGGGAGCAGGGTCGCCGTCGCAGCCAGCATGCCACCGCCGATGCGCTCGACATCGCCGGATTCGTGCTCGCCGATGGCCGTCGCATCAGCGTCGTCGCCGATTGGCAGCCGCGCGTGCGGACGGCGGACGACGAAGTCGCGGGTGCCGGCGCTGTCCCGTCAGCCGAGTCGCGTTTCCTGCAGGCCTTGCACGACGGCGCATGTCGTTACTTCGATGCCGTCCTCGGCCCGGATTACAACCGTGCCCACGCGGACCACTTCCACTTCGACCGCGGCGCCGCGCACGTTTGCCGGTGAACTGTTCGTCCTGCCTGCCGTCACGGATCGGTTGCCAGCGCATCGAAGCGCACCCGCCACGTTTCCCGTGTCTGCGGCTTCACGAACAACGCCACCACGTCGGCATGGTGCTGGCGTACCGCAGCCTCGATGCGGTTGACGCAGGCTTCTATCTGCGGCGTGGCGAGCGCGTCCTCGAACTCCACGCTGAGTGCGGCCACGACGCTGTCGGGGCCCATCTGGGTGGTGATCAGGCCATTGGCGCTGCGCACCGCGGGATCGTCGCCGGCGATGCGCATGATCGACGCGCGCAGTGCCGGGTGCGCGGCTTCGCCCAGTAGCAGGCCCTTGGTCTCGCGTGCGAGCAGGGCGGCGGTGCCGACCAGCAACAGGCCGATGCCGATCGATGCGTAACCGTCGAAGCGCGGTTCATCGAGCAGAAGCGCGAGCGTGATGCCAGTCAATCCCAGCAGCAGGCCGAGCAGCGCGGCGCTGTCTTCTAGCAGCACGGTGAGCGTGCTGGCGTCCTTGCTCGAGCGGAAGGCCTGGAACCAGGACTGTTCGCCCTTGCCGGCATGGAACGACTTCACCGCGACCCACCACGAAGCGCCTTCGAACAGTAGCGCGAAACCGAAGACAACGTAGTTGACCAGCGGTCGCTCGATCGCCACGGGATGCTTCACATGGGTGATGCCTTCGTAGATCGATATACCACCGCCGAGCGCGAATACCAGCAGGGCGACGATGAAGCTCCAGAAGTACAGCTCTCGCCCGTAGCCGTAGGGATGGCTGGGATCGGCCTTCTTCGATGCGCGCCTGAGGCCGTACAGCAGCAGCAACTCGTTGCAGGTGTCGACCAGCGAATGCACGCCCTCGCTGAGCATCGCCGAGCTGCCGGTGATCGCCGCGGCGATGAACTTGGTGATCGCAATGGCGGCGTTGCCGAACAGCGCGGCGAGGACCACTTTGCGACTGTCGCCGGTTGACTTGGCCATGGCTTCGTATCTCCGTCGATGTCGGCGTGCGGCGCACAGCGACGTCATGTCCATTGTCGGTCGAGCGGGATGAAGCCCGTGTAGGGCGCGGAAACCGGCCGGGAGCTGGCGAGTCAGCGCCGGTGGCGCGACGTTGACGCTTCCGGCCTGGCACCCGCATAACCGGACGCAGACCCCCGACTTTCGCCATGCGCCGGCCTGCGCATGAAGGTGTATGAGTGCGTCTCCAACCGAGGGAGCCGCCCATGACCACCCGCCGTGACCTGCTCAAGTTCAGCGCGCTTGCCGCCGCTGCCGCCGCGTTGCCGCCATTCGCCTTCGCCCAAGGCATCAGGCCGGTCGGCAAGGCCGCCAAACCGCTCGACATCCTGATCCTCGGCGGTACCGGCTTCACCGGTCCGTTCCAGGTGAAATATGCGTTGGAGCGCGGGCACAAGGTGACTCTGTTCAATCGCGGCAAGCGGCCGTCGCCCGAGTGGCCTGGTGAGGTCGAACAACTGCATGGCGACCGCAACACCGGCGACCTGAAGGCGCTGGAAGGACGCAAGTGGGACGTGTGCATCGACAACCCCACCAGCCTGCCGGTATGGGTGCGCGATGCCGGCAAGGTGCTTGCGGGCAACGTCGGCCATTACCTTTTCATTTCCTCGATCTCGGCCTATGCCGACGGCAGCAAGCCCGGCATGACCGAGGCGGCGGCGGTTGCGGCCTACAAGGGCAAGGACGCGATGGCCGAGACGATGGAAACGCTGCGCGCCGACATGGAAAACCTGTACGGCCCGTTGAAGGCGTTGAGCGAGGCCGAGGCACGCAAGCAGTTCGGCGAGCGCGTGACCATCGTGCGGCCCGGTTACATCGTCGGCCCGCGCGACGAGACCGACCGCTTCACGTACTGGCCGCATCGCGTCGCACAGGGCGGCGAAATGCTGGTGCCGGGCGACGGTTCCGATCCGGTCCAGATCATCGACGGCCGCGACCTGGCGGAATGGATGATCCGGCTGGCGGAAACGCAGACCTTCGGCACGTTCAATGCCGTCGGCCCGGAAAAGCCGTTGACCACGCAGGCCATGCTGCAGGGCTGCGAGCGCGTCACCGGCGGCAAGCCGACCTACACGCATGTCACGTCGGAATTCCTGGAAGAAAAGAAGGTCGAACTGCCGATATGGGTGTCGGACAGCAGCGGCCCCTATGCGGGCTACGGCGCCGTCAGCAACGCGCGCGCGATCGGTGCCGGGCTCACCTATCGTCCGTTCGACACGACCGTGAAGGACCTGATGGCCTGGTTCCACGGCCTCCCGGCCGAGCGCCAGGCGAAGTTGCGCGCGGGCATCACCCGCGAAGAGGAAGCGGCGTTGTTGAAAGAGTGGCGTGCACGCCAAGGGGCGTGAGGCGGGCCATCGGGAGAGACTGAGAAGCGTCCAGCGCGTGCCGCGTCGGCGGGGTGCTGCCGCACGGGGGCGGAAAATACGACAGGGTATTGGCCGCCCCATGCAGGATCGGGTAGCGTTGCGCTCAAGCGCGTTCGGGGGAACGCGAGGGGATCACAATGCGCTTCTGGGTATGGCTGGCTTTGCTGGCCCCGATTTCGATGTCTTCGGCATGGGCGCAGCAGAAGGCGGTACCTCCACCTGCGGAATGGGCAGGCTATTTCGCAGAGGTGCGCAAGGCCGATGAGAAATTCACCGATCTCGAACAACGCTGCCTGGCCTATCCCGACTTGCCTGGTGCGGAGTGGCCTGAAGGCGCGGGCAAGGGGAGGTGCGCGCTGCTGCGTTCGCCGCCATACACTTTGTCGCAGATGGAAACCCTGCTGGATCAACCCGGGGGCGCCACGCAGCTTGACCAGCGTTTCGCCAGCCTGCTTGAGGCCCATTATCTGGACCCCGCCCAGCGCGATCAGATTTTCATTGCATATCATGTCTTCGATGCCAGTAGCCAGGCCGAACGTGTAGCCGCCCGCTGGCTCACCGCCTCGCCCAAGAGCATCCACGCGAAGATGGCTTCCGGCAAGGTCCTAGCACGACAGGGCTGGCGTGCTCGGGGCGGCCAGTACGTCCGGGATACGCCCGGCGCCAAATTGCTGAAGATGGAGGAATATTTCCTGCACGCAGCCAGCCTGTTGAGCGAAGTATTGGGGGAAGACGCACGCATGTTGCCTGCATGCGTGGAACTTGCCGCCATCGGCCGCGTGAGCTCGGAAGAACTGCAGCAAGGCGCGACGGCTGCCTGCCTGCAGGCTGATCCGATTTCCTATTTCGTGGTCGAGGAAATGGCCTCGGCGGCAGAACCCAAGTGGGGCGGGTCGCAGGAAGCGATGCGTGCAGTCGCAGCTTATGCTGCTGCGCATGCGAAGAAGAACCCGATGCTGTACATCCTGACGACTCAGGGGATCGCGTACGAGGCCGACAACAGCAGCGACTGGGGCAAGAAGCTCGCCGACATGCTGCCCGCGACGAAACTCTCTCCCAATGCGAACTTCCTCCGCGAAGTGGGCACCGCCTATGTCACGATGAACGAGGATTGGAAGGCGCTTGTCTACCTGTCGCAGGCGTTGCGGTTCTCGCCGCATTACGCGCAGCAGGCGCGCCTTCGTGCGAGCCTCCTGATAGACCTTGGCTATCCGGAATGGGCCTTGGCCGATGCGCGTCGCGCGGTGCAGGTAGCGCCGAGCGACGGTCACGCGCAATTCGTGTTCGCACTGGCCTTGCTGGACACCGATGGCGAGGCGGCGGCGCGTCCGCATTTCCTGCTGGCCATGGGCGATCCAGCCACACGCGAAGCGGCTTACCCGAACTATTGTCGGAGCTTCCTGTACCTGCACGAGTATGAGAAGGCCGATATCTGTACTTCTGAACTTACAGAAGAGTTCCCACTGAATGGCGAAGCCTGGAACCTGCGCGCCTGGTCGTTGGATGAACGCAAGGATCCGCGCTTCATGCATGCAGTCGAGCAGTTCCTGAAGTACAAGGACCTCCAGCGTTGGCCGAATCAGGCGCGGGTCGCAGCCGCACTCCAGAAAAGGCTCTCGATCAAGTAGAGCCCCCGGATGCCTGCCGGCACGACGGAACCTGCGATGCAGGTTCCGCCTCGGATCATTGCGATGGATCTGGCGGCTGCCGTCACGCCCGTGGCGGGTTCCGGCCTACTTCATCTGCGACTGGACCCATTCGTCGCCGCGGCGCTGCATCTCTTCGGGGCTGACGTCTTCCTTGTGGGTGCCGAGCATCCATTTGTGGCCGAAGGGATCGACCACGGTGCCCATGCGGTCGCCCCAGAACTGGTCCTCGACCGGCTGCACCACCTTGGCGCCGGCCTTCACCGCGCGTTCGACGGCGGCATCGGCGTCGTCGGCATAGATCATGAAGCTGCTGGTCGCGCCGTCACGCGTCTTCGGGCCGAGCGCGTCTCACTCGGGATATTCGTCGGAGAGCATCAGATCGGCGGCTGCAATGGCGAGGCGCTTGCCACCGCGGACGAGGCCAGCGGCGTAGGGCGCAATAACCGAAGGGCATTGCACCGAGGCGGATGTCGGGCGCTGTCATCCGGCGCATTATGCTTTTGGCTAATGCGCCCTATGGTGGGAGCGTGTGCGCCCAACAGACGGAGCCAGAATTTTTCGTGGGCATGTCGATCCGCCGGTGTCCCGTTCGTCGCATGCAAAGGAGCAGGCTTCATGACGCCAGAACACTCTGGCGGGTCGGCGCCATGTGACGAACAGGAGACAGACGATGCGCTTTCTTTCGATGGTCAGGGTCCAGGAGAACACCGGCCAGGTGCCGAGCGAACGGCTCCTGACCGACATGGGCAAGTTGATGGAGGAGATGACCCGGGCCGGGGTGTTGCTCGATGCCGCCGGACTGGCGCCAACCTCCGACAGCGTGCGCCTGAAGCTGCGTGGCGGCAGGATCAGCGTGGTCGATGGGCCGTTCACCGAGACCAAGGAAGTGATCGGTGGCTACGCGCTGCTGGAGGCGAAGTCGAAGGAGGAAGCGATCGAGCTGTCCAAGCGCTTCCTTGAAGTACACGGCGAGGAGTGGGACATCGACTGCGAAGTGCGCCAGGTGGAGGAACCGGATTCCGAAAACGGCTGCGGCGCGGGCAAGGCGCTGGATTCGTAGCGCGGAACAGCATTACGCCGGATGCCCGTCCAAGGCATCCGGTGCAATGCCATGACGGCGCGGCCTGCGGCCTTTCCGATGCTGGATCGCCGCCGGCGCTGGCGTTACCGTGGCAACGGGCTGCCACCGATGGGCGGCCCGGACCGGACGCCAACGAAAAGGACATCGCCATGGACACCAGCTACACCGTCAGCGTGCTGCCCGAGTCACGCCTGCAATCGCTCGATGCCGAACTGGCATCGATGGAAGTCATCCTCAACCTGCTGCGCTACGCCGATGGCGACAAGCGCGGCGTGATTCCGTGGTGCGAACACATCACTCCGGTGCTGTGCCGGCAGGTACTGGCGGCGCTGGAGCTGTTCGGCAGCGAGCTGTCGCGGGACTTCGGCGTGGAGGAGGTGCGCGAGACGATGGAGGCCGAGATCCGCGTGATGCGGCTGCTGCAGGCCCAGCATGAACGGCTGCAACGCCTGCTCGCGCTGACCGAGGAAGTCGCCGGCGCCGTCGGCAGCGACGTGATGGTAATGGCGATGGCACTGCACGACGAGCTCGCGGATGCGGGTCGCGCGGGTGGGATCACCGCATTCAACAGACTGGCTGACTAGCCGGAAAAGAGATCTTGCAGGGCGCATTAGCCGCAGGCGTAATGCGCCGGATGTCGTCTGCCCCGGTCAACCATGCGGCGCAATGCCCTTCGATTGTTGCGCCCTACGCACGCTGACATGCAGCTCGGGGCGCAGGCTGCCGATCACTGCTTCGGCCCGCTCCTTTCCAGTGCTGTCCAGAACGGCAGGAAAGTCATGTTCTCCGAGGTCTTGCGCCAGGCGACGATTTCGCCGTCGATGCGATCGCCGCGCAGCTTGAGGTTCAGGGCAAGATCGTCGAGGTTCTCGCGCAACTCGTCCGGACTGCCGACCTGGCCCTTGATGTCGCCGCTGATCAGGCCGTCGACCAGGCCCAGCTTGTCGATCGGCTGCGCGGCACGGCCATGCAGCGACAGGCTGCCTTGTCCCTGCGGGGTGATCGTCAATACCACCGGCACGTGGCGGCCCTGCGCGAGCACCGTGCCGCGCCATTCGCCGGCGTAGTCGGCAAGCGGGTCCAGCGGCAGCAGCGACGCGTTCGGTGGCGACGGTATGCCATGCCATTCCGGAACCACCGTGCGGATCATCCGATCGCGCAGCTTCTCGATGAAATCGTTCTGGCTGCGGCGATTGCTCAGCACGATGGCGGCGACATCCTCGCCGGGCAGCAGCACGAATTCGGTTTCCACGCCGGACTGGCCCCCGCCGTGATAGAGCACTTCCGGCTCGCCTGCGCGACGCAACACCTGCCAGCCCATCGCATACGAATAGCCCGGCGCGACCACGGTGGCGGGACGATGAAGCTCGTCCAGTTGCGCATCGCCGAGGATCCTGGCCGACGCGTCGAGGTCGTCCTTGAGGTGCAGCATTGCGAATCGCGCCAGGTCGCGCGCGCTGGCGTACAGCTCGCCGGAGCCGGGCGTGGCGGTGAGATAGAACGGTAGCGGCTTGCCATCGTCGGCATGACGCACCGCCATTTCCGCGCGGCGCGACAGGTCGGTGTCGAAGAAGCTGTCCTTCATGCCCAACGGAGTGAGTACCTGCGCCTGCAGGTAGTCGCCCAGCGTCTGTCCGGACTGGCGCGCGACGATCTCGCCGAGGATGCCCATCGCCAGGTTGGAATACTCGTAGCGTTCGCCGACCGGCGCGACGAGGTGGCCGTAATCGCGGATCAGTTCGGCCATCGGCGGCTGGCGCGCGGCGCCGCCCTCCGGATACATGATGAAAAAGGTCGGCAGACCGGAAGAGTGCGTGGCCAGATGGCGAACCGTAGCCGACTGCGCGGGACCGTCCTGATCGACGATCTTTTCGGCGCCGAGGTAGTCGTTGGCCGGACGGTCGAAGTCGAGCTTGCCGTCGCGCACCAGCGTCATCAGCGCAGTGGTGGTGAAAGGCTTGGTGGTGGATGCGACCGAGAACGCGGTGGCGCTGGTCGCCCTCGTACCGGCCGTGCGATCGGCCCAGCCGAAGCCGTCCTGCCAGACGATCCTGCCATCCTTGACCAGGGCCACGGCGACGCCGGTCAGGCGGCCGGCGTCGATCTCCGCCTGGATGTCCTTGCCGATGGCGGCGTAGACATCGTTTTTATTTGCAGGCTCCGCTTCCGAAGCCTGTGCGATGCTGGTCCCGGCGAACACCAGAAGGGCATGCAGGAACCAGCATTCAAGCCCGCTTCGCAACATCCGCTTCCGTCTTGGCTGGGGTGCCGCCGTGGCGTTGCGTCGTAGGGTGATCCTGGCGTTGCTCATCGTGATGGGCGCTCCCGCAGCTGCATGCTGTGCTCGATCAATGATTCTGGGATGCGGCCCGATCCGCTCGGGTTTAAAAGGCAAGGTTGGAAAAATACGTCATCCGGCCGCCGGGATGACGGTCCTCCGTTCTGCGTTGCCTTGAGCGCCAGGACTTCGCAGCTGCGACAACGGGAAGACATCGCGTCGGATGGAGATTCAGTGCGACAAGTCTGTGGGCGCTCACTTCTTCTTAACCTTACCCCTCTAGTCTCCGGAGTCGGTCGCCGGGGACGGGCCGAAGCAGATTTCTTCCAGACCAGGGGTAAAGACATGCGTCGCGCTCTGATCCATTCCGCGATACCGGCACTGCTTGGGCTGGCGCTACTCGGCGGCTGCACCCGCACCGAAAGCCCGGACAACACGCAGGCCACTGCGACGCCGCCTGCAACGCAGGCTCCTGCCACGACTTCCACTTCGGCTCCGGCCGTCGATGCTCCCGAAGCCGATGCATCTGCGGCAGCAGATGCGAACGCGCCTGCCGTCGTTGCCGCGAGGCCGGCCGCACCCGTCACCCTGTTCCGCAACGTGCGTGTCTTCGATGGCAAGAGCAGCGCGTTGTCGGAACCGCGCAATGTGCTGGTGCGTGGCAACATCATCGAAAACATCTCCGCCGACACGATCGAGGAGCCGACCGGCGAAGGCGCGACCGTCATCGATGGCAACGGCCGCACGCTGATGCCCGGCCTCATCGACGCGCATTGGCACGCGCTGCTGGCCGGCATCCAGATGCCGGTGCTGATGACCTCGCCGATGAGTTACGTGCAACTGGTCGCAGCGCATCAGGCCGAGCGCACGCTGATGCAGGGCTTCACCACGGTGCGCGACCTCGGCGGGCCGGCGTTCGGGCTCAAGCGCGCCATAGACGAGGGGCTGGTCGTAGGGCCCCGCATCTATCCCTCCGGCGCGATGATCTCGCAGACTGCAGGGCACGGCGATTTCCGTACGCTGTACGAAGTGCCGCGCCTGCCCAACGGCATGTTGAGCTTCAGCGAGAGAGAGGGTATTTCGGCCATTGCCGACAGCCCCGACGAGGTCCGCATGCGGGTGCGCGAACAGCTGCGGATGGGCGCCAGCCAGATCAAGCTGACCGCCGGCGGCGGCGTCAATTCGCCGTACGGCGACATCGCCTCGATCCAGTTCACCGAGCAGGAACTGCGCGCCGCGGTCGAGGCCACCGAAGCGTGGGGCGGCAGCTATGTGACCGCACATGCCTACACCACGGCAGCGGTGCGGCAGGCGATCGCCGCCGGCGTCAAGGTGATCGACCACGGCCAGCTGATCGACGAACCCACCGCGCAGTTGATGTCGGAGAAGGGCATCTGGTGGAGCCTGCAGCCGCTGATCGACAACGAGGACATGATGCCGATGCGGGACCCCGGCATGCAGCAGCGGGCGCTGGAAGTGTTCAGGGGCACCGACAACGCCTACCGGCTGGCGAAGAAGCACAAGGTCAAGACCGCGTTCGGCGCCGACATCCTGTTCAGTCCGCACGTCGCCGCCCGCCGCCACGGGGCGCAGCTGGCGCTGTTGCTGAAGTGGTATACGCCGGCCGAGGCGCTGAAGATGGCTACCGCCGACAACGGTGAACTGATGGCGCTGTCCGGCCGCATCAATCCCTATCCGGGCAGGCTCGGCGTGGTGGAGCAGGGCGCGCTGGCCGACCTGCTGCTGGTCGATGGCAACCCGCTTGAAAACCTCAGGCTGATCGAAAACCCGGACCGGAATTTCGTGGTCATCATGAAGAACGGCAGGATCTTCAAGAACACCTCATCCAGGTGAATGTGTCGGGTTGAAGCCGGTGCGTTGCGCCTGTGGTCCAGGCGCAACGCACTCGTGCAGGAACGGCGCGTTCGCTTTCTTCGCACTACGACGTCTTGCCCTTCAGCATCGCGACGATCGCCATGGCGTGGCCATGGCCCAGTTCGTAGTCCTGCTTGAGCCAGGCGATGATGTCGCCGGCTTTCACGCCTGCGCCCAGTTGTCCGTCTGCCGCGTAGCCTCTGCTGGCGGCGAGCCTGCGGAAGTCGTCCGGGCTCTTGCCGGTCTTGGCCTGGATGTTGTCGAGATAAGCCTGGAATGACATGGCTGCTTCCGTTGAAAGGTCGAGAGGAAAGGTTCAATCGCGCGCTGGCGCACCGAGCGGGAAATATCTGCGGTACGGGCGTGCTTCGTCGACGGCGCGCGCGAACGACGGCCGTGCCAGCAGCCGCTGGCGATAGGCCCTGACGTTGGCGAAGCGGTCGTCGATGGCGTGGGTCCAGTCGGCGTAGAACAGGAACGGAGCGGCGGCGCAGTCGGCGAGGCTGAAGCCATCGCCTGCAGCCCACTCGCGGCCCGCCATCACCTGGTCAAGCCAGGCGTAGGCGGTTTCCAGCATCCTGCGGGCCTCGGCGACGCCGTAGGCATCGCGGTCCGCTTCGGAGCGGATGCTGTCGAACACGATCTTCTGCTGCGGCGTGGAAACGTAGTTGTCGAAGAAGCGATCCATCATCCGTACTTCCAGCGCGGCCTTGGCGTCCGTCGGGATCAGCCGCACGGGGCCGGGATGGTGGAGGCCCAGGTACTCGATGATGCTGCTGGCCTCGATCACGGTGCGGCCGGCGTCCACCAGCACCGGGAAGCGTTTGATCGGCCATAGTGCGGCCAGCTCGAGCATGGCGCCATCGCCTTCCAGCAGGCGGTACTCGAACGGCGTGTCGTTCTCGTAAAGCGCGATCAGCGCCTTCTGGCAATAGGACGAGAAGGGGTGGGCATACAGTTTCGGGCGCGGCGTGGAAGCCATGGGGTCTCCGGAAGATTGCATCGACGAAGGGAGCCGGGAAGCAGCTGGTTACCGGAAAGACGAACGGGGGAGTGCGTAATCGACATTCGGCATGCGCTTTTTTGACAGGCACGTGCCGGCGCCTCATGGGCGACGAGGTCGTTACCGATCACGTAGCGTGCGCCGTGCGCATGCGATCGACGAAATGGCTGGATGCGTGACCGCCAGGCCAGGAGTCGTGCGCGCAGCGCACGCTACTACCGCGATGTGTCTTGGTCGCGGCGCAGCAACAGCCACGCGGCGATGGGGACGAAGGTCAAATACACCAGCGGCAGGTACAGCGCGCCGTACAGCGCGTCGAAGTGCGGTCCGCCCAGCACGTAGGTGTCCAGCATGCGCAGCGCCAGCCGGAGCGCGTTCAAGGCAAAGGCGAAGCGGGCCAGTCCATCGATGCGCTGCCCACCCAGACCCAGGCACAGGGCGACGCTGCCCAGCAGCCAGGTCAGGCCGAGCACGAAATACAGCGCGTGCTGCACGGACTGGAACGTCGACTGCAGCGCCAGTATGCGCGCCTGCTCGTTGGCGGAGGTCGTGGCGAGGTATTGCGCAGGCAGTTCCAGGAACACGTAGAACAGTTCGATCGAGCGCAGCTGCACTTCCAGCAGGCAGAACACGAAGAATCCGGCGAACGCCAGGACGGCCGCGGCAGGGCGCCGCCGGTACGCGATCGCGCAGCAGACCAGGAACAGGTACGCCAGGCCAAAGAACGACAGCAGCATCAGCACCGCGCGTGCGATGTTCAGCGGCAACGGTCCCTGCAGCAGTGCCTGTGCCGGATCGTCCGCACCGGGCAGTTGCGCGAACACGAACCACTGGAACGACTGGATCGCGATGTAGGCCATTGCGACGACCGCTGCGGCCACCCGGTGTGTCCTGGAGTCGAGCATGCCTGCACCTCGTTGCGCGCCGAGACCAGCGCAGACTGGCATGGCGGGAGCCGGTTCTGGCCTGCCGGAAGTCATGTTTCGCCTGGGCGTCGGAATCCGGCTGGAGTCAAAGCGGTGGTTGGCTACCGAACCCGCGTATCGGGATGCCGTGAAAAGCAGGTTCCTCGCTACACCCGGGACGACGAAGTGGGATATGCATTTTCAGTGCGCACTGCCGCGGGCACTTCAGTGCAGCTGCAATCCGCCCTGTTGCCGATGCAGTTCGCGCAGGTGCTGGCCCAGCGCGGCGACATTGGCTTCGGTCGCGGCCAGCGCCTCCCGTGATGGCGGCGGGAGCCAGCGACGCGCCTGCTCGCGCAGCGCGTCGCCACGCTGTCGCCATTGCGTGGCGAGGTCGGCGCTTTGCTGCGCCAGGGCCTCGCGTTCCGCCTGCTGTGGCAGGCCGTAGCCGCTGTCGGCGAGCAATGCCGCCGGACGGCTGAGGAAACCTTCCAGGCGCAGATAGTCGCGCAACGCGGCCAGCGTGTCGGCGGCCTTCTCGTGGTGGTGGGATTCCTTGCCGAGGAAGCGTTGCTTGAGCTCGTCGCGTGCCAGCAGTTCGTGGCGACGCAGCGCGGCCTGTTCCAGCAGCAGCAGTGCCGCGCTGGCGCGAAGGTCGGCACGTTCCAGCCACGGCGCGCGCTTGCCGGGAGGCAGCTCCAGCCAGTCCTCGACCCGCGCCTGCGGCAGGTCGAGTGCCTGCTTCGCCACGTCGAACATGGCCTGGTAGTGGGCGTCCGCGGGTTCGAAGTAGTAACCAAGGCGCCGTGCGCGTTCGCCGTCGTCCAGCACCGACGCATCGGCGATGCCCGACCGCTGCAGCCGCCGCAGCAGTCCGGTCGGTGTGATGCTGGCGAGCCGTTCGCCGGCCAGGCGCGGCACGCCATCGTGCAGCAGCTTGAACGTCTCCACCGCGCAGTTGTTGGCGAGGAAATAGTAGCGGCCGTCATAGCTCCAGTGCAGGCGCGCGGCGCGCTCCAGCAACATCGCGATCTCGTCGCGCCCGATACGCAGCGGGATCGATTGCAGGCCGCGCAGTTCGACCTTGGTGTACTCGTCGACCACCTGTTGCAGCGGCAGCAGGAACAGTCGCGAGGGATATGAGCCGGTCAGGCCGCGCCAGCTCGAGATCTGCACATCGTCGACGAACGCGCGGAACGACAGCACGCGGTGGTGCTGCAGGTCGAGGCGGCAATCGGGCCCGCGTTCGCGACCGGGCGCGCAGATCACCAGCCGCAGCATGCTGTGGCCCCAGCGACTCATGGCGCGATCGTTGCCTTCCGCCAGCAGGTAATCGATGGCGAAAACGCGTTCGGGATCGATCTGCAACAACGGTGATTGGCCGGCGTCCGCATTGGCCTGTACGTACACCAGCCCCGGCGCGCACGCAGGATGCGGTGCCGTCACGCCGAAATGCGTGGCGAAGTAGCGATACAACGCAGGCCGGCGACAGGCGTATGCCGGGTCCAGCAGGAAATACTCGAGGTTGACCGCGACGAATTCGGCAGGACTAGCCAGCTCGTATCGATCCGGCGTGCGTTCGCTGAAGGCGTTGTGCGTGGTGCGCGAGCCCAGCCGCATCGGGCTGACCTGCCAGCCGGCGAGATCCAGCAGGCGCGGATCCCGCGACAGCCTGCCGCGTGGCGTGCGGTCGTAGAAGTGCGCCAGTTCGTGGATGACGGCAGTCAGCGCCGCGCGCGTGGCGGGATCCCGGTCGTCCGCGTCGACGGGCCGCGTCATCCAGTCGTCGAGCAGGGCGACGTCGAGCAGCATCCGCCGGGCCTGCGCCCGACCGTGGACATGCTCGGGCAGGTCGTCGCGCCATTCGATCGCGATGCGCGAGTCGAGTGCCTGCGTCCAGGACTGGGGCAGGCGTCTGGTGGCCTCATCCAGCAGTTGTCGCGTTGCCGCGGCCTGGGCCGGCGTCAATCCCGCTTCCACCGGTTGCAATTGCAGGGCCGCCTGCGCCGGTGCGGCGCAGGCAAGCAGGCACAGCATCAGCCACGACCATCCTGTTCGTGGCAGGCGGCGCCGATGTCGCCGGGTCACAGTGCCAGGATGGCCTGCGCCAGTTGCATGTCGCTGGCCTGGCGCGCGTCCGCATGGCGCTCGCGCAACCGGTGCAGCGCGGCTTCGAGCTGGACGCCACGGATGCACCCTTCGCTGGCCACGAAGCTGGCCGCGTCGTCGCGCGCCTGCAGCACGACCTTGTCGTCGCCCGAGGTACTGCCGGACGATGCCGACGAGCCGGCGGAGGACGCGCCGGCGGAGGTGCCGGCAAAACTCGAAGCCATGGCCGGGGCGATGGGTAGCAACAACAGGCTGCAGATCAGGAGCGGTCGGATCATCGGGCGGAATCCCAGCAGTATGTAAAAGAAGGAAAGTCGGCCCATGACGGGCCCGGCAAGACTACCTGCAGCGGCTGCGCATCGGATGAACCGCGGCGATCGGGCAGTGTCGATTCGATTTTATCCGAAGCCCTTTTGGGCGCGTCATCCGGCCCCATTACTAGTAGCAAGCAGGCGGGCGGCAGCGCCCATCATTCCATCGGCAATTCCGGAGGTGCCACATGGCAACCGGTTGGGCAGGCGACGGCGCCGTCCAGGACCAGATCGACGCCACCGTCAAGGATGGCATCAAACGCGCGCGCAGCCAGCTGCCGCAGGGGCCGGGCCTCGAGCACTGCGAAGAATGCGATGCCGCCATCCCCGAAGCACGGCGCAAGGCGATGCCCGGCGTACGCCTGTGCGTACCCTGCCAGGAAGCGCATGACCGCGAGCAGGGGCTGCACAGTGGCTACAACCGGCGCGGCAGCAAGGACAGTCAGCTGCGTTGAAAAGGCCGCATGATGTTGTCGGCGGATCGATCCTAACGGGCTGGCGCGCGGACGACGGCTGTTGCCGCGATCTCGATCATCGCGTCTTCCCTGACGAAACGCTCCACCTGCACCAGCGTGCTGGCGGGCGGTTGCTGCAGGTTGATGTAGCGGTCGCGTGCGCTGCGCAGCGCCTTGAGCTGGCTCATGTCGGTGACGTAGATGTCGAGCTTGACGACGTCGTCGAACGACGCACCCGCCGCGGTCAGCGCGGTGTTCAGATTCGCGAACACCTGCTCGGCCTGCGCCGCGAAATCACCGGCACCGACCAGCTTGCCGTCCTTGTCCAGGGGCTGCTGGCCCGAGACATGGATCGTGCGCCCGACGGGCGCTTCGACCGCATGGGAATAGCCTGACGGCGTCGGCAGGCCGGGCGGATTCAGGAATCGCAGTCCGGCATCGTCAGCTTGTTGTGCCAGCGCGAGTGGAGAGCACAAGGCAAGACCTGCGATGAATGCGGCCGGTTGCATCTTTCGAAACATGAGGATTCTCCCGGGCGATGGTCGATGGGATAGATCGGTTGCTAACGCAGTCCTTTCGCCAACGCGTCCAGCAACTCGCCTTCGGTATCGTGCACCTGTTCCCAGTACATGATGCCACCGAGCTGCTGCGCCTTGACGAAAGCGGCCTTGGCGGCGAGCGATTGCGGGTCGTCGTAGGTGATGAAGTGCCGCGTCTCCGCGTTCCATAGCCACGGCGCCTGCGCGGTTTCGTCCCAGTGCCGCACGTAGCCCTGCTTGTCGACATACTCGGCCTTGAGTTTTGGCCACGGATGCTCGCCTACGTACCTGCCGAACGACTGGTAGCGGCCCTGGTGCCGCGGCTGCACGTCGCCGAATTCGCGGCCGTAGAACGCCGCGCCGATCAGCAGCTTGCGCGCCGGCACGCCGAAACCGAGGAACTGCCGTACGGCGCGATCGGCACTGCGCGCATCGGCGGGCGCCTGCGTGGCGGCGTGCAGGCCGGCATGGTGGCCGGTGGTGGGCGTCATGCTGTTGACGAAGTCGTAGGTCATCAGGTTGAACCAGTCCAGGTGCGGCTCGACTGCGGCGATGTCGATGTCGCGGACGAAGCGGCCGTCGGCGACGGCGATGGACAGCGTATAGCGGTTGTCGCCGCTACGGCCTTCGCGCGCACCGACGCGATCCAGGCTGGCGCGGACTGCCTCGATCAGGCGCGTGAAGTTCTCGCGGTCGTCGGGGCTGGCCTTGATGCCGGCGTCGTCGAAGCCGGGATATTCCCAGTCCACGTCCAGTCCGTCGGCACGATGCATCGCCAGCAGTTCCGCGGCGGTATCGGCGAATGCACGGCGCCCGGCTTCGGTACTGGCCGCTTCGGAAAATCCGCCTGCACCCCAGCCACCGATCGCGATCGCGATCCGCAGCTTCGGATGACGCTCCTTGAGCGCGACCAGAGTCTGCAGGCGCTGCGCAGCGTCGTCGTCGAGTACCACGCGGTCATCGCTGACCTTGGCGAAGGAGAAGATCAGCATGTCGAGCTGGTCGACGTTGCGCTCCTGTGCCGCGTTCCAGCCGGTGGCATAACCGACGATGCGCGGCTGGCGCGGGGCGTCGTGCGCGGCGACGATGCAGCTTGCCGTCAGCAACAGCAGGCCCAGCAGCGCGCCTGCGGAGCGGCGGCGGGAGCGGATCATGTCTGGCAATCGCATGTCGATCGATTCCGACGGGGGAGGAGGCGATCTTGGCAGGCGACACGCCTTCTGCCAAACACGCGACAGCCGATGTCATGCAACCGATGGTCTCCCGTGACAATGCAGTTCGACACGAGTTGTCATCCACGAGAAGGACGCGTGACTGCCGTATTCCTCGCCAGAACGCGGAAAGCAGGTCGCTCGCTGCGTTCGGAATGACAGCCAGGAACCGCGCCCGGCTGAGGTGTTATCGACTCACCTGCTGCGCCACCGAGCCTGCGCGTTGCCGTCGTTCCTCGTTCTTGGCATGAAGCGCCCGGCGCGTGTTCTCATCCTTGAGATTCTCGGCCCGTGACAACTCGCGGCGCGCCCGGCGGACATCGCCCAACGCTGAATAGCTGCGCGCCAGGCCCATGTGGAAAGCCGGTTCCTCGCCGTGCAGGCGGATTGCGCGCCGGTAGTAGGGCACGGCGTGGCCATATTCGCCGCGTTTCTCGAAGTCCATCGCCAGCATGAACTGGTGGAACGGGTCGTCCAGCTGTACCCGCTGCAGGCGTCGCAGGTAGCGGTTCGCCAGATCGTCCTGTCCGCTGCGCTGGTACAGGGTGACGATGTTGGCCAGCGCGGCGCCATGCCGCGAGTCCAGTTCCAGCGCCTTGCGATAGGCACGTTCCGCAGCGAGCGCATTGCCCATGCGCAGTTCCAGCACGCCGCGATTGCTCCACGAGGCCGCATGCGTCGGCGCCAACTCGATCGCCGCATCCAGGTGCTGGCGGGCCGCAGCCAGTTGGTTCTGCGCCATCAGTTCGACGCCGCGATTGTTGTAGAAGAAGGCGATCGCGCGCTGCTCGGGAATGGGCCGCGGGCGATAACGAGAGATCAGCACGTTGCGTCCCACGTCGACGATCTGCCGCGTGCCGCCGCGTTTGACCAGGACATTGACGTGGCTGGAATTGAACACGAGCCCGTTGTTCTGGTACCAGACCAGCACCTGCTCGTATTCCTGGATCTGGGTCTTGATGCCGGCTTCGCGCGCCAGCGCCGAGAACAGCAGGGTGAACGACAGGCAGTTGGCCTTGCGGGTGCGATAGGTCTCGCTGATGGTGCGGGTGAGATTGTTGTCGTATTCCAGCTGCAGCTCCGGATCGTTGAGCACGAAATCGATCAGCAGCCGCAACCGTTCGTCGGTCGAATCGCCCTTGCGGATGACCTGTTCCTGGAACTGCGCGTGCAGTTCGGGGGGCACCGCCATGATCTGGTCGCGGCTGGGCAGGCCCGGCCCGGGATCCAGTGTGGCTACGGCCAGCAAAGCGGCGGCTGCCCAGTTCATGTTCGGAAACCTTCCGCGCCCGTTGGCGGGGTCGTCACCTGCCCGGAGTTTATTCCTTTCCGCGTGTCGTGGCAGTGGCGAATGGCCCCCGCCGGCGCGGCCGTATTGGCACCATCGGCGCCGGCGCTCCGGCCGTCAGCGCGGCTGCCTGGCCCGCCACCGTCGCAGGATTTCGCTGGCCGCAGCGATGCCCAGCGTCAGTGCGGTGGTCGACAGCAACTGCACGCGCGGGCCATCGGCGAGCAGGGTCAGCGCGAAGATCACGGCGAGGATCGACAGGCCCAGCCAGGTCATGTACGGGAACGCCCACATGCGGAACGGCAGCACCAGGCCGGCGCGATCCGCGCGTCGCCGCAGGATCAGCTGCGAGACCAGCGAGATCGTCCACACCATCAGGCAGGTCGAGCCCACCAGGTTCAGCAGCACCGGCAGCACCTGGTTCGGATACCACAACTCCAGCAGCGTGGCGAAGAAGCCGAACACCACGCACGACAGCACCGCCGCGGTCGGTACCTGCCTACGGTTCACCCGCGCCAGCATGCGCGGGGCCTCGTCTCGCTCGGCCAGCGAAAAGATCATCCGCGATGCGCCGTAAAGATTGGCATTCAGCGCCGACAGCAGCGCGACCACCGCGACCAGGGTGATCGCGGTGGCGGCGCCGGGGATGTTGGCGACCTGCAGCACGGCCGCGAACGGCGACTTCAGCGCCTCGCTGGTCCACGGCACCACAGCGATGATCACGGCGACGGAGCCGATGTAGAAGACCAGGATGCGCCATGCCACGGTGCGGATCGCGCGCTTGATGCTGTGCCGCGGGTCTTCGGTCTCCGCTGCCGCGACCGCGACGATTTCAGTGCCACCGAAGGCGAACACCACCACCAGCAGCGCGGCGCCGATGCCGGTCCACCCGTTCGGCGCGAAGCCGCCGTGGGCGGTGAAGTTGGACAGACCCGGCGATGCCGCATCCGGCAGCAGGCCCAGCACCAGCAGGACGCCGATCGCGATGAACGCGATGATCGCCGCGACCTTGATGATCGCGAACCAGAATTCGAACTCGCCGAAATTCTTCACCCCCATCAGGTTGATGACGGTGAACAGGATCATGAAGCCCAGCGACATCAGCGCGACCGGCAATGCCGGCCATACCGTGGCCAGCAATCCGGCGGCGCCGACCGATTCGGCGGCGATCACGATCACCAGTTGTGCCCACCACAGCCATCCCACCGTCGCGCCCGCGGTCCTGCCCATGGCCTCGCTGGCGAACACCGAAAAGGCGCCGCTGCTGGGATTGGACGCAGCCATTTCGCCCAGCGCACGCATCACGATGATGACCAGCGCGCCGGCCACCAGGTAGGACACGAGCACCGCGGGACCCGCGGTCTGCACGCCCACGCCGGAACCGAGGAACAGGCCCGCGCCGATGGCGCTGCCCAGCCCCATCATCACCAGCTGCCGCGGCTTCATCGCGTGGCTGAGTCGCGGATGCGTGGAGGAGGGTGCGGAAACGGTGTCGCCAGACGGAACGGCTGCGGGAATATCGGGGGAGTTCATCGTTGGCAACGCTGGAGGAGACTGCAGGCGGGAACAATACCCTGCCGCGTCGCATTGCGGGAAACAGGCTCCGATGTCGATCCCTCGCCGCAATCGCCATATCCTGTGCATGCGGAACTGGAGCTGACATGCGCTCTCAGGTTCATCAATCGATTCGAGAGGAGTTGCCGATGGCGCTGGAATGGTCCGATTCGACCGACGACATGGACTGGGACGAACTGTCCGAGCTCTACCGCCTGGCTCCGCTGGGCAACAAGAGCCCGGAGATGCTGACCACCGCGTTCTCCAACAGCCTGTTCAAGTGCTTCCTGCGCGAGAACGGCAGGCTGGTGGGCGTGGGCAGGGCGCTGGCCGACGGTGTCGATTGCTCGTACATCTGCGATGTCGCGCTGCTGCCGAGCCATCAGGGCCATGGGCTGGGCGCGGAGATCGTAGGCAGGCTGGTGGAACTTTCGCGCGGCCACCGCAAGATCATCCTGTACGCGGTGCCGGGCAAGGAAGCGTTCTACCGCAAGTTCGGTTTCGAGCGGATGGCCACGGCGATGGCGATCTTCGAGGACCAGTCGCTGGCGCGGCAGCGCGGTTACATCAGCGACGGTTGAGCGGCTGCGCCTGCTGTGCGCAGCGCAGCCTGCCACGATCGGCGACAATGGCGCTCCCCTCGATGGCAACTCCTTTCCGTGAAAACCCCCGCAGGCCTGCAGTCGTTGATCGACGATGGCGTGATCGACGAAGTGATGCGCCCGCTCAAGAGCGGCAAGGAAGCGGCGGTTTACGTAGTCCGTGCAGGCGACGACATCCGCTGCGCGAAGGTCTACAAGGACATGGCGCAACGCAGCTTCCAGCAGCGCGTGCAGTACCAGGAAGGACGCAAGGTGCGCGGCAGCCGCGAGGCGCGCGCCATCGGCAAGGCCAGCAAGTACGGGCGCAAGCAGCAGGAAACCGCCTGGAAGAACACCGAGGTCGACGCGCTGTACCAGCTGCGCGATGCCGGCGTGCGCGTGCCGGAGCCGCATGGATACTTCCATGGCGTGCTGGTGATGGAACTGGTGACCGACGCCGACGGCCATTCCGCGCCGCGGCTGGGCGAAGTGGAGCTGGCGCCGGACCAGGCACGCGGTTTCCATCGTTTCCTGGTGCGGCAGGTAGTGAAGATGCTGTGCGTCGGGCTGATCCATGGCGACCTGTCCGAATATAACGTGCTGGTCGCGCCGGACGGCCCTGTGATCATCGATTTCCCGCAGGTGGTCAGCGCCGCCGGCAACAACGCCGCGCGCAGCATGCTGCTGCGCGATGTCAACAACATCACGGCCAGCCTCGGCGCCTGGGCGCCGGAACTGCTCGATACCTGGTACGCGGAAGAAATGTGGGCCCTGTTCGAGGCCGGCGAGCTGCATCCGGACAGCGAACTGACCGGTACGTTCGTGCACGACGAGTCCATGGCCGACGTGGACAGCGTGCGCGAAGCGATCAACGACGCGCGGCAGGAAGCACTGATCCGCCAGCAGGGCCGCGAGGCGGCGGCCGAAGCGGATTGAGGCGCCTGCCAGACATTGGTTCGAATTGACAGGCATTCCCGGCGTGAACATGACGGTGCCCGTGCAGGAGGTCAGACGATGGGTTTGAAGCGGGTCGCGATCATCGGCGGCGGTGTTGCCGGACTGGCCGCAGGCATCCGCCTGCTGCGGCAGGGCTGCGACGTTTCCATTTACGAGGCGAGGGACGAGCTGGGTGGCTGCTGCTCGACCACGCACGTGGATGGTTTCACGTTCAACAACGGTGCCATGTTCGTGGCGGTACCGCGGTTGCTGGACCATGCCTTCGCGCGGCTGAGACTCGATCGCGCATCATTGGTGCCGATGCGACGCATCGGCGCCCCGCAGGCGAGCTTCCTGCCCGACGGCAACTCGATCATCTTTGGCGACGGAGGTGACGTCCGTATCGAAGGCGAGCATGCCGCCACGCGCACGGCGACGCTGCAAGCCGAGATCGATCGCTCCCTGTCCCGATGGGCTCCGCTGCTTCGGATCTTCACCGATGACCTGCTGACTCAGCCATTGTCGGTGCCGCGCGTGCTGGGCAAGGCATGGCGCCATCTGCACAAGTTGCGCGGCAACCTGGCGACTGAACTGCAACGCTCGTTCAGCGATCCCGATGCGCGCGCCGCGATCGCGGCGGTGACGTTGTATACCGGCCTTGCGCCCGAGCGCACGCCGGTGTTCCAGATCGTGGGTTTCATCTCGATGCTGCAGGACGGACTGCACCTGCCGGAAAATGGCATGGGCGCGATCAGCGATGCCCTCCATCGCAGCTTCCGCGAACTCGGCGGCAAGGTGCATGTCGGCACGCGCGTCGACCGGATCCGGATCGTCGATGGAAAAGTGCGCGGGCTGGTCATCGACGACGACGAAGTGGTGGCGGATGCGGTCGTCTCCACGGCCAGCGGCATGGCGACTTTTTCGGGACTGATGGATCCCGCGGACGTGCCGGCATCGATGCAGCGCCGCGTGTCGCAGGCGCCGTTGTCGCACCGCGCGCTGGGCGTGCAGCTGGGATTGAGGAACACGTTGCAGACGCCGGCGCATTCGGTGAATCACGTGCCGCTGCTGGAGCAGCAGCACCGGATGCTGGCGCCGCAGCCGGCGGACAGCCCGTGGCTGACCTATACCGTGCCCACGCATACGCTGCCAGGGCTGGCGGCGGCAGGCGGCAGCATCGTCGAGATGTTCGCGCCAGTGGATCAGGACCTGCCGTTGGCGGCCTGGGACACGGCGGCGAAGGAAGCCGCTGCCGATGCCGCGATCGCCGCCTTGGCGCGATACCAGCCACTGGATATCGCGGTCCGGCGCGTCACCAGCCCGAAGGATTACGCCGAGCGGATGCACCTGTTCCAGGGCGCGCTGTATGGGCTGTCGCCGGCAGCGGGGCCGGGCCAGCAGTTTCTCCACGAAACGCCGTTGAAGGGGCTTTTCCTCGCCGGCCAGACGACATATCCGGGCTTCGGCGTCGCGACTTCCGCTTTCTCAGGCATCTTCGCCGCGGATGCCGTGATCGCGCGGATGTCCGGTGGATAGCGGCAAGCCTGACGCGATCGATGCGCACACCGCCTGGCTGGATGCTGTAATGGCTGCCTACCTTCGCCTCTATTTGGAACGCGCATGACCACCCTCGTAGGTTTTTCCGGCAGCCTGCGGCTGGCTTCGTACAACACTGCGCTGCTGCGCGCGGCGGTGGCGTTGATGCCGGACGGCAGCCGGCTTGATGCAGTGTCGATCCGCAGCTTCCCGCTCTACAACGGCGACGACGAAACCGCGCGCGGCATCCCTGCCGAGGTGGCCGCGCTGAAGGATGCGATGGCCGCGGCCGACGGACTGCTGATCGCCACCCCCGAATACAACAACAGCCTGCCTGGGGTGGCGAAGAACGCAATCGACTGGCTGAGCCGACCGGCGAACGACATTCCGCGCGTGTTTGCCGGCAAGCCTGTGGCGGTCATTGGCGCGTCGCCGGGCGGGTTCGGCACCATCCTGTCGCAGAACGCCTGGTTGCCGGTGCTGAGAACGCTGGGCGCGGAGCTATGGACCGGCGGCCGGCTGATGGTATCGCGCGCCGGCAGCGTGTTCGATGCCGATGGCAACATCGTCGATGCACGCACCCACGATGCTTTGCGCACGTACATGGAGGGATTCGTCGCGTACGTGCGTTCCCGATAGACCACGCGCAACGGATGAATGCTCTGGCCAGCGTCTCTTCGGATGCCCGATGAAAATTGTTCCTAATTGAGAATTAGTTGCGTTTGCGGGGCCCCGCGTCGGATAATGCCGGATTGATTTTTCCGGGGTCATCCATGTTCTGTCTGCGGCAGCACCACGTTTTCCTGTTTTCGGTCATGGCGCCGGCGATCGTGGTGCCGGGCATCGTCCATGCGCAGGATGGCGAGCAGGCCAGGACGCTCGATGCCGTCGTAGTCGTCGCTGAGCGCGCGGTCACCGCGACCAAGACCGACACGCCGCTGGTGAAGACGCCGCAGGCGATCAGCGTGGTGCCTTCGGACCTGTTCATCGAACGAGGCGCGCGCAACATGCAGGAAACGTTGCGCTACAGCGCCGGCGTCAACGCCGAGGCCTATGGCCTGGACACGCGTTCGGACGGCAGCACCATCCGTGGCCTGGATCCGGTGCAGTACCTGGACGGCATGCGCAAGGTCTACAACTTCAGCCCATTGCCGCGCACGGAGGTCTACACGCTGGATCGCGTCGAAGTGCTGCGTGGGCCTTCGTCGGTGCTGTACGGGCAGGGCGCCAGCGGCGGCATCCTCAACACCGTCAGCAAGCGGCCGCAATTCACGCAGGCCGGCGAAGTCGGCGTGCAGATCGGCAATTTCCAGCGCCGGCAGGTGCAGGCCGACATCACCGGCCCACTCGACGATAGCGGCCAGCTGGCCGGGCGCTTCATCGCCGTGGCGCGCGACAGCGACATGCAGACCGACCACCTGCCGGATGACCGCCAGGTGCTGGCGCCATCGATCACGTGGCGTCCCGGCGATCGGACCGAGATCACCTTCCTGGGCCTGTACCAGCGCGACCGTACCGCGTCCAGCCAGCAGTTCCTGCCAGTAGTCTCGACGCTGCACGCATCCGAGCGCGGGTCGCTGGATCCTTCCACCTTCCTTGGCGACAAGGGCTACGACCGGCTCGATGCGCGGCAGGCTTCCGGCACGCTGTTGGCCGAGCACCGCTTCAACGACACCGTCGCACTGCGCAGTGCGCTGCGTTACCTCGACGCGGACACCACCTTCCAGGAAATCTATCCGGACACGTATTCCAGTCCGCTCGATCCGTTCATCGATGCCGAGCGGCGCGTGGTCAACCGCAACCTCTATGCCATCAAGCCGCATATCCGCACGCTGACCAACGACAACTCGCTGCAGTTCAATTTCGATACCGGCGCGTTCAACCACACGCTGCTGGCCGGCGTCGACTACACCGATTTCCGCCAGGAATCGTCTTCGGCGTTCTGCAGCGCATTCTCCGATCCCGCCGATTGCGTGGTCACGCCGATCGACATCTACAACCCGGTGTCCAGCGGCGTCGTCGCGCCGGCCTACGTCGAGGATCCCGATCTGCGCAACACCCAGCTGGGCCTCTACGTGCAGGACCAGATCCGTTACGCCGATCGCGTGTCGCTGGTGCTGGGCGTGCGCCGCGATCGCGCACGTTCGGAAACCGAAGGCTCGGAGGCGCAGACGGACGAGGCCACCACCTTCCGCGTCGGCGTGATCGGCGAAGTCGGCAAGGGCGTTTCGCCCTACCTGAGTTATTCGGAATCGTTCCTGCCGGTGGCGGGGGTCGATTTCTACGGCAACGCGCTGGTGCCGGTGCGCGGCCGCCAGGTCGAAGGCGGCGTCAAATGGGCGCCGGCGCGCGGCATGCTGTTCACCGCCAATGCCTACCGCATCATCGAAAGCAATCGCCCGACCAACGATCCCGAGCACGTGCTGTTCAGCACCCAGACCGGCGAGATCCGTTCGCGCGGTTTCGAACTGGAAGGCGCCTATGCGGTCGCCGACGACATCACCATCACCGCCAGCTACAGCTACAACAAGGCCGAGGTCACCGAAAGCAACTTCCCGAACGAAATCGGCAAGCAGTTGAACGATACGCCGCAGCGTCTGGCGTCGCTGTGGGCCGCCAAGACTTTCGAAGTCGGTCAGCAGGCGTCGCTGCGCGTCGGCCTGGGCGGCCGCCATGTCGGCTCGACACTGTCCACCGGCACGACCCATTCGCTGACCACGCCCAGCTACACGCTGGCCGACGCGCTGGTGGCGCTGGACTGGTCGGACTGGTCGCTGGCGCTCAACGTCAACAACCTGCTCGACAAGACCTACTTCGCACCGTGCCGGGCGTTCGGCGACTGCTTCAGCGGCAACTCGCGTACGGTCGTCGGCACGATCGCCTATCGGTTCTGACGGACAAGCCGGCCCGCATGCAGCGCGCGACACTCAAGATCTGGTTCCTGGTCCACAAATGGACCAGCCTGGTGTGCACGGTGTTCCTGCTGCTGTTGTGTCTTACCGGCCTGCCGTTGATCTTCTGGGAAGAGATCGGCCATCTCACCGGCGCCTCGCCCGAAGTGGCGCCCGCGCCTGCAGGCATGCCGCGCGCCAATGCTGATGAACTGATCGAGCGCGCACTGGCGCAGTATCCCGGCGACGTGCCGCTGTTCTTCGGCTGGGACGATCATTCGCCCAGCGTCTACGTCAATACGGGTGCGCGGCCCGACACGCCGCCGGCGGAGATGCATACCGTCGTCATGCATGAATACACCGGCGAAATACTGCCGGCCTCCCAGTTCAACGAGGGCGTGATGTATTTCCTGTACCGGCTGCATACCGACGTCTTCGTCGGTCTGGGCGGTACGTTGTTCCTCGGCGCGATGGCGTTGCTGTTCGCGGCCGCGATCGTATCCGGCGTGGTGCTGTACGCGCCTTTCATGCGCAAGCTGTCGTTCGGCACGGTGCGCATGGGACGCAACCGGCGCCTGGCCTGGCTGGACCTGCACAACCTGCTGGGCATCGTCACCGTGGCGTGGGCGCTGGTGGTGGGACTGACCGGTGCGATCAACACGCTGGCCGCACCGATGCAGCAGGCGTGGCAGTCGCAGCAACTGGCCGCCTTCATCGAGCACTACAAGGACGCGCCCAGGCCGACCGAGCTCGCCTCGCTCGACGCCGCCATCGCCACGGCGCGCGCCGCCGAGCCGGGGATGACGCCCGCCTACGTCAGCTTCCCGGGCACCGGTTACAGCGGCGACCACCACTACGGCGTATTCATGCATGGCGACACGGCGATCACCGAACGCCTGTACCGTCCAGTGCTGATCGACGCGCAGACCGGCGCGTTGACCGCGCAGCCGCAACTGCCGTCGTACATGACCGCGCTGCTGCTGTCGCAGCCGCTGCATTTCGGCGATTACGGCGGGTTGCCGCTGAAGTTCCTGTGGGCGATCCTCGACCTGCTCACGATCCTGGTGCTGATCAGCGGCCTTTACCTGTGGTGGCGGCGCGGTTCGACCGAAGCGCGCATCACCGAGATCGAACGCGGCGGGTTGGCGCCCGCGACGGCGGAGACGCCATGAGCACGACGCAGCGCACCGGTTCGTCGCGTGTCTATCAGGCACCTGCGGCAATCGCCTCGGTCAGCCTGCTTGGCCTGGTCAGCGCGCTGCTCGGCGATGGTGTGTTCAACGCGGTCTCGTGGATCGCGCTGGGTGCAGTGCCCTGCGTGGTGGCCTGGGCTTACGTGTTCCGGCGGCGACGCGATCGCGCCTAGCCTGCGACATCGGCAGCTGGGCGGATGGCGCCTGCGCAACTACACTGGCGTGCCCGTCGCCTTGCATGATCGATGATCCGGACAACAACCGAAACAGGGCAGATGGCGCTGGGCGGCTTCGAACCGCCGCAGCCCACCGACCGCCTGTTCTTCGCGGTCTTTCCGGATGCGACGGCTGCAGCTGCCATCGCCGACATCGCCCAGGCTCTGCGCAGCCAGCAGCACCTGCAGGGCAAGCCGCTGCGCAGCGATCGTTTCCACGTCACGCTCCATCATCTCGGCGACTATGCCGGCCTGCCGCAGGACGTGGTCGCGAAGGCAGGGCAGGCGGCAGCCGCGGTCGACATGCCCGCATTCGAGGTGGCCTTCGACAGTGCCGCAAGCTTCAGCGGGCATTCGCGCCATCATCCCTTCGTATTGCGTGGCGACGACGGCGTGGTCGCCGTGCGGGAACTGCAGCGCAGGCTCGGTGCCTGCATGGCGACGGCCGGTCTCGGCCGGCTGGTCAGGCCTGCGTTCACGCCGCATGTCACGTTGCTGTATGAGGAGCGCATGGTCGCGATGCAAACGGTCGATCGCATCGCCTGGATTGCGCGCGAGTTCGTACTGGTGCACAGCCTGCTCGGCAGGACGGAGCACCGGGTACTCGGGCGTTGGCCGTTGCGGGCCGCGAATGCGTGACGACAACGTCGTTGTCGTCCGAGCGCTGCGAAGGGTCTGTGGCTGATGTTCGCATTGCAGCAAGTCAAGGAGATTCATCGCTGCGATCGGGATGACAGGCTGTGAGGGACATGCTTTAGTCTTGATGCGACTCGAAACAGGAAAGGAAACGACACATGATCCAGCGATTCGATGCCGGCCCGCGCATGTCGGAAATGACGATCCACAACGGTGTTGCCTACCTCGCCGGGCAGGTACCCGAGGATTCCGGCGCCGACATGGCGACACAGACGCGGCAGGTGCTGGCTGCCATCGACGACCTGCTGGCCCAGGCCGGCAGCGACAAGACGCGGATCCTGCGCGCGCAGATTTTCCTGGCCGATCTGGCCGACTTTGCGGCGATGAACGAGGTCTGGGACGCGTGGGTCGTAGCCGGCGAGGCGCCGGCGCGGGCCACGGTGCAGGCGGCGCTGGCCGATCCCGGCTGGAAGCTGGAAATCGTGGTGACCGCGGCGGTCTGAATTCGCTTCGGCGGCCATTCCGGCGCGGCCAGGTGAACGGTCAGGGCAGGCCGCCCGCGTCGTAGACATTTCTAGAAAAAAAGTTCTAGACAACTTGTTCTAGTGACGCTAGGGTGTCGGCATCCGATTCATGCCGACACACCCATGCCCAAGCCCAAAGCCCCGCCCAAGCCCACGGCCGCCGAACTCGAACTGCTGCGCGTGCTCTGGCCGCTGGGCCCGGCAACCGTCAAGCAGGTGCATGAAGTCGTGCAGAAGGACAGGCCGGATATGGCCTATGCCACGGTGTTGAGGCTGATGCAGATCATGCACGGCAAGGGTCTGCTGCTGCGCGACGAAAGCCAGCGCTCGCACGTCTATGCACCGGCGCACGCGCAGGATTCGATGCGCACCAGCCTGCTCGGCGAACTGATCCACAAGGCGTTTTCAGGTTCCGGCAAGGAACTGGTGATGGCGGCGTTGCGCGGGCATGTCACCGAGAAGGAACGCAGGGAAATCCAGCGCTTCCTGCATGGAGAAGACCAATGAGCGCGACGATGCCCGGATTCGTATCGACGCTGGGATGGGCATTGCTGCATTTCGTCTGGCAGGGCGTGGCGGTCGGCATGGCGGCGGTACTGCTGCTGATGCTTCTGCGCAATGCGCGACCGCAACTGCGCTATGCGGTGGCCTGCCTGGCCTTGCTGCTATGCCTGCTGCTGCCGGTGATTGGTGTTGTGGGTGGCCTGCAACCTCAGGATGCCGCTGTCGCCATGACCGCGATATCGACACCAGCGCACGCAGCGCAGGCTCTGCCAGCTGTAGCCAGCGTGTCGCACGCCTGGCAATCGACGCTGCAGGCGCAGTTGCCGTGGATCGTCGCATTGTGGTCGTTGGGCGCTGGCATGCTGGCGCTGCGCATGGCGATAGGACTGGCCTGGGTGGACCGGGTCAGGCGCAGCCACGCGGGTGCCGTCGATATGCATTGGCAAGCCAGGCTCGATCGTCTCGCGCAGGCCTTTGGGTTGCGTCGCGATGTCGCGCTGCGCGTGGTGGACGACCTCGACAGCCCGGTCGCCGCCGGCTGGTGGCGACCGATGGTGCTGGTACCGGCCGCGCTGGTCGCGCGCATGCCGCCCGAACTGCTCGAAGCGCTGCTGGCGCACGAACTCGCGCACATCAGGCGGCACGACTACCTCGTCAATCTCATCCAGAGTGCGGTCGAGGCGTTGCTGTTCTACCACCCGGTGGTGTGGTGGCTGTCCAGGCAGATACGCCGCGAACGCGAACGCATCGCCGACGATCTTGCCGCGCAGGTCATCGGCGACCGCCGACGCGTGGCGCTCGCCTTGCAGCAACTGGACCTGCTGCTTTCATCCAGTGACCGTTCCCACATTCCCCAACTCGCCCCTGCGGCAAACGGAGACCACCTCATGTCACGCATCCAGCACCTGATCCGGCCCGGCCAGCACGCACTCAGCTGGAAGATCGCACTGCCCATCGTCGGACTGAGCGCGATCTGCCTGACCGTGTTCGCGCAGGGCAACGACAGGCCTGCCGCAGCTGCGACGAAGGCCGCAACCATCACGACAGCGTCGGCCAAGTCCACGGCCGCCACGACCACGCGCAGAAGCGATGACGCCTACGCGCTGATCAGGGCGGGCCGCGACAGCATGACGGTGTCCGGTACCACCCGCGACATCCGCGATGCGGACAAGGCCAGGCGCAGCCTGCAGGGTGATTTCCTATGGTTCCGCCGCGGCGACAAGTCCTATGTCGTGCAGGATCCCGCCTTGCTGGCCAAGATCACGGAAGCGTGGAAGCCGACCGAGGCATTGGGCGCGAAGATGGATGCGCTCGGCGAGAAGATGGAAGCCCATGGCGAAGTGATGGAAGGCCTGGGCAGGAAGATGGAGGCGCTCGGCGTGTCCGGCGATCCGGCGAGCGCCGAGATGGAACGGGTCAGCGCGCAGATGGAGACCGTGTCGCAACAGCAGGGTGCGATCGCCGAACGGATGTCGGGCCTCAGCGCGGAGATGCTGCGAGCATCGGATGACGCCGAACGCGAACGGCTGGACCGCAAGATGGAAGCCTTGCAGGCGCAGATGCAACCGCTGCAGGCGCAGATGGAGACGATGGGCCGGACCATGAGCACCTATTCGAAGCGCACGGCCGAGGCGCAGAAGCCGATGGAGGCCCTCAGCCGCCAGATGCAGGAAGCCAGCAAGCCGATGGAGGCGCTGGGCAGGGAAATGAATGTGCTGGGCAAGCAGCAGGAACAGCTCAGCCGCGAGGCCGACCGCGTGGTCCGTGCGCTGATCGACGATGCCTTGAAGAGCGGCCAGGCGGTATCGACCTCGACTTTGCATTGAGGGTGGACGCAGGCTCAAACCGCCATTCACCTGCATCGTCATCCCGAACGTAGTGAGGAACCTGCTTTTCTGCGGCTATTTGCCGTGTAAACCGCAGATCCATTCACTGCGTTCGGGGATGACAGGAATGGGCTTCGAATGCCGCGTGATGGGATCGGATGCCCGATGTCGATCCCGATCCTCGGCCGCGGCTGCATCCGCCGTGGCCGCAACCCGGCCTAACCCTCGTTCAAGGCACCAACACCGCGCGCCCCTTGATCTTGCCGTCGCGCAGGCGCTGGTAGACGGCAACCGCCTCGCCCAGTGAAAACTTCTCGACCTGCGGATGGATGCGGCCGGCCGCGGCCAACGCGATCACTTCCATCAGTTCGGTGCGCGAGCCCCAATAGGGGATAGTGACGGCGCAGCCATATGGTGGATTGTTGGCGCTGTAATGCAGCGTGCCGCCACCGAGGCCGACCACGGTGATGCGGCTGTTGCGCTCGACCACGCGCGTGCACAGGTCGATGGTCGGCTGCGCACCGACGAAGTCCAGCGCCAGCACCGCGCCGCGCACGCCGGTGATCTTGCGGATCGCTTCGGCCGCGGCATCGCCATCGCGGGTATTCACGGTATGCCTGACGCCAAGTTCGCGCGCGTGCGCCAGCTTGTTGTCGTCGATGTCGCCGGCGATCACGGTGGCCGCGCACAGTGCGCCCAGTATCTGCACCGCCATGTGGCCGAGGCCGCCGATGCCGATCACCACCACGTGCGTGTTCGGCGTGAGCAGCGGCAGCGCCGTCTTGATCGCGTGGTACGGTGTCAGCGCCGCATCGCTCAGCGGCGCGGCGATGGCAGGGTCGAGCGTACCCAGCGGCACGAGCAGGCGCGGCGACGGCACCAGCATGTACTCGGCCATGCCGCCGTCCGATCCCAGGCCGCCACCCATCGTGCCGAGGCTGGCATGGTTCTCGCAGTAGTTTTCCGCCGACGTCTGGCAGGTGTGGCAGTGCCCGCAGCCCCACGGACCGTAGACAGCCACCGGGTCGCCTTCCTTCCAGCCGTGCACGCCTTGGCCGATGCCGGCGATCCAGCCGGCATTTTCATGGCCGAGAGTGAACGGACCTTTCAGGCCGAGGTCCTCGTCCATGACATGCAGGTCCGAATGGCAGACGCCGGCGCCGCCGATCTTCACCAGTACCTGTCCGGGTCCGGGCTTGGGTTGCGGCAGGTCGACGATTTCGGCGGGCTTGCCGACTTCAACGAAACGGACGGCTTTCACAGGCGCACTCCGATGGCGAAGATCCGAAGTCTGCCGTCGCTTCGGTCAGGATCTCGTGAACCATTCACCGCCCGCATGACGCCGCGGGTTTCAGCCGCGCACATGCGTGGGCCGGGCGGCTCAGTACGCCTGCGCGGTTGGGCGCACCACCAGTTCGTTGACGTCGACATCGTCCGGCTGGCCGATCGCGTAGGCGATCGCGCGGGCAATGGCGTCGGCCGGCAACAAGTCCCTGCGGAACACTTCGTCGACCTCCTTCTTCATCACCGGATCGGAGATGGTGCCGGTCAGCTCGGACTCGACCGCGCCCGGGGCGATGACGGTGACGCGCATGAACGGCGATTCCTGGCGCAGGCCTTCCGACAACGCGTGCACCGCGAACTTGCTGGCGCAGTATACCGCCGCCGTCGGGAAGACATGGCGGCCGGCGACCGACGACACATTGACGATGTGGCCGGCGTGCTGCGCCTGCATCACCGGCAGCGCCGCGGCAATGCCGTACAGGACGCCCTTGATGTTGACATCGACCATGCGTTCCCATTCGTCGACCTTGAGGTCGACCATGCGCGACAGCGGCATCACGCCGGCATTGTTGACCAGCACGTCGAGGCGACCATAGGTGGCGACGGTATTGTCGATGAAGCGCTCGACCTGGTCGCGTCGGGTGACATCCAGCGGCTGCACGAGCGCATCGCCGCCGCAATCGCGGATTCGCGCGGCCAATGCCTCGAGGCGCTCGGTGCGACGCGCACCGAGCGCGAGCCGCGCGCCGTGTTCGGCCAGGCGCAATGCGGTGGCTTCGCCGATACCGCTGCTGGCGCCGGTGATGGCGATGACTTTGTCGCGGATATTCAACATGCGGTTTCTCCAGGGTCAAGGAATGCAGACGCGAACCGGCCGTAGCGGCCAGGGCGATTGCCTGGCCGCATCAACGGTTGCGTTGTGAAGCGGGAAGCCGGTCGGAAGTGGCGACCGGAAGCACGGGGTCAGACGTTGAGCGCTGCCATCTGCGAGGCCGGATAACGCGTGCCGGCGATTGCATGCGTGTCCAGCATCTCCTCCAGGCGGCGCTGCTCGGCGATGGTGAGGTCGATGCGTACCGCGCCGGCGTTCTCGTCGAGACGGGCGATGCGGCGCGTGCCCGGGATCGGCACGATGTCGGCGCCGCGATGCAGCAACCAGGCCAGCACGAGTTGCGCGGCGGTGCAGTCGCGCTCGTTCGCCAGGTCCGTCACGGCCGCCACCAGCGCCTGATTGTGGTCGATGTTGCCGTCCTGGAAGCGCGGATGGAGTCGACGCCGGTCGTCGGCGGCGAGCTGATCGAGTTGCCGGATCGCGCCGGTCAGGAAACCGCGACCGAGCGGGCTGTAGGCGACGAAGCCGATGCCCAGCTCGCGGCACGCGCGCAGCGCATCGTTTTCGACATCGCGCGTCCACAGCGAGTACTCGCTCTGCAGCGCGGCGATCGGATGCACTGCGGCAGCGCGGCGCAGCGTCGAGCCGGAGGCCTCCGACAGGCCGAGATGGCGGACCTTGCCGGCCTCGACCAGCCGTGCCATCGCTCCGACGGTATCCTCGATCGGCACATTCGGGTCGACACGATGCTGGTAGTACAGGTCGATGTGATCGACACCCAGCCGCTGCAGGCTGGCATCGCAGGCGGCCGTTACATACTCGGGGCGGCCGTCGATGCCGAGCAAATCGCCGTTGGCAGCGCGCACGTTGCCGAACTTGGTCGCCAATACGATCCCGTCGCGCCGCGTGCGCAGTACCTTGGCAAGCAGGCGCTCGTTGTCGCCGACGCCATACATGTCGGCGGTATCGAGGAAGTTCACGCCGATGTCGATGGCATGGTTCAGCACGGCGAGGTTGCCGGCTTCTTCGCTGGGGCCGTAAAAATCGGACATGCCCATGCAGCCCAGGCCGATCGCGGACACGGTCAGGCCCTGGCGGCCCAGGGTGCGGCGGGGAAAAGGAAGGCTCATCGTGATGTCTCCGGACGGTGGGGGAGGTGCCCGCAAACAGTAGGTGCCGCATGGCTTCGGGCGTTAGCCCATTGCTCGCCGATGCTTGCCTGATCCTCCACGGCCGTGCCGGACCAGCGGGTGCCGCGATCGCCGCGGCGCATAATCGCTGCATCTCCGCTGCAGGCGACAGGCCATGACCGACAATGCTTCCAACGTGGTGCCCGCGCGCGCCGGGCTCGAGGCGCAGCAGGCTGAACTGGCTGGCCGGATTGCCCGAAACGTACCCGGCGACGGACTGCATGCGAGCGCGGTGCCGGGCTTGTCGCTGATCCAGGCCAGCGAGCCGTCGCAGCGGCTGCCGACCGTCTATCACCCGAGCGTGTGCGTGGTGGTGCAGGGCCGCAAGCATGCGGCACTGGCCGACGAGGTCTTCGTCTACGACCCGCTGCACTACCTGGTGGTGTCGATGACGCTGCCGATCAGCGGACAGGTCATCGAGGCCACGCCCGAGCGGCCCTACCTGTGCCTGCGCATCGACATCGAGCCGGCCCTGGTCAACGAACTGCTGCAGCAATTGCAACCGTCGGCACATGCAGGCAGCGGCGGCGGTCGTGCGGTGTACCTGGCCCGCACCAGCGCCGCGCTGCTGGATGCGGTACTGCGACTGGTGCACCTGCTCGATACGCCGGACGAGGCCGCGGTGCTGGCGCCGCTGGCCTTGCGTGAGATCCACTATCGCGTGCTCACGGGCGAACTCGGGCAGCGCCTGCGCGACCTGTGCGAAACCGATGGCGCCTCGCAGCGCGTGGCCCGTGCGATCGAGCTGATCAAGTCGCGTTACGCCGAACCGCTGCGCATCGATGAACTGGCTGCGGCGGCGCACATGAGCGCCTCATCGCTGCACCAGCGTTTCAAGGCGGCCACCGCGATGACGCCGCTGCAGTTCCAGAAGCAGCTGCGCCTGCAGGAGGCACGACGCCTGATGCTGTCGGACGGGATCGAAGCGGCTTCGGCCAGCCACCGCGTCGGCTACGAGAGCCCGTCGCAGTTCAGCCGTGAGTACCGGCGCCTGTTCGGTGCACCTCCCAGGCGCGAGGTCGAGGCGATACGGGCGGCAGGCAACTGACCCGCTATCATCCGGCCATGTCGAAACTGTTGATGAACCTGCGCCACGTGCCCGAGGACGAATCGGACGATGTGCGTGGCCTGCTCGATGCGCACAGGATCGAGTACTACGAGACCCGGCCGAGTCGCTGGGGCATCTCGTCCGGCGGCATCTGGATTTCCGACGATGCCGACCTGGCCGAGGCCAAGCGATTGATGGCCGAATACCAGGCGCGGCGACAGTCGCAGGCGCGGGCCGAATACGAAGCCGCCAGACGCGACGGCACGGCGGAGACGTTCTGGACCATCCTGCGCAACGAGCCGGCGCGCGTGCTGCTGACCGGCGTGGCGATCCTGCTGCTGCTCGGGCTGGTGGCGCTACCGGTGATCCTGCTGAGCCGTTGATCGCCACCGTTCGCCGAGCTCCGGCGCGCTGCCACAAAACGGTCATCGCACTGACATAGCCTCCGCCGCATGGACATCCTCATGCTGTCGGACGTGTACTTCCCACGGGTCAACGGCGTGTCGTCGTCGATCCGTACCTATGCCCGCGCGCTGGTCGCGATGGGCCATCGGGTCACGCTGGTGGCTCCCGACTACGGGCCGGACAGTGGACAGGCCATGCACGACAGCGATTTCGAGGTGATCCGCCTGCCTTCGCGGGTGATCTTCTTCGATCCGGAAGACCGCCTGATCCGGCGAAGCGCCCTGCGCGCGCTATTGCCGCAGCTCGCGGCGCGGCAATGGGATGTGATCCACATCCATACCCCGTTCCGCGCGCACGCGTTCGGCGTGCAGCTGGCGCGGCGCACCGGCCGGCCGACGGTCGAGACCTACCATACTTATTTCGAAGAGTACGTGGCGCATTACCTGCCGTGGCTGCCGTCGTCGCTGACGCGGATGATCGCGCGCCGAGTGTCGCGCCGGCTGTGCGGTGAGGTAGATCACCTCATCGTGCCGAGCCAGCAGATGGTCGAGGTGCTGCAGCGTTACGGCGTGGATACCGCGGCGACGGTATTGCCGACCGGACTGGCGCTGGACGAGTTCAAGTACGGCGACGGTGCGCGTTTCCGCCGGGCGCACGGCATCGGTGCCGAGCAGCCGGTGCTGGTTACCGTGAGCCGGCTGGCGTTGGAAAAGAACATCGCCTTCCTGCTGCAGGTGACGCGCAGGCTGGTCGACGAATTCCCGGACCTGTTGTTCGTGATCGCCGGCGAAGGCCCGGATGCGGATCGCCTCAGGAGGCTGGTCGCCAGGCTCGAACTGGATGGCCATGTGCGCTTCTTCGGCAACCTTGACCGCCGTACTGCGCTGCTGGACTGCTATCGCGCCGGCGATGCGTTCGTGTTCGCGTCGCCCACCGAAACCCAGGGACTGGTGCTGATCGAGGCGATGGCGCTGGGCGTGCCGATCGTGTCGACCGCGGTGATGGGCACGGCCACCGTGCTGCGCGATGCGGGCAGCGCCGTGGTCAGTGGCGAGCACGTCGAAGAGTTCGCCGGCCACGTCGCACGGCTGCTGCGCGTGCCGGAGCTCCGCGCGACCTTGTCGGCGGCCGGACCGGTCGACGCGCAGGCCTGGAGCACGGAACGGCTGATGCGCAGGGCGGTTGCACTGTACGCGGAACTGGCGTCCGGCGAGGGCGCAACCGCCTTCGAACACGCCGTTCCCTAACCGCATTCCGGCGTCGGAACGATCCTGCCGCAGCGACGGCGACTGCGCGCTCCCGGGCTGCCTGTACCATGGCGATCCCCTTTCACGGCCTTCCAGACAATGTCGATCCCGATGCACGCCGCTTCCGTTCCCGTGTTCAAGCAGTTTCTCGCCAGCCTCGATGCCTTGCTGGCCAAGGCCACACAACATGCCGCGGAACGCAAGATCGATCCCGAGGCGTTGCTGCAGGCGCGGTTGTTCCCGGACATGTTCCCGCTGCTGCGGCAGGTGCAGATCGCCTGCGATTTCGCCAAGAGCGTGCCGGCGCGCCTGGCCGGCGCGGATGTTCCTTCCTACGAGGACAGCGAACGGGATTTCGATCAGCTGCGTGCGCGCATCGCCAGGACGATCGCGTTCATCGATGGCCTGCCGACGGCCGGTTTCGAAGGCGGCGAGCAGCGCGAGATCGTGCTGCGCCCCGGCACGCCCAAGGAGCGCAAGCTGGACGGCCGCACCTACCTGCTGCATTACGGCCTGCCGCAGTTCTTCTTCCATGTGACCACTGCCTACGACCTGCTGCGCCACAACGGCATCGAAGTCGGCAAGAAGGACTACATGGGCGCGTACTGAGCCGATGTCCCGCGATATCGGTGCTGCCTGCATCAGCGATCACGATCGCTCCGGCCGGATGCTGGCGACGGCGGCGCTGGTCGGTCTGGGCGTGTTCGTGCTGGCCGGCGTGGCCGTGCAGTTCCTGCGTGCGGACCTGGACTGGCTGCACGCACCGATGAGCTTCTATCTGCTCGGGCCGTACGGGGTCTGGCTGCAGATCGCCTACTTCGCGCTGGCCGGCACGCTGGTGCTGCTCGGCACCGGTTATTACCGGGCCTTGTCGCTGCAGGCGCGCAGCGGCGCGCCATTGCTGCTGTTCGCGGTGGCGGCCGTGGCGTTGTGCGTCACCGCCATTGCCGACAGCAACCTGCCTCGGCGCGAACCGACGCTGCAGGGCTGGATGCACGGCGTCGCCGCGCAGACCGCGTTCCTGTGCGTGACCACCGCGATGCTGTTGCAATCGTGGCGGCTGCGCGGCGATGCGCGCTGGCGACGGCGTTTTGCGCTTGCGTTCGCGTTGGCCGCCATCGCCTTCATCGCGGTATGGGTGCTGGCGTTCTGGCGAGACGCGCCGCGCGGGCTTGCGCAGAAGACGGTGGTCGCACTGATCGTCGGATGGTTGGCGCTGGCCACCGTCTGGCTGCGTCGCCATGGCAGTGCGACCGGGTGCGTGTCCGCCGGCGAGGGTGCGCTTTTGCCGCCAACGCGGTCATAATCCCGGCCACAGGGCGGATCCAGCTAACGTTTGTTGAACAATTGATCCTTATGATCTTGCATTGCCTGCCTGTCGCCTTGGGGAATTCCGTTTTGCATCCAGTTCGCAGTCGCCGTCTTGCCCTCGCAGTTTCCGCCTCAGTATTGATGGCCGTCCTGGCCGCTGCCGGTTGCGACCGCACCCAGGCGCCCCCCGCGCAAGAAATCAACGCCAAACCCGCCGCGACCACATCGGCGCCGCCGCCGCCGGAAGTGCCCAGTTCCGATCCCAGCGCGCAACCGGTGCAGCGTGCCGCTCCGCCGATGCCGCCCGCCGTCGCGCTGGGCGTGTTCAAGCCCAGCGACGAGGTCGCGAAGGCAGCTACCGGCAAACTGACGATCGAGGACATGGCGATCCACGGCGTCAACGGCGCCAGCTTCGTCACCGAGCGCGTGGCCATCGTCCGCGGCAACGATCACTACAACGCCAACACCCGCTACGCGGACACGATGATGATCGTGCCGGAGCAGACGGTGGAATTGCGTCGGGTAGTCGAGCAGACGCCGCCCAGGGAAGCTCCCGGCGATGCGTTCTGCGGCGATGCCAGGACCGGCTACCTCGCGCTGGCCAAGGTCAGCGAAGGCAAGACCGACGTGATCAAGCTGATGGCGCTGCAAGGCGACGCCGTGCCGGCGGCTTCGGCGCCCGACATCACGCTGTGCAAGGCCACCAGCTACTCGTCGGCGGCGAAATAACCGACCTCGCTGCAGGGTGGGCGCTGTCCTGTAGAGCGGAGCCTGTGCGGCTGCTTCTTTCACCGTGAACGCCATGATCGAAGCCGCGCCCCTCCACCTCCCGCCCGGTGCGTTGGCCGCGCTCGAAGGCTTCTACGCCACGCCGTCGCGTGCGTATCACAACTTCCGGCATGTCGGCGAAGTGCTGCGGCATTACACGGAAGTGGCGGATGGGCCGGGATGGACGCGTCCGGTCGAACCCTACCTGGCCGTGCTGTACCACGACGCCATCTATGACGCCGGCCGCAGCGACAACGAGGCACGTTCCGCGCAGCTGGCGGTCGAGCAGATTGCGGCGTGGTTGCCCGATTCCGGTGTGGACAGCGCTCGCGTCGCGCAGCTGATCGAACTCACCGCCCGCCATGGACACCTGGATATTGCCGACGTCGACCGCGACGCGGCGCTGTTCCTGGACTGCGACATGGCCATCCTGGCTGCACCGCCTGTGACATTCGATGCCTACGATCGCGGCATCGCCACCGAGTACCGCCACGTCCCGCGCTGGCTGTTCAAGCTCAACCGGCGCCGCTTCCTCAAGTCCCTGTTGGCACGCGAGCGCATCTTCCTCAGCGATTTCTTCCACCAGCGCTGCGATGCCCTGGCGCGCGCCAACCTGCGCCGCGCCATCAACGAGAAGCGCTGATGGAGCGTAAGGCAATCCAACGGTCGATTTCCGTAGGAGCGCACCTGGGCGCGACGCTTTTGCATTGATGCCGTCGCGCCCAGGTGCGCTCCTACCGGCGTGCCTGCAACCACGACACCGCGCCTTGCCCGGCGCGATAGCCGCTGGCAAAGCATGCGGTCAGCAGATAGCCGCCGGTGGGGGCTTCCCAGTCGAGCATTTCGCCGGCGCAGAACACGCCGGGCAGGGTGGCCAGCATCAAGGCATCGTCCATTGCTTCCAGCCGTACGCCGCCAGCACTGCTGATGGCCTCGGCCAGCGGGCGCGGTCGCCGCAGGACCAGCGGCAGCCGTTTGATCGTGTCGGCGACTCGCCCGGCATCGCCGAGTTGCGACTTGTCCAGCGTTTCATGGATCAGCGCAGCCTTGACGCCGCCGATCCCGGCTTGCCGGCGCAGGTGCTCGCTGAAACTGCGGCTGCCGCGCGGTTTGGCCAGGGCCTCGCGCAGGCGCGACCGCTCGCGACCCGGTGCGAGATCCAGATGCAGCAGCGTACTGCCATCGCGCGCGATCGCATCGCGCAGATCGGCGCAGATCGCATAGACCAGGCTGCCTTCGATGCCGCTGGCGGTAACCACGCATTCGCCCTGCAGCATGTGCTCCCGGCCCTGCAGGTCGCTCCAATGCGCGACCACCGGTTTCAGCGGCGCGCCGGCATGGCGCCCGGCGAGGTGTTCGCTCCAGTCGATGTCGAAGCCGCAGTTGGCCGGTTTCAGCGGCGCCACGTCGATGCCGCGTTCGTTCAGCAGCGATTGCCACGCCCCATCGGAACCGAGTTGCGGCCAGCTGCCACCGCCGAGTGCCAGCACGGCGGCATCGGCGCTGACTCGGGCTTCACCTTCGGCCGCCGCGAAACGCAGCGAACCGTCTTCGTGCCAACCCAGCCAGCGATGCTGCGCATGAAAGCGCACGCCCTGGTCGCGCAGTCGCCGCACCCAGCCGCGCAGCAGCGGCGCGGCCTTGAGGTCCATCGGGAACACTCGCCCGGAACTGCCGACGAAGGTATCCACGCCCAGCCCGCGTGCCCACTCGCGAAGTTCCTGCGCGCCGAAATCGCGCAGCCATCCGGCGATGTCGTGCTCGCGTTCGCGATAACGCCGTGCGAACTCCGGCATCGCTTCGGAGTGGGTAAGGTTGAGCCCACCCTTGCCGGCGATCAGGAACTTCCGGCCGACCGATCCCTTGGCCTCGTACACGTCGACTGCGATGCCGGCCGCGCGCGCCACTTCCGCGGCCATCAATCCGGCCGGGCCGCCACCGACCACGGCCAGCCGACGCACGTTGCGCGGATGATCGAACGCCATCAGACGACTTCTCCCGCGGCATGCCCGGATGCCCAGGCCCACTGGAAGTTGTAGCCGCCGAGCCAGCCGGTGACGTCCACGACTTCGCCGATGAAGTACAGGCCGCGCACGTGCCGCGATTCCATGGTGCTGGAGGACAGCGTGCGCGTGTCGACGCCGCCAAGCGTGACCTCGGCGGTGCGATAGCCTTCGGTGCCGCTGGCGACGAGCGGCCACTGCTGCAGTTGCGTGGCGATGTCGCGCAGTTCGCGCTCGTCGTACTGCCGCATCGGCTTGCTGGCGAACCAGGCCTCGCACAGGCGCTGTGCGAAACGCTTCGGCAGTACATCGCCGAGTACGGTCCTGAGTTCCGCCGCCGAGCGTGCCTGGCGCTGTTCGCGCAGCCACACCTGCGCGTCTTCACCCGGCAGCAGGTCCAGAAGCAGTTCGTCGCCGGGCCGCCAATAGGAGGAAATCTGCAGGATCGACGGCCCGCTGACGCCGCGATGAGTGATCAGCATGAAGTTGCGGAACGACTGTCCGTTGCACGAGGCTTCGACAGGAAACGATACGCCGCTGAGGTCCTGCAGTCGTTGCGAATGCGTACCGCTGAGCGTCAGCGGTACCAGCCCGGCCTGAGTCGGCAACACGTCGTGGCCGAACTGTCGCGCCAGCTGGTAGCCGAAACCGCTGGCGCCCATGCTCGGAATCGACAGTCCGCCGCTGGCGATTACCAGACTGCTTGCCGTGAAGCGGCCCAGCGTCGTGTCCAGCACATAACCACCGTCGCCACCGGCGACGCGTTCGACGCTGCAGCCGGTCTCGATGCGCACGCCCGCCGCTGCGCATTCGTCCAGCAGCATGCGCACGATCTGCTTCGACGACTCGTCGCAGAACAGCTGGCCGAGTTCCTTCTCGTGGTAGGCGATGCCGTGCTTCTCGACCAGCGTGATGAAATCGGCCGGGGTGTAGCGTGCCAGCGCGGACTTGCAGTAATGCGGATTGGCCGACAGGAAATTGCCCGGCCCGGTACCGGTGTTGGTGAAGTTGCAGCGCCCTCCGCCGGACATCAGGATCTTCTTGCCGACACGATTGGCGTGCTCGACCACCAGTACGCTGCGGCCGCGTTGCCCGGCGGTCAACGCGCACATCAGTCCGGCCGCGCCGCCGCCGATGACGATGACGTCGAAGGACTCCGCCACGTCGTCAGTAAGCCGCGTCGGCCGGCGCCATGCGCACCCGCTTGTCGACGGTGATGCTGCTGCCTTCGCCGTACAGTTCGACTTGTCCGTCCTGGATCATGCATTGCAGGCGCATGCCGCGGTCGGTCAATGCCGCCAGCGCGTCGACCGTTTCCGGGGCGATGTCGATCACGGTCAGGTTGCCGGAACGCGCCAGCGACGCGCCATTCTTGTCCCACCAGATGTCGGCGCTGCGGCCGCTGTAGTTGACGATCACCACCTGGCGCGCGCGGCCGCAGGCCTTGCGGATGTCCGCCTCGTCCGGCTGGCCCAGGTCGATCCACAGTTCGATCTCGCCGGTCAGCGACTTGCGCCACAGGTCGGGCTCGTCGTCGCTGCTCAGGCCACGGCCGAATTCCAGGCGCTCATCGGCGAACAGCGCGAAGGCCAGCAGCCGCACCATCAGGCGTTCGTCGGTTTCGGAAGGGTGGCGCGCCAGCGTCAGCGCGTGGGTGCCGTAGTAATGGCGGTCCATGTCGCTGACCTGCAGTTCGGCGCGGAATACCGTGGATTTGAGCGCCATGGAGCAAGGCCCGGGAGGAAAGCGGGCCATAGTGTAGTCGTGCGTGACTTCAGGCAGGGGGTGGGGACGGGGCGATATGACATGGTTGACCGGATAGGCATCGCCGGCCTGATCGCGCGACGCCATGCCCACCAGGACACCATGCCCATGAAGATACGTCGCGCCTCGCTTGCCACCTGCCTGCTGCTGGCGATGGGGATCCTGCCGGCCCTTGCCGCGCAGCCGTCCGCGAAGCAACCGGAACTGACCGCCATCACCCGCGCCACGGGTGCGCCGCGCACGCCGGAACAGGAAGCGGTGGTGTTCGAGAAGGCCGACCTGCAGTTCAAGGTCGATCCGGCCAATCGCAGCCTGCATGGCGACGCTGCGCTGACTTTCCGCGCCACGGCGCCGCTGACCCGGCTGGTGGTCGAACTCGATCGCAACTTCAAGATCGATCGGGTGGAAGTCGACGGCAAGGTGCTCACCGCGCAGGACTGGAGCAATCCCGAAGGGCGGATGACCGTTGACTTGCCCCAGCCACTGGCTGCAGGCGACAGCACGACGCTGCGCATCCGTTATGCCGGCAAGCCGCACGTCGCAGACCGGGCGCCGTGGGACGGCGGCTTCGTCTGGTCCAAGGCGCCGACCGGCGAACCGTGGATCGCCTCGGCCGTGCAGGGCGAAGGCTGCGACCTGTTCTGGCCGTGCATCGATCATCCGATGGCCGAACCGCTGACCGTCGAACAGCGCATCACCGTGCCGGTGCCGCTGGTCGCCGCAGGCAATGGCGTGCTGGTCGGCATGGAAGAAAAGGACGGCTGGCGCACCTGGCACTGGCGTGCACGCGATCCCAACACCTATGCGATCGCGCTCAACATCGGCCCGTACGAGGTGCTCGAGGGCGACTACAAGAGCCGCTACGGCAACAACATACCGCTGCGCTACTGGCACCTGAAGGGGAATGATGCCAAGGCGCGTGGCCTGTTCGCTGAGTTCCCGCTGATGCTCGACTTCTTCGAGTCCACCATCGGCCCGTATCCGTTCGGCGACGAGAAGATGGGTGTGGCCGAGACCCCGCACCTGGGCATGGAGCACCAGAGCATCAATGCCTACGGCAACGAATACAAGCGCGACGAGTACGGCTACGACTGGCTGCTGCAGCACGAATTCGCCCACGAGTGGTTCGGCAACCAGCTGACCAACACCAGCTGGGACGACATGTGGCTGCACGAAGGCTACGGCAGCTACATGCAGCCGCTGTATCTGCAGTGGTTGCGCGGCGACATGGAGTACTACGCCAACCTGATGAAGCAGCGCGCCGCGGTCGCCAACAAGTATCCGATCGTGTCCGGCAAGCCGATGCTGGAAGAAGATGTCTACAACGACGAGAAAGGCCCCGGCCACGACATCTACTACAAGGGCTCGCTGGTCCTGCACACGCTGCGTCACCTGATCGGGGACGAGGATTTCTTCGCGGTGACGCGGCAGGCGGTCTACGGCACCGACAAGCCGGTGCCGGGCAACTTCAAGCCGCTTTACCTGAGCACGCCGCAGTACATCGACATCGTCAACCGCGTCACCGGCCAGGATTACCGCTGGTTCTTCGACGTGTACCTGTACCAGGCCGCGCTGCCGGACCTGGTTGCCACGCGCGATGCGAAGGGTCTGGACCTGCGCTGGAAAGCGCCGGCCGGGAAGCCATTCCCGATGCCGGTACAGGTGCGTGTCAACGGCCAGGACAAGACCGTGCCGATGAAGGACGGACAGGGCCGCCTCGAGCTGCCGGCCGGCGCGGTGTACGTGATCGACCCGCATTCGAAGGTGCTGCGCGCGCAGCCGCACATCGAGGAGTTCCAGGCCTTCCGCAAGGCCGAGATGGAGAAGAAGGCCAAGGCGGAAGCGGCGAAATCCGGCAAGCGTTGAGCTTGCCGACCGTCTTTTGGAGCGTTCGGGCGGAAGAGGCTTCAGCTCCGACATTCCTGCACAAGCGTCGATGCTGAACCCTCTCACCGGGGCGAGACCGGTCCGTCAGCCGCGCTTGCTAAAATGCAGCCATGTTCCTGAATCTCGCCGCCTACCACTTCGTCGCCATCGACGATCCCGACGCGCTCGCTGCACGGCTACGCACACGTGCCGAAGCAGGTGCGCTGCGCGGCACCGTGCTGGTGGCAGGCGAGGGCATCAACCTCTTCCTGGCCGGCGACGCAGAGGCCGTCCACGCCCTCATCGCAGCGTTGCGCGCCGATCCACGCTTCGCGGCGCTGCGCGTCAAGCTCAGCGAAAGTGCGGCCCAGCCGTTCGCGCGGCTCAAGGTCAAGGTGAAGCCGGAGATCATCAGTTTTCGCCGCGACGGCGCATCGCCATTGGCGCAACGTGCGCCTGCGGTTGCACCCGCGGACCTGGCACGCTGGATCGCGCAGGGCCACGATGACGGCGGCAAGCCGGTCGTGCTGCTCGACACCCGCAACCGCGAGGAAGTCGGCCATGGCAGCTTCGTCGGTGCGCTGACCCTGCCGATCGACAATTTCACCGACCTGCCCGAAGCGCTCGCGCCATACCGCGAAACGCTTGCCGACAGCACCGTGGTCAGCTTCTGTACCGGCGGCATCCGTTGCGAGAAGGCGGCGCTGTGGATGCGCGGCGATGGCATGGACAACGTGCTGCAACTGGATGGCGGCATCCTCGGCTATTTCGAGGCAGTCGGCGGCTACGGTTACGAAGGCCGCTGCTTCGTGTTCGACGAACGCGTCGCGCTCGATGCCGACCTGCGCCCGCTCGTCGACGCCGACATGCCCCACGAAGAGGCGGCATGACGACGGTCCTTGGCGTTCTCGTGCTGATCCTCGGCGCGTATCTGCTCTACAAGATCGCCGGCGTGTTGCTGAAAGTGGTGTTGTTCCTGATCGCACTGGTGGTGGCGTACTGGCTGCTCGCACCGGTGATGGGCTGGCCGCCGATCGAGGAAGTCTTCTACGTGCTGGGGCCCGACCTGCCGGTTTGATGTGTATCTGGTTCCCACACATGCCGCTGCCAGGGCGCATGAGAGCATGAAGGCATGAACCGCCTGTTATTCGACAACCGCTTCGTCCGTGAACTGCCCGGCGATCCCGAGCAGGGCGCGCGCATCCGCCAGGTGCATGGTGCGCTATGGTCGGCGGTCGAGCCGACGCCGGTTGCAGCGCCACGCGTAATCGCCTGGTCGCCGGAGATGGCCGCGACGCTCGGCATGGACGCTGCGGACATCGCCGCGCCGCAGTTCGCGCAGGTGTTCGCCGGCAATGCACTGCTCGACGGCATGCAGCCGTATGCCGCCAATTACGGCGGCCATCAGTTCGGCCACTGGGCCGGACAGCTCGGCGACGGTCGCGCGATCACGTTGGGCGAAACCATCAATGCCGCTGGTGAACGCTGGGAACTGCAGCTGAAAGGCGCCGGGCCGACGCCGTATTCGCGCAGCGCCGACGGCCGCGCGGTATTGCGCTCGTCGATCCGCGAATTCCTGTGCAGCGAGGCGATGCATCATCTCGGTGTGCCGACCACGCGCGCGCTGTGCCTGCTGGCCACCGGCGAGGAGGTGGTGCGCGACATGTTCTACGACGGCCATCCGCGCGCCGAGCCCGGTGCGATCGTCTGCCGCGTGGCGCCTTCGTTCATCCGCTTCGGCAATTTCGAATTGCCGGCGTCGCGCAACGACATCGCGCTGCTACGGCAACTGGCCGACTTCACCATCCGCCGTGACTATCCCGAACTGGTGGGAGAGGGCGAAACGTTGTATGCGGGCTGGTTCGCGCAGGTCTGCGAACGCACCGCGGCGACGATCGCGCACTGGATGCGGGTCGGCTTCGTGCACGGTGTGATGAACACGGACAACCTGTCGATCCTCGGCCTGACCATCGACTATGGCCCGTATGGCTGGATCGACGATTACGATCCGGACTGGACGCCGAACACCACCGACGCGCACGGCCGACGCTACCGCTTCGGCTGGCAACCGAAGATCGCACACTGGAACCTCGGTCGACTGGCGCAGGCGCTGTCGCCGCTGTTCGCCTCGATCGAACCACTGCAGGCGGGACTGGACGGTTACGCCGCAGCCTACACGCGCGCCGACCGCGACAACGTCGCGCGCAAGCTGGGCCTGGCGACGTGCCGCGACGAGGATGTCGAACTGATCCGTGACCTGCACACGCTGATGCACGACGGCGAAGCCGACATGACCCTGCTGTTCCGCGCGCTGCCGGATATCGATCTCGCCACGCCCACGCTGGCACCACTGGCCGATGCCTTCTACGACGACGACAAGCGCCGCCATGTCGAGCCCGCCTTCATCCAATGGCTGTCGCGCTACGTCGCACGCCTGCGCGACGACCCGCTGGACGCCACCGAACGGCGGGCACGCATGCACGCCGCCAATCCCAAGTACGTGCTGCGCAACTACCTGGCGCAACAGGCCATCGACCGCGCCGAACAGGGCGACGAAAGCGGCATTGCCGAGCTGCTCGATGTGATGCGCCGTCCCTACGACGAGCAGCCGGGTCGCGAAGCCTACGCCGGCAAGCGTCCGGACTGGGCGCGCGATCGCGCCGGATGTTCGATGCTGTCGTGCAGTTCCTGACATGCCCATACGTATCAGTGCTCTGCGTCTTTCGCTGATGCTCGGGCCGACGGCCCGGCGACACGGACCATGGCGGCTCGAGACAACCGACGATAAGCTGCAGCCGGATACTGTGGACCCCCGACGTGCCACGAATCGCTTTCAACATACATAACCTGGGCTTCGGACTGGCCTTGCTGGTGGTCGTGCTGCTGGGCTGGCAGGCGCGGCGTACGCAGGATGCGCTGCTGGAAGCCAACACCGCAGTGACGCACAGCCTCGAGGTGATCACGGTCGTGCAGGGCACGCTGTCTGCGCTGCAGGACGTGGAAACCGGCATGCGCGGCTTCGTCATCACTGGCGACGATCGCTTCCTCGAGCCCTACCGCGGTGGCCAGCTGGAGCTGGCGTCGGAGCGCCAGCATCTGCACCGGCTGCTCGCCGACAAGCCCGACCACGCGCAATGGTTGAGTACGACCGAGCTGGCGATCGACCAGCGTCTGCAACTGGCGCGTCAAAACGTGGATGCTCGTCGGAACGGAGGCCTGGCGAGCGCGGCGGAACGGGTCGCGACCGCTGGTGGGAAGGAGGCGATGGACAGGGTGCGCGCGCTGCTGGCGACACTGGAGGCCGAGGAGCGTACGCGCCTGTCCGAACGGCATACGGAAGTCGCCAGCCAGGTGCGACAGTTCCGACAGTTCACGACCTGGGGCGGGCTCTTCGCATTGATCGTGCTGATCGGCGCACTGCTCTCGGTCGACCGCAACCTGATGCAGCGCATCAAAGCCGCCAGAAGAGCGCAGGCCGGCGAAGCGCGTCAGACCGCGATGCTGCAGGCCGTCCCGGATCTGCTGTGGCAGATCGAGGGCGAAGGCAGCCCACGACTGCTTTCCAATGCGCCGGGCGCCGTGTTGCCCGAGGCGGTACTCGATCAGGTCCGCCAGGCACTACCTGGGATACGGCCCGGCTCGGATGTGCATACTCTGCTGGTGCACGACGACGGCCGCGAGTACGAAGCCAGGCTGGTCGCGATGGAGGAAGGCTATCTGCTGATCGTGCGCGACATCACCGAGGCGGCGCGGCATCGCCGCCAGTTGCGCGACCAGCATGGCTTCCTGCGCGCGATCGTCGACACCGATGAAAGCCTGATTTTCGTACGCAACACGTCAGGCCACTTCACCCTGTGCAACGTCGCATTCGGCAGCCTGCTGGAGTTGCATCCGATGCTGGTGGAAAACCACCTGCCCAGCGACATAGCCGGGCACGAGACGATCCTGCCGCTGTTGCATGGCGATGATGCCCTGCTTCAGGGCGAGGACGAATGGCGCGCGGACCGCACCCGCCTCGTCGACGCGCGCGGCCTGGAGCGCTGGCTGCAGGTACTGAAGCGGCCGCTGGTGTTGTCCGATGGCCAGCGCCAGGTGCTGACCGTGGCCGTGGACGTGTCTGCGCAGCAGCGCATGGAACGGATGAAGGACGAGTTCATTTCGACCATCAGCCACGAGCTGCGCACGCCGCTGACCTCGATCCGCGGCGCGCTGGGTCTGGTGGCCGGCGGCATGGCCGGCGAGATCGCGGAGACCGCGCGTCCACTGATTGACATCGCGCACAAGAACACCGAGCGGCTGGTGCGGCTGATCAATGACATCCTGGACATCGAGAAGTTGCAGTGGGGCGGCTTGTCGTTGCAACTGCACCGGCTGCCATTGCGGTCGCTGGTGAGTCAGTCGATCGAACAGAACCTCACCTACGCGCGCGAATTCGACGTATCGCTGGAGCTGCTGCCTGGGGAAGACGGCGTCGCGGAAGTCGATGTGGACCGTTTCGCACAGGTCATGGCGAATCTGCTGTCGAATGCGATCAAGCATTCGCGGGCTGGCGGAACGGTCGAGGTCGGCATCAGCCGCCAGGACGGGGGGTTGGAGATCTTCGTGCAGGACCACGGCGAGGGCATTCCGGAAAGGTTCCGCCCGCAAGTGTTCGAGCGTTTCGCGCAGGCCGACGGCTCCAACGTGCGCCGTCGCGGCGGCACCGGCCTGGGCCTGGCGATCACCCGCTCGCTGGTGGAGAAGATGAACGGCCGGATCGGCTTCGACAGCGTCACCGGAGAGGGTACCCGTTTTCACGTCTGGCTGCCGGAAGCCATGCGCGTGGCCGACACGCGCCCGCCCGACGCCAACGCCGAAAACGAAAGCATGCCGTGCGTGGTTCTGCTGCAGGACGACGCCGTTCTTGCCCGTGAGCTCGGCGACATGCTGGCCGAAAATGGCTACCGTACCTGCGTGGCGACCGACCTTTCACAGGTGCGCGGCCTGCTCGAGCGTCCATACGTGCACGGCCTGGCAATCGATCTGGGATCGGCCGGAACCGCTGCGCCGGAGCTGCTGCGCGAATTGCGTTCGCAGCCACGCTATCGGTTCCTGCCGGTACTGCTGTTAGGCGTGCGGCCGGCATCGGACGGCGTCGAAGGCCTGCGCGGCGGTGTCGTTGGCATCGTCGACTGGCTGGACAAGCCGCTGGATCCTGAGCAAGTCGCCGAGGCGGTCCGTTCCTGCGTGCGCGGTATCGGGCCAGACGAGCGCTTCGAACTGCTGCACGTGGAAGACGACGCCGACGTGCGCGAGGTGCTGCGCACCCTGCTGGACGGGCAGCCGCTCAACTTGCATGCAGCCGCCAGCCTGACCGAGGCGCGCAACCACCTTGCGCAGCGGCGGCACCATCTGGTGATCCTCGACCTGATGCTGCCCGATGGCAACGGATCGGAACTGCTGCCAGAGCTGGCGAATGCACGCCCGCCGACGCCGGTGATCATCTTCTCCGCGCACGAAACCGGTGTCGCCGAAGGCCGCGCGGTGCTCAGGCGGCTGGTGAAATCACGCAGCCATGCGGGTGATCTTGCGAGCCTGATCATGGAGAATCTGCGTCATTGGCCGGCCAGCGGCGCGCAAACGAGGGAGGAAGGATGAGCGAAGCAGCCAAGGTCCTGGTGATCGAGGACGAAGAGGATATTGCGCTGATCGTGCGCTTCCTGCTGGAGAGGCAGGGATTCGTCGTGGAGCATGTGGCCGATGGGCGTGCCGGGTTGGAGCGCATAGAAAGCGGACCGGCGCCGGACCTGGTGCTGATGGATTACATGCTGCCGTTCCGGGACGGCATGGAACTGGTCGAGCGCCTGCGCGCCCAAGCCGGCTGGAGCTCGGTTCCGGTACTGATGCTGACTGCCAAGGCGCGCGAGACGGATATCGTGCGCGCGCTGGAAATCGGCGCCGACGACTACGTGACCAAGCCCTTCCAGCCGGAGGAACTGCTGGCGCGTATCCGCCGGCTGCTCAGGCGCTCGCCGTGATCCTGCGCGGGCTTGCCGCCGCGTTGCTGGCCATCGGAGTGGCGCCGTGCGCCGCATTCGCCCAGACACTGCAACAGCAGGCGCAGGCATTGCTGGACCAGCGCCAGTATGCAGCCGCAGCCGAGTTGCTGGAGCACCGCCTTGAAGCGTCGCCGGGCGATACGGACGCCCGCTTCATGCTGGCGAGGACCCATGCCTGGAGCGGCGAGCCGGCGCGCGCCTTGCCGCTCTACGAGAAACTGCTTGTCGACGAACCGGACAATACCGACTACCTGTTCGGCTACGGCCAGGCTCTGCTCTGGTCAGGTCAGCCGGACCGGGCCGTAGAAGTCCTCGAGCGTGCGCAGCGCCTTGCGCCGGATTACGCCGAGCTGGCGCAACTGCTCGCGCAGGCCCGCGATGCCGCACCGTCGGCGCAGCCTTCGGACGCGACGGCGGAGGCATCAACGCCGGAGCAAGCAGTAGCCGCGCCGCTGCCGCAACAACGGTACCGCAGTATCGCCTTCTCGGCCCGCCGCGACTGGCTCGACGGTACGTATGACGATTGGGCCAACCTGCGTTTCGACGTCGCCGATACTCAAGCTGGCCGCGTCGGCGCCTACGGCGCGCTGGTTGGCGACCGTCGTTTCGGCATGAATGACCAGGGCATCGAAGCCGGATTGATCGTGCCCCTGACGGCGACATGGACCTTGCAGCCCGAGATAGGGCTGGTTTCCGATGCCGATTTCCTGCCGCGCTACTACGCGGACCTGCGCGTGCAGCGTGTGTTCGCGAACGGATGGATCGGCGCCGCCAGCCTGCGCACCAGCGATTACCCCGACGGACGCGTGGACCGGCTGGCGCTGGGCGCCGAGCGTTACTGGGGCGTCTGGCGCGCGGCTTACACGTTCAACCTCACGCGCCTGCACGGCAGCGATTCGCCTGGCCACGACCTGCGCTTGGCGCGTGCGTATGGCGATCGCAACGAAACCGGCCTGCAGATCGCGTTTGGCCGTGAAGCGGCGTTGGCCGGAACCGGCGTTGTTGTCAGCGACGTACGCGCGTTGATTCTGTTCGGCCGTCACGTTCTGGCCGGCAACTGGTCCCTGCTCTGGAACATGGGCATCGTCGATCAGGGCGATCTGTATACCCGACGCAGCCTGGGCCTGGGCCTGGAGCGCCGTTTCTGACATGGACTGGCTCGCCTGGTTGCCGCATGACCCGACGCTGCGGCTGGCGAGCCTCATTGCCTGCCTGCTGGTGGCAGTGACGCTTGCAATGCTTGTCCAGGTACTGGCGACCTCGACGCTGGCGGCACGCCGAAAGCGCCAGCGCGATACCTTCAACAACCAATGGCGGCCGCGTCTGGCGCAGATGAGCCTGGAGGGGGCTGTCGCCGGATTCGACCCCCCTCGCGGCAAGCACCGGAGGTGGTGGTTGTTGCTCTGGAACCGGATGCAGCGCCAGCTCCGCGGCACTGCCTCGTTGCGGCTCAACGAACTCATCCCCGCGCTCGCGCTCGATGGCTATGCGTTGAGCCTGCTGCGCGGTCGGAGCGTACGCGGAAAGCTGGTCGCGCTGGAAACGTTCCGTCATCTCGGCGACGAAACGTACTGGAACGAGATCGTTCCGCTGTGCCGGGGCGGCAATCCGTTCGTCACGTTTGCCGCGGCGCAGGCGTTGATCGCCATGGATCCGGAGCGCGCCATCCGGCAGGTACTGCCGCAGGCGCTGGAACGCGAGAACTGGGGGGCGCAGCGATTGTCGGCATTGTGCCGCCAAGCCGGCCGTGTCGCGGTCACGCCGGCATTGCTCGAGGCTTTGGAGCAGGCCGGGCCCACGCGGCTGGCGCGACTGACGCCGTTGCTGGCTCAGGCCGAACCTGCGCGCATCGCTCCCTGGGCGCGCGCGCGCGCGGTAAACGACGGCGATGCGCGCAATCGCGCGGCGGCGTTGCAGGCCTTGGGCGAGCTCGGCGATCCGGTCGACAAGAAACTGATCCTTCAGGCGCTGCATGATGCGGATCCGTCGGTGCGGCTGGTGGCTGTGGAAGCGCTTCACAAACGCGCCGACATCGCGGATCTGGATGTACTGCTGGCGTTGCTCGCCGACCATAGCTGGTGGGTCCGGCGCCAGGCCGCCGATACCATCGCCACGCTGCCACGGTTGGACGCCGACGCGCTGCGTGCGTTACTGCCGGGCGTGCAGGACAAGTACGGGCACGAGGCGCTGGCGCGGGCGCTGGCAGAGCGTTTCGCGACGGGACAGCGCGCATGATCGAGAAGGTCCTGTTCGCCGTGCAGATGTTCTTCATTGGCTATTTCGTGCTTCTGAACGGTGGCTACCTGCTGCTCAACGTGCTGTCGATGCTCAGCCTGCGCAGCTACATGCGACAGCGCGCCGAGTACGGCACCGATACGCCGTACCTGGGCATGGAGCCGCCGATCTCGTTGCTGGTGCCCGGCTACAACGAGGAAGCGACCATCCGCACCTCGGTGCGTTCGATGCTGCAACTGCAGTACCCGGAATTCGAGGTCGTGGTGATCAACGACGGCTCCAAGGACCGGACTCTGGAGGTTCTGATCGAGGAGTTCGAGCTGGTACCGCACCCGGAAGTCGTGCGACAGGCCGTGCCGCACAAGCCGGTCCGCGGCGTATACCGCTCGCTGCGTTACGGCAATCTGCGCGTGATCGACAAGGAGAACGGCGGCAAGGCCGACGCGCTCAACGTCGGCATCAACGTCGCGCGCCACGGCCTGTTCTGTGCGGTGGATGCCGATTCCATCCTGCAGCGCGACAGCCTGCTGCGCGTGGTGCAGCCGTTCATCGAGGACGAGCGCACCGTCGCCTCCGGCGGCACCGTGCGCATCGCCAACGGCTCGGAAGTACGCGGTGGCTTCCTGGTGAAGTCCGGCCTACCGGGTAATCTGCTGGCGCGTATGCAGATCATCGAGTACCTGCGCGCGTTCCTGTTCGGGCGCCTGGGCTGGTCGCCACTGAACGGCGTATTGATCATCTCCGGCGCATTCGGCCTGTTCGACCGCAACCGTGTGGAGACCGTAGGGGGGTATCGCACCGATACCGTCGGCGAGGACATGGAACTGGTGGTGAGGCTGCACCGCTGGCATCGGCGCAACCGCGTGCCGTATCACATCCGCTACCTGCCCGATCCGATCTGCTGGACCGAGGCTCCCGAAGATCTGGGAACATTGGGTCGGCAACGCTCGCGCTGGCAGCGTGGGCTCGCGGAAAGCCTGACATTCCATCCACCGTGGCGTTTCGGCTGGCGTGCCGGCGCTGCCGGCTATCTGGCCTGGCCGTTCATGGCGCTGTTCGAATGGTTCGGCCCGCTGATCGAACTGACCGGATATGTATTCATGCTGGCCGGCTTCGCGCTGGGCTGGATATCGCCGGTGTCGCTGGTCGTATTCCTGGCCGTCGCTATCGGCATGGGTGTCCTGCTGTCGGTCAACGGACTGCTGCTGGAGACGCTGTCCTTCCGAGTCTACAACCGGACCCGCGACATTCTCGCGTTGTTCGCGATGGCGGTGCTGGAGAACTTCGGGTACCGGCAGCTCAACACTCTGTGGCGATGCCGTGGCATGTGGCAATGGTTGTCGCGACGCAAGCACCAGTGGGGGACGATGAAGCGTAGCGGGCAGTGGGGGCAGTTGTAATATCGGATCACGAGCAGGAAACAGGAGTGCATTGGCCGGTGCGGCACGGAGGTGCGACTGCCGTCGGGCATGGACGGTCCGCCGCTGCGATTGCGCCGCGTCCAACGGGATGCGTCCGGATCACCATCGCGCAGCTGTGCGGTGGCGATATTTAGGTGCAATGACATCCTCGCGGGTGCCGGTTTCTCGCCTGGTGATGGTTTTTGTGCCGCGCTCGACAGTGATGGCACCGGCCGCCTGGACGACGGACAGACGCCGGTGACCATGGTCAGTCAGCTTCGGATCTCGATGCCGGCGCCCTTGAGATTGTTGCCGCGCGCGCCGTGCATGTGGATCAGGTCGTGGCCGTCGGCGGCATATTGCATGGGCGCGCGTCCGTCTTCCTGGCCTTGCTCACTCTGTCTTCAATTAGCGAAGCAGACATCCTTGTCGGCGCATCCATCTTGCGGGAGGAGCTTCGGCCCGACATCGGTCCCGCAATCTATCGAGGCGATACGCGGCGCACGCGGATCGCATTTTTCGGCCGACCGATCCGTCTGCCGGACAAAATACCCGGCTTCGATCGTCAGGTTTCGCCAGTTCGGCGTCCGCCACGCCACTTGCTGGCATAGGGCAGCACGAACAGATACAGACCGGTCAGCAGCAGCAGCGCGAGCGGGAGCAGCGGCACATACGAGACCCAGACGACAGGATTCTCCTGCGCCAAGACGATTAAAGTGATGATGACGGTCACTGTAAAGACGACGGCCACCCAGCGGTGAAACTGCCGGATCCACTTGTTCCAGTTCATTCAATCCTCCTGTGAAGACCCGCAATCGCAATGGCCTGCGACCACCGGATGAGGGCGTTCAGCGGTCGTGGACGTGACTGGCGATCGCCAGACCGATCAGCGTACTTCGTTGATGCGGACGTGGTTGCCGGCCGGATCGCGGAACGCGCAGTCGCGGACCCCGTACGGTTGCTCTGTCGGCTCCTGGATGACTTCGGCGTCGCTGGCCTGCAGTTGCTCGAAGACGCCGTCGAGGTCGGCGGTGGCCAGGATGATCATGCCGTAGGTGCCCTTGGCCATCATCTCGGAAATGGTGCGGCGCTCGTCGTCGGTGAGGCCCGGACTGGCGGCTGGCGGATGCAGGACGATGGACGTGTCGGGCTGGCCAACGGGGCCGACCGTGATCCAGCGCATACCGTTGTAGGCGACGTCCTTGCGGACCTCGAAGCCGAGGATGTCGCGATAGAAGGCCAGCGCTGCGTCCGCGTCATTGTGCGGCAGAAAGCTCGAGTGAATGGTGATGTTCATGACAGTCGTCCGTGGTGTGGGTGAGTCGTCATGCTAGAACGGGTCAGGTAGCCGGCGCTTCTCGATTCCTGATTGGTCGGCTTACCTGCTTGGCCACGCACGGCGGCATTCCCTCGGTCGCCAGCGCCGCCTCGCGCCGGTACACGCTCGGCGGCACGCCGACCAGTTCCGTGAAGCGGGTGCTGAAGGTGCCCAGCGACGAGCAGCCGACCTCGAAGCAGACTTCGGTGACGCCGAGGTCGCCACAACGCAACAGCGCCATCGCACGCTCGATGCGCCGTGTCATCAGATAACTGTAGGGCGACTCGCCGTAGGCGAGTTTGAACTGCCGGCTCAGGTGCCCAGCCGACATGCCCGCGTCGCGGGCCAGCGCCTCCACGTCCAGCGGCTGCGCGTATTCGCGGTCGATCCGGTCGCGGACGCGGCGCAGTCGTGCGAGGTCGCGCAAGTGCTGTGCTGCATCGGTCATGCGGGCCATCCGCGGCATCGTGCCACGTCGCTCCAGAGCGCTCAATGCGTCGACGCATGCGGGAGCCGACGCGCCCGGCGATGCGATCGCCTCGCGCCTTGCCGGAGGCGGCCGTGGGACGAAAAAAAGGACAGTCTGGCGTATGCTCGGACCACATCGGCCAGGCGGACCCCGCGCATGGATTTCCTCAAGATACTGAAGTCGTTCGAGGAGTTCATCTACGAAGCGATGACCTGGCTCGTGTTCTATCCCCGCACGCTGTGGCGCGTGGTGCGGCATCCCATTCGCATGGCCCAGTACGCGGACGAGGAGCTTGCCGATCCGCTGCGCGAGCAGTTCAAGGATGGGCTGAGTCCGCCGTTCTTCCTCCTGCTGTCAGTGATCATTTCGCATGTCGTCGAACTGACACTTCACGCGCAGATGCCGGAAAGGTCGGGTGAACTGGCAAAGATAGTGCTGGGTTCGGAACAGAACCTGTTGATCTACCGGACCATTTCCTTCGGCGTATGGGCGCTGCTGGGAGCGATGTACCTGCTGGTGCGCACACATGGCCGCATCGACCGCGACACGCTGCGGCGCCCGTTCTACGCGCAGTGCTACCTTGTTGCGCCGTTTGCGATCTCCCTGTCCATCGGCGTCACGATCGCGCGTGTTTTCGGCACGCGTTTCCACGAGGCAGGCATCACGTGGGCACTGGTCGCCTGCGCCTGGTTTGTCGCCGCGCAGGCCGGCTGGCTGCGGAACCTGCTCCAGGTGCCTTGGTGGCGCGCCATCGGCGCCACCCTGCTGATCCTGCTGGTGGGGCTGGTGATCAACACGCTGGTCGCTCTGGCCCTGCTCGGACCGTTGTGACCGGCAGGGCTACTTCGTCGGGCCGGGCATCGGCAGGCATTCCATGATCTCGACCGCTTCACCGGGGAAGATCGCAAAGTGCGGATGGTTTTCGAACATCTTCGCCGCCGCTTCGTGCGAGTCGGCTTCGACGATCGTGTAGGCCGCCATCGCGTTGCGGATATCCGAGATGCCGTCAGGGCCGACGCGCTTGGTTTTTCCCAACGGACTGCCGTTGTCCACGATCGCCGCCTCGTGCTTGCCCACCCAGGCGCCCCAGGCCTGCATGCCCGCCTGGTCGCGTTCCTTCCTTTTCGCCTCGTCGGGAATATCCCGCTGCGCCTTCTCGCTGGCGGCGACGGAACCGGTGTAGATGGCGAGAAACTTCTTCATGAAAACCCTTGGTGGCTATGGCCGCTGGGTTTGTGTCATGCACGGAGTTAAAGCGGAGTGAGCGGGCGCCGTGCCTGCCGCAGGCCCGGACGCCGATCGTCGGGAATTATCCGCGCAGGCCCGGCGAAGCCGGGGCGATGTCGAAATGCAGCACGTCCTCGCGAGTACCGAGCTTCGTGTATAGCGCGATGGCCGGGTCGTCGCCGTGGTCGGCCTGCACGAAGATCACGTAGGCGCCGCGCCTGGATGCGATCGTCTTGAGTTCCATGATCAGCGCGGTGGCGATGCCTTCGCGCCGGTGGGCCTCGGCGACGGCCAGGTCGTAAATGTAGATCTCGCTGCGTTCCTGTTCGAACTTGGGCAGCACGTAAGCCGCGAGTCCACCCACGACCGCATCGTCTTTCAGCGCGGCAATCGCGATGAAGGTGTCGCTGCCCAGCAGGCGTGCCAGGTAGGCGGTGCCGGGCGGTGCATCGCCGAAGGTGTGCACTTCGTCGAAGGCCCTGCCGAACATGGCCAGCATGGCTCTCATTGGCGCGATGTCGCCAGGACCCAAGGTGCGGACGGAGAACGGAGCGGGGGTCATGTGGAACTCCGGTGAATGAAGGGCTACTCCACAGGCGGACCGCCAGCGGCCAGGACGACCAGGGCCCAGAGTCCGAGCACCGCGAGGAAGTTGGTGGTAAACACGATTCCCCTGAGCCGGACGTTGCGACCAAGGATCTGCACAGCACTGTGCAACACACGTCCGGCGACGAAGACCCATGCCAGCGCGAGAGCGGCGAGACTTGCCTGGAATTGCAGCAGGAGCAGGCAGGCAACGTGGAAGAACAGCGGCCATTCGAATTGATTGGACAGGTTGGCGCTGATCCGTGCTTCGACGCCGACCCACGGATTACTTCCATCGCTACGACGGCCGATACCCCAGACGGCAGGCGCACGCGCGGCCGTAAGCAGGACGTAGAGAAATGCCGCGAGTGCGACGTGCGCGGCCATGGGCGTCGTCAGGCTGCCGGACATGACTTTCTCTCGGTTACGGCTTGCTAAAGATTCGCGGGAAGACTGCTCTTTCGGAAGTACACCCCCGGCCGGGACGGAAAACCCAGCCATCGTTGAGAAAGCAATGGCGCAACTGGGGATTATCAGGAACCAGCGGAGTTGCATGGATGACTAATGCTTGAACTGGCCGCCGCGAAGTGGCGTCGGCTTGGGTGAGTTCTTATGTGCCCAGCTCGCCAGATATGTACTCGGCTATTTCTTTGGTGCTTCTGGCAAACTCAACCTCTAAATCAATGCCACACTTATTTGCAAGAACGATAATCGACCATAAGCAGTCCGACAATTCATGCCCAAGTTTCGCCTTGCAGTCATCGATATTCCGGATGCCGGCATTGGCCTGGATCAGTTTTGCCAGATCGCCTACATCTCCTACGAAACCAAGCGCAAGTTCTTCCGTGGTCCAGATGCGCCCATGTCTCTTGACCTCAAGCTGTTCGTAGAGGTCGTTTAGCTGTAATGCCGACTTTTCAAGATCACCGAATTTCATGTTGTGCCGTCCAGCGGCTCAATTATGCCGCCCCGCGGAGCTGATTCGGCTTGAATGGATAGGCGCTGCAGCCACCTACAGCCCAAGTGCTCCGAGCGTTGAACTTTGTCCGCGCCAGAGAAAAACCAGCGCGAAGGCCAGGAATGCCACGGCCGCCCAGATAAGTGCGCCATTTTGTCGCTTGGCTCCAGCGACAAAAGAGTCGGCGTTGGCGGCGTATGCCATGCTTTGAGCGACGTGTGCGGCATTCTGCTCCATGGCTTTCTTGTTCATTTCCGCGATATGGTTCATGAGCTTGTTTTGCTCGGACAGCAAGTCGCGAATTTCCTCTAGTAAAGCGGTGTTGTCAGTCACAAGACTCCCCCTGAGCCCTAATGATTTATTGACCCCAGAAGAGGGGTATATGCAAGCGGGATATTCAGGCGATGCTCCGATGCTAGTCAAGGATCGCCGTGCAGGACGATCAATACTCCGTCCGATTGCCTGAATTCCCCTTCCAGAATTTCGGCTAGAGCAGGACCGTTTCCAGCCGGAAGGAAAACACCACGCAAGAAAAAAGCCGGCTCATTTGCCGGCTTTCTTCTCCTTCTTCGCTGCGCGTTTTTCCTTCAGCGATTTCTCGGGTTTCTTCTTGTCTTCTTTCTTCTTGTCGAGGCCCTTGGCCATGGCGCGCTCCGGTGGTGGTCGGTGGCGGTTAGCGTACTGCGCGGCGCCTCGCGCCGCTAGACTATGCGGATGTCCCTGATCACCCTGAATGCCGTCGACTACAGCGTCGGCGGCCCACTGCTGCTGGAACGCGTCGACCTGGCCATCGAGCCGGGCGAGCGCATCGCCCTGATCGGCCGCAACGGCGCCGGCAAATCCACCCTGATGCGGCTGCTGGCCGGCGAGCTGGTGCCCGACGACGGGCGCATCACCCTGGAGGGCGGGCGTCGGGTCGCGCGTCTGGAGCAGGAGGTGCCGTTGGGTGCCGGCGGCAGCGTGTTCGACGTGGTCGCGGCCGGGCTGGGCGAGCTGGGCGAGCTGCTGGCGCGGTACCACCACCTGATCCACGAGGAGCCCATCGATACCGATGCGCTGGCACGGGTGCAGGGCCGGATCGAGGCCGCCCACGGCTGGTCACTGGACCAGAAGGTGGAGGAGACGCTGGCGCGGCTGGCGCTGGATTGCGATGCCGATTTCGCGGCCCTGTCCGGCGGCATGAAGCGGCGCGTGCTGCTGGCGCGGGCGCTGGTGTCGGCGCCGGACCTGCTGCTGCTCGACGAGCCGACCAACCACCTCGACATCGAGGCGATCGACTGGCTGGAAGTGTTCCTGAAAGGCTGGCAGGGCGCGCTGGTGTTCGTCACTCACGACCGTCGCTTCCTGCGCGCGCTGGCGACGCGGATCGTCGAGATCGATCGCGGCCGCGTTACCAGCTGGCCCGGCGACTGGGCGAACTACGAGCGCCGCCGCGAGGAGCGGCTGAATGCCGAGGTGCAGGAGAACGCGCGCTTCGACAAGCTGCTGGCGCAGGAGGAGACCTGGATCCGGCAGGGCATCAAGGCGCGCCGTACCCGCGACGAAGGCCGCGTGCGACGGCTGGAAGCGATGCGCAACGAGCGCGCCGCGCGGCGCGAGGCCAGTGGCAACGTGCGTCTGCAGACCGCGCAGGCCAGCGCGTCGGGACGCAAGGTGATCGAGGCACAGGACGTCTCGTTCGGCTTCGCGGGCAGAACGCTCGTGCACGATTTCTCGACCACGATCCTGCGTGGCGACCGCATCGGCCTGATCGGTCCCAACGGCAGCGGCAAGACCACGCTGCTGAAACTGCTGCTGGGCCAGCTGCAGCCCGACGCCGGCGAGGTCAAAATCGGCACGCAGCTGCAGGTCGCGTATTTCGACCAGTACCGCGCCGCGCTGCGCGAGGACTGGAACGCGCTGGACAACGTTGCCGAAGGTCGCGAGTTCATCGACATCGGCGGCGGCAGCAAGCACGTGCTGGGCTACCTGCAGGATTTCCTGTTTACGCCGGATCGCGCGCGCGCGCCGATCACGCGCCTGTCCGGCGGCGAGCGCAACCGCCTTTTGCTGGCCAAGCTGTTCGCGCAGCCGTCCAACCTGCTGGTGATGGACGAGCCGACCAACGACCTGGACGTGGAGACGCTCGAACTACTGGAGGAGTTGCTGGCCGATTATCCGGGCACGCTGCTGCTGGTCAGCCACGACCGCGACTTCCTCGACAACGTGGTGACTTCGACGATCGTCATGGAAGGCGCGGGCCGGGTCGGCGAATACATCGGCGGCTACAGCGACTGGTTGCGGCAGCGGCCGGTGGCGACCGTCGCCGCGCCGGCCGGTACGAGGCAGACGATGGCCGCCGCAGCACCGGCGCCCGCGGCACCGGCCAAGCGCAAGCTGAGCTACAAGGAGGCACGCGAACTGGAGGCACTGCCGGGGCGGATCGAAGCGCTGGAAACGCGCATCGCCGAACTGACTGCGCAGATGAACGACCCCGGCTTCTACCAGCGCGACAGCGCGGCGATCGTCGCGCACAACGACATGATGGCCGCGGTGCAGGCGGAACTCGACGCCGTGTATGCGCGCTGGTCGCAACTGGAAGGCTGATCGATCTGGCTGAGCTGGCTTTGTGGAAAGAAAGCTCGCTTCGCTCTACAAGGTCGCCTGGAAGCTGTCTTCGGGCAGCGCCATGAACGCCCAGAACGCGACTTTGCGGCTGGCCCATTCGCGCGAAGCCTCGCCGAGGATGTCGAGCAGGGTGTCGAAGCTGGCCGCGTCGGCGTCGCGCAGGTCGCCAGCGCCTTCGAACAGCAACGCATAGCCGGCGGCAGGCAACCAGCCCAGGTCGCGCAGGCCGTCGGACAACGCGTCCCAGTTGCGGCCGAAACTGCCGGGGAACTCCAGCATCGTGGCGATGCGCAGCAGCAGCGTGGCCTTGTTGCGGCAGGTGCTGAGGTCGATGCGCCAGGCGCGCAGGCCGGCATCTCGGGCCAGCACGTCGAGCGTGGTCAGGTCGTCCGCGGCGACGAGGAACACGCCGGCGCGCGCGGGATCGGACAGGCCGAGGTCGAAGCCGGATTCGCTCATCGCCGCGTTCCCTGCGCGCCCGGCTCGAAGGCGCGGAAACTGTCGTAGTGGTCGTCGCTGTAGTACCAGATCTCGGGTGGATCGCCGCCTGTGACGATGCGGCGTGCGCCGCGATGATCCAGGCCCGGCGTGTCGACGGTGTACTCGCGGTAATAACCGCGCGGCTTGCGCGGCAGGCGGCCTTCGCGGTTGCCGAACACACTGCCGTCCTGGCGATGCGCATAGGGGCCGCCCTGCAGGATCAAGCGCACGGTGTCGTGCGCTTCGCGCGGCAGGAAGCCGGGCAATGCCGGCAGTGTGTCCACCCCTGATGCCGACGCCCGGCGCGCGTCGTCTTCGATCGCCGATTGTGAAGTCGGCGTGATGGAAGCGGGAGTGGGCGTGTCGGGCGATGTCGTTGGGCGCGGCCACAGCAATGCCACGGCAACCAGCAGCAGGGCGACGACGAGCAGGAGCGGTTTGCGCATCGGTCGAGTTTATCGGCCTCCATGGCCCGACGGTGAAGTGCATGCGGTGGGCAATCAGGAACCGTTACGGGAACCCTGAGTCCGCGTATCGATGCGGCTCGCCTGAACAGTAACGATTGAAGACGCACAATCGCGACGCAGTGCAGATATTGCGATGCGGCCAGGCGCTAGGCTCGGGTGGATCGCAGTGGGTTGACGACGGAGAAGAGATGCTCCTGGGCCTGACCACCGGCAAGACCGCAGAGGTGGAGGAGATCGCGCCGGATGCGCGGATGCGCGGCCTGCGCTTCATCGCGCGGATCCATCGCATGCGCACGCTCGGCTGGGGTTTGGGCGTGCTGTCGATCGCGTCGGTGCTGTACCAGCAGCAGGCGCCGTTGCTTGCCTGGATCGCTTTGCTGGTCAATGGTTATGTGTGGCCGCATATGGCGTGGCTGGCGGCTCGTCGCAGTCGTGATCCGGCCCGGGCCGAGCTCCGCAGCCTGGTGCTCGATTCGGTGCTGGGTGGCGCATGGATCGCGATGATGCAGTTCAACCTGCTGCCGAGCGCGTTGCTGGCGGTGATGCTGTCGGTCGACAAGATCGGCGTGGCCGGCTGGCGTTTCCTGGCGCGCACGGCCATCGCGCAAGTGCTGGCGTGCGCAGCGACTTCGGCGTTGCTCGGTTTCCCGGTGCAACTGCACAGCAGCATGCTCAACATCGTCGCCAGCCTGCCGTTCCTGTTCGGTTATCCGATGGCGATCAGCACCGCGGCATATGCGCTGGGACGGAGGGTATTGCGCCAGAACCGCATGCTCGAACACCTCAACCGCATCGACGATGTCACCGGACTGTTCAATCGCAGGCACTGGGAAGAAGTCGCGGGCAAGGAACTGGCGCGCTGCCTGCGTACCCGACGGCCGGCGGTGGTGATGATGATCGACGTCGACGACTTCAAGCAGATCAACGACCGGCATGGACACGTGGTCGGCGACGCCGTATTGCGTTGCGTGGCCGACGTGTTGAAGACATCGTTGCGCGAGATCGACACGCCGGCGCGCTATGGCGGCGACGAGTTCTGCGTGCTGCTGGCCGAAACCCGCATGGACGGCGCGCGCGAAGTCGCCGAGCGGCTGCGTGCCGAGGTGGAGGCGATCGAATGTGCGTTGGCGCCGCAGGTGCGCTGCACCGTCAGCATCGGCTTGGCCGAAGCCAGTCGCGTGCTGGTCAGCGTGCAGGACTGGGTGAACGTGGCGGACATCGCCATGTACCAGGCCAAGCACCATGGCCGCAATCGCGCCGAGGCCGTATCGGCGGCCAAGGCGTTACGGAATTCGTCTTTGTAGGGCGATGCGGCAGGGCGGTTTCTAGGCTGCGGCTGCCTTGCGGCAGACCAGCAGCACGGTGTCGACGCCGTCGGTGGCGATCATGCCCGGCTGCAGTGCCAGCGGCGCCTGCGTATCCAGCGCGAAACGCATGAAGACGTGGTTGTACCACCACATCGCACGCTGCCGCTGGTGGGTGAGAAACCACATGCCGAGCTTCAGCAGCCGGGTCGATTCCGGCTGCATGCCGTGCGCGGCGCTGCGCTGCGTGGCGAATCCATGGCGCGCCAGCAGCGCCAGCAGGGCCTCGGGCTCGTAGCGGCGATGGTGGCCGACGAACTCGTCGAACACGGTCCAGGCCGCCATGTGGATCGGCACCGACAGCAGCAGCACGGCGCCGGGCGCGGCGACGCGCGCGAGTTCCGCCATCGCCGCCTCGTCGCCCTCGATGTGCTCGATGATGTCGAACGCGCACAGCAGATCGAAGCTGTCGTCGGCATAGGGCAGGGCATCGGCCTGCGCCTGCACGGCGTGGCCGCCGTGTGCGCCCAGTTGCCGCAGCGCCGGTGCGCTGATATCGGCGAATGCCGTCCCCGCGATCGGCAGGCGCGGTCGTAGGCCGGGCGCGATCTCCAGGCGCCGCGGCGTGCCGGTGGCGAGTTCGTCCACCAGCGACCAGGTGTTGAAGCGTTGCGGCTGGATCAGCCGCGCATCGCGCCACAACGCGTCGTAGAAGCGGCGATTGACTTCGCGCAGGTCCGGAGCGGCGACGGCGCTCATTTGCTTCGGCCGCGGCCGGTTGTTGGTGCCCGGCTCACTTGCCGAGTCGCGCGCCGCAGCCCCGATAGACCTGATCGCCGACGCTGAGTTCGGCGCCGGCCTCGAACTGCTCGCCGCTCATCACGTCGGCGCAGGGCTTGTCCTGGATGCGCAGCACCACGTCGGTGCCGTCCGCCGTCTTGCCGCCGAAGCCAGGCGTGCTGCTGATGCCCTGGCTTTGAGCGACTTCGATCCTGCGCTGTCCGAAATCCAGCGCGGCTGTCAGCGGCGGCGAATCGCCGCTGCCGACCTCGACCCACCAGCCCGGCTCGTTGCCGACGGCGCGGAAGGTGATGCCGCGCTTGCGGGCATCTTCCCAGGGCGAGGTGTCCTGGGTAACGGCGCAATCGCGCTTGGGCGCTCCGGCAAGGGTCAACATCGCGGTGTCGCCTTTGCTCCAGAACTCGTTGCCCTGGTCGTCGGCATAGCGGGCACCGGATGCCGATACCGCGATCGGCATCTGCAGCGTGCGCCCGGAAAAGAACAGCTCGACGATGTCATCGTGGTGCGTGGTGGCCACCAGCAGTTCGTCGCAGCGCCAGCGCGTCTGGGTCGAGGCGGGCTCGGGTGGCGTCGTCGCTGCATTGCCGGCCCGCGGTGGGAAATCTTCCGGCACGTGCGCGGCCGGCGCATCGGCTTGTTCAGTCGCCGGCTGGCAGGCGATCAGGCTGGCCGCGGAAAGGATCGCAAAGAGTAGGCCGGATGTCGCACGCGTCGTATTCATTGAGGTGTTCCTGGGAACAAGGAAAGAACATTGGCCACTGCGCGCAGCTGGCAACGGACATCACTGTATAGCGGGCTCGGTGCCGACGGCATTCACGGCACGTTGACGGAAGCGGACCTGCAGGCCGTAGTGATCGGATGGCCAGGTGCCTGCGGCGTCGGCCTGGTCGAGGATGATGCGCGCCTCGACCGGCACGAAGGCATCGCGCTGCAGGAACACATGGTCGATGCGCTTGGGTGCGAAATAGCTGAGGTTGAGCGTGCCGTGGCTCGCGGGATCGGCGGCTGCACCCGGGTGCAGCGTGCCGTAGGCGTCGATGAAGTCCGTCGAAAGCGGCTGCAGTTCCGGTGCAGTGGCCACGGCGTTGAAGTCGCCGGCCACAACTGAAGGCAGGTCGCCGCTGGTGGCGGCGATGAAATCGAGCAGGCCGCGCACCTGCTGCGCCCGGATCGCGCCGCCCTGGTCGGTCCAGTGCAGGTGGGTGTTGTAGACGTTGATCGCGCGATCGCCTATGGCGATGCGCAGATGCAGTGCGGTGCGCGCGTCGTCGAGCGGCTCCAGCTTCTTCCAGTCCTGCGCCAGGATCGGATGGCGGGTGAGCAACGCGTTGCCGTAGCGTCGCGGACTGTCGACGGGATCGGTGGAACTGAACACGAACCGGTAGCCGAGCGCGTCGGCGATGGTCTGCGCCTGGTTGGGCAGGGTTTCGTGGCCCAGCACTTCCTGCAATGCGATCACGTCGGGCCGTAGACGTTTCAGTTCGGCGAGGATCAGCGGCAGGCGCTTGGGCCAGTCCGCCTTGTCGTGATACAGGTTGAGCGTGACCAGCGAGATGTCCGGCTGCGACGGCGACGGAGGACTGGCGCAGGCCGCGACCGCTGCAGCGAGCACGACCAGCGTCAGCAGCCAGCGGCAGGAAAACTTGCGGATGTTCGCTGCGGCGCGCATTCCATCCCGTCGATATCGTGGTCGCAGCACGATTGTAGCGCCGCCAACCTGTTCAACGCATGCGCAGGCAGCCCGAACGCACTGCGGGGCACCCACGCGCCCGCTGATGGCTGGGCGCGTGCTTGGACGGACGTTTCCGCTCAGCGCGGCACGGTGGCGATGCGCAGCACCGGATACAGGTTGTAGCGCTCGTCCCACGACGAATGACGCTGGGCGAAGAAATCCAGCCGTGCCATCGGATTGCGGGCGAAGGCGAGATCGTTCTTGACGCGCTGGTCGAACTGCGCCTGGAGCTCCGGGTCCGCCGCCAGCATCTCGCGCGCCACCTGTTCGGCCACATAGGGCTCCATGTATTCCTTGCGTTCGAAGGCGTTGTTGAATTCGCCCCATTGCACGAACGCATCCGGCGCCATCGGTTCCAGCAGCCCCATCGCCAGGCGCGCCTTCGGTTGCGCGATTGGCACGAACAGGCTGCCGGCGGCGATGGCGCGCGACTCGGGCTTCCATTCGCCCTGCAGCGCCAGGCGCTGGTGGCCCTCGACCGGATTGGCGGCGAATTTGGTCTGGGTGGCGCGGAAGGTCTCGACCTTGGCCTCGTCGATGGCCTCGTCGAGCGTGCGGAACTCGACGCCGTGCGTCTTCAGCTTTTCCGCGACCCACGCCGCGTGCGCCGGCGGCACGATGTAACCGCCCTTCGGAGCGACCACCGTGCTGCTGGGCAGGATCTCGTCGCGCAGCGGCAGTTTCCAGACCTGTGGCTTGCTTTCGTCGTAACGGGTCATCAGTGCGCCGGAGATTTCAGACGGCGTGCGCGTGTATTCGTAGCCGCGGAAATCGACCGTGCGTACTTTCTCTGTGGCGGCGTAGTCGAGGGGCACCAGCTTGCCGCCCAGCTTTTCGGCGCGCGCATCGGCCGCCTGTGCCAGTTTCAACCACTTGCGGCCGTCGCGTGCGGTGACTTCGAGCAGGTCGACGACGGTGTTGCGGGTGATGTTGACGCGGGTCGGGTAGTCCTTCCACGAATGCGTTTCGACCAGCATGCCGTAGCGGTTGCGCAGCGGGAAATAGCCGTGCGAGAAGCGCGGCGTCGACACGCCATCGATGAAGCCGGATTGCGGATTGTCCATCTCCACGAACGAAGGATAGAAGGCCAGCGGCAGCGAACCCTGCGTGGCCAGCTTGGCGATGATGTCGTCGCGCAGTGCGCGCCCCGACTTGCGCATGTCGGCGTCGCCCGAATTCACCGGCTCGACCTGGATCGAGACGTCGTGCTCGAACTTGGCCCCATCGGTGACGTGCAGGTCGATGTAGGCGATCGGGTCCCAGGCCTGCACCAGCGCCAGCATTGCCTGCATTTCCGGCGCGTCGGCCTTCATGTAGTCGCGGTTGAGGTTGTAGTTCTGCGCGGTGGTGCGCCAGCCCATTTCCTCCGGGCCGCGCTGGTTGGGTCGGTTCCACGCGCCGAAGCGCTCGTGGCCGTCGACGTTGAACACCGGCACGAACAGCAACACCAGTTCTTCCAGTGCGCCGGGCGCGGCCTCGCCATCGAGTGCCTGGCGCAGCGCCAGGAAGCCCGCATCCTTGCCGTCGATCTCGCCGGCATGGATGCCGCCTTGCACCAGCAGCACCGGCAATCCGCGTTCGCGCGCGGCTTCAGGCGTCAGCGCGCCGCTGCGCGAGACCACCAGCGCCTTCATCGGCCGGCCTTCCGGCGTGGTGCCGAAGTCGATGCAGCGCACCGCGTCCGGATGGCGCTGGGCGAAGGCGTCGCACAGGGCGATGACCTCGTCGTAGCGGCCGGTCTTGAGGAAGCCGCTGCGCTCGGAAATGGTGGTGAGTGCGGGATCGGCGGCAAACGCGGGTGCGATGGCCAGCAGCAGGGACAGGCAGAGCAGGTGGGATCGGGTCATTGCGGTTTCCGTGTAGTCAGTCGAGGTTGCAGAGCGCGCCGCTGCAGTCGAGCGTGTTGAAGTCGTAGACGCTGGAATGGCCGGCGTTGCCGGTGGGGCGCGGCACGCCCTTGGGTACGAAGAATGTTGCCGAGTGCGCGCCGTACAGCCCGGCCGGGAACACGAAGGCTTTCTGCACCACGTAGCCGTTGTGCATGGTGATGCGCCCGGCCGGACGGCCGCCGGCGATCGGCGGGATGTCGGCCACCGCGCGTGCGGCGCGGGCCGCCAGCCAGGCATCCGCATCGGCTTGGCTGGCCCTGCGCAGCAGGCCTTGGCTGACCGCGTATTCCAGGCCGGCAGGACCGGCCTGCTGCGAGTCGGGCGTCCGGAAACTCTGCGGTGGCTTGGCCGATTGATCGGTGATCAGCGCGGTGCTCGCAGTCAGGGGGCTGCCGATGACGACGCGGCCCTCGCGCGCGGGGAACACCATGTCGATCGGTCGTCCGAACACGCGGCGCGCGACCGGATTGAGCGTGCCGGCCTTCTCGGCGGTGACGTAGTAGTAGCCGCAGGCGCCCTTGTTGTCGTAGGTGCTGACCATGGTCGGCACGCCTGCCGGAAGGCCGGTGACGACCTGGCGGTGATAGCCGCTGACCAGCACGGCCAGTATCCGTGTTCCCGACGACCAGCCGATGTTCCAGACGGTGGGCTCGTAGCTGCCCAGCATGAGTACCACCGGCGCGTCGGGGTGATTGACGGCGACATCGATCTGGGTCGCTTCGCTGCCGCTCTGGTCGATCTGGTAGTCGAGCCTGCGGCCGCCATAGGCGCCGGCGGCGAACAGCTTGGCCTCGGCGGGCAGCACCAGTCCGTCGAAGCTGCAGGTGGCTGGCGCATCAGTGGCGTTCGGCGCCTGGAAGGCGAAAGGCTTGGTCGCGCCGTCGCTGGTCGCCACGGTCGCCTGGGTCATCGCTGTCGCGACGGGTGGCTCCTGCATCGCATCACCGGCCGGTGATGGCGCCTGCACCGACGCGGTCGGCGCTTCGGTCGGATCGGCGCTGCTGCGCGGAAACAGGCCCATGCTGCCGTCGCAGCCGCTGGCAACGCCGACGATCAATGCGATGGGCAGCCATCGCGGCAGATGCTGGAACATGCACGAAGCCCTCTCCCCCGGGGGCACTAATGTAGTGGATGCGGATGCGATTGCGCATCGTCGTTGGTGCACGAATCCCGCCACTGCTGACATCGGGGTGGCAGCAATCGCGTTGGCGGTAGTGCCGGCGCGCGGATCCGCCGCGCCGGCATGGCTTAGACTGCGCTCCTTTTCCGATCAGCGAGATCCGTGCATGTACGTGCTCTATTACGCTCCCGGTGCCGCCAGCCTCGTGGTGCATTGGCTGATGATCGAACTGGGCGCGACGCACGAGCTCAAGCTGGTCGACACGGCCGCCGGTGAACACAAGCGTCCCGAGTACCTCGCGCTCAATCCCAATGGCGTGATACCGACCTTGTTGATCGATGGCGAGCCGGCATTCGAGGCGGCCGCACTACTGCTCGATCTGGCCGATGCGCATCCGCAGGCGGGCCTGGCGCCGATGCCAGGCATGCGCGATCGCCAGCGCCTGCATCAATGGATGTTCAACCTGGCGAACATGGTGCAGCCGCTGTTCCGACAGTGGTGGTATCCGCACGAACCGGCCGGCGCGGAGCATGCCGACGATGTGCGCCGGCATGTGCCGGCACGGATCGAGGCGCAGTGGGACCGCATCGATGCGCATCTGGCAGCACGGGGTCCCTATCTGCTCGGCGACAATCCGACCATCGCCGATTTCTATCTCACCATGCTGATGCGCTGGTCGCGCAACATGCCGCGTCCGGCCACCGAATGGCCGCATCTGGCCGAACTGGCGCAGCGGATGAAGGCGCGACCGTCGTTCGCCACGCTCTATGAGCGCGAAGGACTGACCGAATGGGCATGACCGGGCGCTAGGGACAAGCGCAGGTTCGCCGCCGCTTTTTCGACAAGCGCGCGGCGAGCGGCTATTTTGCCGGGGCTGCCCTGCACAGGATCACCTGATGACCACGATTGCCGCCGAAGCGCCGCCCAAGGCGCCCCTGCCACGGCAGATTCCCTACATCATCGGCAATGAAGCCTGCGAGCGCTTCAGCTTCTACGGCATGCGCAACATCCTGGTGCCGTTCCTGGTGTCGACGCTGCTGCTGTATGCGCCGGAAGCCGAACGCGCCGGCATCGCCAAGGACGTGTTCCACAGCTTCGTCATCGGCGTCTACTTCTTCCCGCTGCTCGGTGGCTGGCTGTCGGATCGTTACTTCGGCAAGTACAACACCGTGCTGTGGTTCTCGCTGGTCTACTGCGTCGGCCACGCCTGCCTGGCGGTGTTCGAGGACAACCGCACCGGCTTCTACACCGGCCTGTTCCTGATCGCGTTCGGTTCCGGAGGCATCAAGCCGCTGGTGGTGTCGTTCGTCGGCGACCAGTTCGACCAGGGCAACAAGCACCGCGCCAAGGTTGTTTTCGATGCGTTCTACTGGACCATCAACTTCGGCAGCTTCTTCGCCTCGTTGCTGATGCCGATCTTCCTGCGCCAGTACGGCGCTGCGGTCGCGTTCGGCATTCCAGGCATCCTGATGGGCATCGCCACGCTGATCTTCTGGATGGGGCGGCGCAAGTACGTGCGCGTTCCGCCGACGCATGGCACCGATCCGGATTCCTTCCTCAAGGTCGCGCGCACGGCGCTGACCACGCAGCAGCCAGGGCAGGGCAGGACCGGCTTCTGGGTCGCGGCATTCGGTGCCGCCATCGCGGCGGCGATCCTGCTGTGCTGGGCAACCGGGCCGGCGTGGTGGCCGGAGGCCTTCGAATTCGTGATCAGCGCCTGCCTCGCCCTTGGCGCGCTGATCGTGTTCGGCGGCATCGGCACCTGGATGCAACTCGAGCGCGCGCGCGGCCGCCACAGCGACGCGGCGGTGGACAGCGTGCGCGCAGTGCTGCGCATCCTGATCGTGTTCGCGCTGGTGACCCCGTTCTGGTCGCTGTTCGACCAGAAGGCCTCGACCTGGATCCTGCAGGGCAACGAGATGCGCGTGCCGCACGAGGCCTGGTGGTGGCCGAGCTGGCTGGTGACGCAGCCGGCGCAGATGCAGGCGCTGAATCCGCTGCTGGTGATGCTGATCATCCCGTTCAACAACCTCGTGCTGTATCCGGCGCTGCGCCGGATCGGCATCGAGCTCAGCGCGCTGAAGAAGATGGGCTGGGGCATCGCGTTCTCGGGTCTCGCCTGGGTCGGTGCCGGCCTGATCCAGCTGCACCTCGACGGCGGCGCATCGACCTCGCTGGCGTGGCAGACGTTGCCGTACATCCTGTTGACCTTCGGCGAGGTGTGGGTGTCGGCAACGGCGCTGGAATTCGCCTACAGCCAGGCGACGCTGGCGATGAAGGGCGTGATCATGGCGTTCTGGTACCTGTCGGTCACCTTCGGCAACCTGTGGGTACTGTTGACCAACGCCGCGGTGCGCAACGAGTCGGTGATCTCGCGGATCGCCGCCACTGGCTTCAGCGAAAACGCGTTCCTGATGTTCTTCTTCGCCGGGTTCGCTTTCGTCGCGGCTCTGGCGTTCGCGCTGTACGCACGGGTCTATCCGATGCAGGACAACTACCGGGCGGCATGATGTCCCTTTCGCTGACCACGATCATCGTCGCCATCACCTGCCTGGTGTCATGGCAGGCTTTCGACAAGCCGCGCCTGCTGGAGCGGCTGATCCTGTGGCCGCCGGCGATCGATCGCGGCAGGCAATATGACCGGCTGCTGACGCATGGCTTCATCCACGCCGACTGGATGCACCTGCTGTTCAACATGATCACGTTGTGGTCGTTCGGGCAGGCGATGGAAACGTTCTTCGTCGAACGCATCGGCGTGATCGGCTACCTGGCGTTCTACCTGTCGGCGATCGTGATCGCGATCCTGCCTACCTACCTGCAGCATCGACACGATGCCGGCTATCGCAGCCTGGGTGCGTCCGGGGCGGTGTCGGCGGTGCTGTTCGCCTTCATCCTGCTGGCGCCGTGGTCGGGCATCTACCTGTTCCTGATCCCGATCCCGATCCCGGCGTTCGTGTTCGCCGCGATCTACGTCGGCTACAGCATCTGGATGGACAAGCGCGGCGGCGACAACGTCAACCACAGCGCGCATCTGTTTGGTGCGGCTTACGGGATCCTGTTCACGCTGGTCGTCGAGCCGCGCGCGGCGGCGACCTTCCTGCAGCGATTGATGACCCCGTCGTTCGGGTGAAACCGGTGCAGGCTCAGGCGGCCTGCATCAGCTTCATCACCGGCTTGCGGCTGTCGTCGTAGTTCTGTTCCAGGCGCTGGTGGATGGCCGCATCGAGCTGGCTCACCTCCGGACTGTGGAGTTCGCCATTGCGGACGAGCTCGAACAGCCGCGACAGCAGCATGTCGTCGCTCATCGAGGCAGTCGGCATCGGGTTGTGGTCAGACATTCGTTCTCTCCGGATCCCCTTGGATACCGGAATTGAACGCAGCTTCCGTGCCAACGCCACGGCGTCAGCCTTGCAGCCGACCAGTGACGCAGGGCGTCAGTCAGCGCCGTGCAGGCGGGCACGGCTGACGTTGCCTGCGCGTCCATCGCTCACTTGGCGTGAATGGCGAGGGTGATACCCATGAACCAGCGACCACTTCATACCAGCAAAGGAGCCCCCCAATGGCGATGACGCGGACCCAGGCCCAGAACCTGCTCAACCAGGCGGAAATGTCGCTGTATACCGACAGCCGCATCAACGGCCTGCGCGGACTGACGGCGACCGAGCTGGCACGGCGCGTGGAACGCACCCGCAAGGCGCGCGATCGCGCCCGCGACCTGCTGCAGCGCCAGCGCCTGGCTTCGCGCGAGCGCACCGGAAGCAAGCGCGGCGCCAGTGGCCAGGCCAACCAGCGCAGCAAGGCCAAGGCGACATTGCTGGCCGACATCCTGAAGCGTTTCGAAACCCAGCTGAAGCTGGTGCAGAAACAGGAAAAGAGCGCAGCCCGCACGGCTGGCAAGCGCGCGGCCAAGAAAGCATCGGGCACGGCCGCTACGAAGGCGACCCGCAAGGCGGCGGCAAGCAAGGCAACCCCGGCGAAGCGGGCCCGGAAGGCGACGAAACCGGCCAGCGCAGGAACGGCCACTTCGAAGCCGGCCAAGGCGTCCGTCAAATCCGCGCGCAAGGCTCCCACGGGCGGTACCCGCAAGCGCGCAACGAAGAAAATTACCCCCGAACAGGCCCTGGCCAATACCCGCAAGCTGCTGGAGGCGAAAAAGGAGCAGGACCATCAGGCCAAGCCCTGGCAGACCCTGGACCCGGAGCGCGAACACGTGCCCGAGGCCGGCTTCCAGTCGCCGCAGGCGGCGGCGAAGGCGCAGGAGCTGCATGCCGGCGAGAGCCGGATGGCGTCGATCCAGGGCAGCATCAGCACCACCGACCGCAGGAACCAGGGCAAGCGCGACAGCCGCGGGGGCAAGGCATGAGCACGGTTGTCCATGATGTCGCCGGGCACCGTTTCACCACCGAGGTCGACGGACACGAGGCGGAACTCGTCTACGTGCCGGAGGAAGGCGCCATCGCCATCGTCCACACCGGCGTGCCGCCGCAGATCGGCGGCCGTGGCATCGCTGCCGACCTGGTGAGGGCGGCGCTGGACCACGCCCGCGCGCAGGGTCTGAAAGTGGCGCCGCGCTGCTCCTACGTGGCGGCCTACGTGAAGAAGCACCGCGAGTACGACGACCTGCTGGTCTAGCTGCCGGCTGCTGATTGCGTGGTGCGAAGCTTGTTCCGCTGCTTTTCCGCGGCCTTCCGCGGGAGCAGCGGAGCAGTTCCGCTAGCAAAGCCGGTGGCGCTGGCGGCGGCCGGGTAGAATGCGCGGCCCATGCGCCTCAACAAACACATCAGCGATACCGGTTTCTGTTCGCGGCGCGAGGCTGACCGCCTGATCTCCGAAGGCCGGGTCACGGTCAACGGCCTGCGCGCACGCGTCGGCGCCGAGGTGGGCGAGGGCGACGAGGTCCGCGTCGACGGCTCGGTCCTGCGCCCGCGCGCCGCGGCCAAAGGCCAGCGCAAGCACGTCTACATCGCCTTCAACAAACCGCCCGGGGTGACCACCACTACCGAATCGGCGGTGAAGGGCAACATCGTCGACTTCATCGGCCACCAGCAGCGGATTTTCCCGATCGGCCGGCTCGACAAGGATTCCGAGGGCCTGATCCTGCTGACCAGCAACGGCGACATCGTCAACGAGATCCTGCGCGCCGAGAACAAGCTGGAGAAGGAATATCTGGTCGCGATCAACCACGCGGTCACCGACGAATTCCTGCGCGGCATGGCGCGCGGCGTGCCGGTGCACGGCCAGACCACGCTGCCGTGCAGGACCGGCAAGCTCGGCCGGTTCGGCTTCCGGATCGTGCTGGTGCAAGGCCTGAACCGGCAGATCCGGCTGATGGCGGCGCATTTCGGTCACCGGGTGAAGCAGCTGCTGCGGGTGCGGATCGGCAGCGTCAAGCTGGGCCACCTGAAGCCCGGCCAGTGGCGCAACCTGACCGATGCGGAGCTGCGCGGGCTGCTACCCCAGCGGCAGGACTGGTAGGCCTCCTTTACCGCTCGTCGGCACATCCGTCGCCCCTGTTCACACTTGGGGGAGAAAGTAGGGTATGGTGCGCCCACTGTTCAAAGCCGGGATCACGGTACATCGTGGCTCCGATGCGGTAGATCCGACGATCCGCTCCATCGCTCTCGCGTTACCCCTTGCTCGACAGTCTCGGCCATGCGTGTCGCAGGCCGTGTTTCCAACTCAAAGCTGTTCCAAGGAGTAACAAAATGTCCGATCGTCAGACCGGTACCGTCAAGTGGTTCAATGATGCCAAGGGCTTCGGCTTCATCACCCCGGAAAGCGGCCAGGACCTGTTCGTCCACTTCCGCTCGATCCAGGGCAGCGGCTTCAAGTCGCTGCAGGAAGGCCAGAAGGTCTCGTTCAAGGTTGTGCAGGGCCAGAAGGGCCTGCAGGCCGACGAAGTGCAGGCCCTGTAAGCCTGTAGCTTCAGCGTGACACCAGGCCCCGGGCGGCGACGCCCGGGGCTTTTTATTGGGCGGATGGCGGTGCGATGTCGATGCGGGCATCACGCGCGGCGCGATAATTTAGCCATGACGTTGTCCACGGACCGCCACATGAAACACATGATCCTTCCGGCAAGCCTGCTGGCATTGATGCTGTCGGCCTGCAACCGCGGCGCGGAACCGCCCACGCCCGCCGCAACCGCCCCAACGCCGCAAGCGGCGCCCGCCGCTCCCGGGGCGACGGCGCCCGTAGCCGGGCCCGCCGAACTGATGGACGTGGCGGAAGCCAACGAGCGTTACGTGATCGGCATCAGCTATCCGCCGGCCGCGCGCAAATATCCCGGGCTGTCGGCGCATCTCAGGCAGTACGCCGATGCCGCGCGCGCCGAACTGCTCGAGGCGGTCGACGGCCTCGGCAATGACAAGCCCACCGCACCCTACGATCTCACCCTGAGCTTCACCGAACTCCTCGAGACGCCGCAGATCGTCGCGATCGCCGCCGACGGCAGCAGCTATACCGGCGGCGCGCACGGCAGCCCGCTGATCGCGCGCTTCGTGTGGTTGCCGCAACGCAACGAGCTGCTCACCGCCAAGGCGCTGGTGCCGCAGGCCAGTGGTTGGAAGCCGATTTCCGATTACGTGCGCGAACAGCTGCATACCAAGCTGTCCGAACGCGTCGACGCCGACGAGCTGCCGCCCAGCGAGCGCGCCGAATTGATCCGTGATGCCGGCAGGATGATCGACGAAGGCAGCGAGGCCAAGGCCGAGAACTTCGCGCAGTTCGAACCGGTGGTCGACGCCGCAGGCAAGCTGACCGCGTTGCGCTTCGTGTTCCCGCCGTATCAGGTGGGTCCGTACGCGGACGGCACGCAGGCCGTGGAGGTGCCGGCCAGCGTGTTGTTGCCGCAGGTCGCTCCGGCCTATCGCGGCTATTTCGCGGGCGGTTGAACGAGGAGTCGATCATCAGGCGAGGTAATGCAGCGCCCCACCTCCGCAGACCGCAAGTGGGCCGCTGCGAAAGTTGAGCAGTACCAGCATGGGGGCATGCAATGAAGGCGGATGTCGCGATACAGCCTTTCCAGGATCGTCTGCAATCATTGCTGGGCGATGCCGACATACGCATCGGCGGCAACCGTCCCTGGGATATCCAGGTCCATGACCCGCACTTTCCCGCACGCGTGCTGGCCCGCGGCTCGCTGGCGCTGGGCGAGTCGTACATGGATGGCTGGTGGGACGCCCAATCGCTGGACGGCTTCATGTTCCACCTGCTCGACGCGCGCATCGACCAGCGCGCACACAGCCTTGCCGAGATCTGGGACGCGCTGCGCGCGCAGCTGCTGAACCTGCAGAAGGGACGGCGCAGCTACGAGGTCGGCGAACGCCATTACGACCTCGGCAACGACCTGTATCGGGCCATGCTCGGCAAGCGCCTGGTCTACAGCTGCGGTTACTGGCGCGAAGCCGGCAATCTCGACGATGCCCAGGAAGCCAAGCTCGATCTGATCTGCCGCAAGCTCGGCCTGCGCCCCGGCATGCGCGTGCTGGACATCGGCTGCGGCTGGGGCGAGGCGCTGAAATTCGCTGCCGAGCGCTACGGCGTCGATGGCGTCGGCATCACCATCTCGCGCGAGCAGGCCGCATTCGCCCGTGATCTGTGTGCCGGCCTGCCGATCGAGATCCGCGTGCAGGACTATCGGGAATTGGAAGAACACTTCGACCGGATCCTCTCGGTCGGCATGTTCGAGCACGTTGGCGTCAAGAACTACCGCGCTTATTTCGACGTGGCACGGCGTTGCCTGCCCGATGATGGCCTGTTCCTGCTGCACACGATCGGCGGCAACCATTCGGTCACGCACACCGACCCGTGGATCGGCCGCTACATCTTCCCCAATTCGATGCTGCCGTCGGCGGCGCAGATCGCCGACGCCACCGAGGACGTGTTCGTGATCGAGGACTGGCACAACTTCGGTACCGACTACGACCGCACGCTGCAGGCCTGGCGCAGCAACATCGAAGCGGCCTGGGACAGGCTGCCTGCGCGCTACGACGAACGTTTCCGGCGCATGTGGCGCTACTATCTGGCCTCGTCGATGGCGGCGTTCCGCGCCCGGCGCATCCAGCTGTGGCAACTGGTGCTGTCACCGCGTGGTGTGCCGGGCGGCTACATCGCGCCGCGTTGACGGGAAGGGTTGTGCGGTTCGATTCGGGCACCGAGGCGAAATCGAAAGGCAGCCTGACTGTCCCGACACATAGGGCGGGTACTGTCCATGCCCGTAGCCGATGCCTCACTATGTGCGCCTCATTCGCCCAGATGCGAGGCTTTCATGCAGACATGGCTCCGGCGCAAGGACATCGACCAGGTCACCGTGCACGAGGAGGGGCGACGGCTGGTACCGACGCTCAGCTGGCCGCACCTGATCGCGCTGGGCATCGGCGCCATCGTCGGCACCGGCATCTACACCCTGATCGGCGTCGGCGCGAACCTGGCAGGCCCCGCCGTGCTGCTGTCGTTCGCGGTGGCCGGCATCGTCTGCGCCTGTGCGGCGCTGGCCTATGCCGAGATGGCCACGATGATGCCGGCCGCCGGCAGCGCCTACACCTACAGCTACATCGTGCTGGGCGAGACCATCGCTTGGGTCGTGGGCTGGAGCCTGATCCTGGAGTACTCGCTGGTGGTCAGTACCGTCGCGGTCGGCTGGTCCGGTTACGCGGTCGGCTTCCTCAAGGGACTGGGCGTGGACCTGCCGCTGTGGCTGACGGCCGGGCCGCATGCCGGCGGCGTGGTCAACCTGCCAGCCGTGGCGATCGTGTTCGTGGTAGCCGGGCTGCTGATGGCCGGCACGCGCGAAAGCGCCACGCTCAACGCGGCGCTGGTGGTGCTGAAGATCATCGCGCTGGGCATCTTCGTCGCCATCGCGCTGCCGCATTTCGATATGGCCAATACCCAGCCGTTCATGCCGTATGGCTTTGCCAAGTCGATGGACGCCGAGGGCGTCGAGCGCGGCGTGATGGCGGCCGCGGCGATCATCTTCTTCGCCTTCTACGGATTCGATGCGATTTCCACGGCGGCGGAAGAAACCAAGAATCCCGGCCGCGACCTGTCGATCGGCATCGTCGGTTCGATGATCGGCTGCACCCTGATCTACATGGTCGTGGCGTTGGCGGCGGTCGGCGCGATGAGCTACACCGTGTTCGGCAACAGCCCCGAACCGCTGGCGCTGATCCTGCGCGAACTGGGGCAGGGCAAGGCGGCCACCATCATCGCGGCGGCGGCAGTGATCGCGCTGCCGACGGTGCTGCTGGCTTTCCTGTACGGGCAGAGCCGCATCTTCTTCGTGATGTCGCGCGATGGGTTGCTGCCGCGCGGCCTGTCCAAGGTCAGTCCGCGGACCGGTACGCCGATCGCCACCACCTTGTTCACTGCCACCTTGGTGGCGGCGCTGGCCGGCGTGGCGCGGCTGGACGAAATCGCGGCGCTGGCCAATGCCGGCACGCTGGCCGCGTTCATCGCGGTGGCGGTGTGTCTGCTGGTGCTGCGCAGGCGCGACCCGGCCCGCCCGCGCGTGTTCCGCACGCCGCTGGCGTGGGTGGTGGCGCCGATCGCGATTTTCGGCTGCCTGTACCTGTTCTGGAGCCTGCCGCAGCGCACGCAACTGTGGTTCCTGGTGTGGAACGCGATCGGCGTGGTGGCGTACCTGGCCTACGGACGTCGCAGCAGCCTGCTGGCACGCGGCCAGGAAGCTTGATCGACGCGATCCACCTGGCGCTCACGTCGTGCCTGTTACGAGGCACGGTTCATGAATCGACCCGACATCCACCTCAAGCGCGCCTACGAGCCGGCCAGCGGTGATGACGGCATGCGCCTGCTGGTGGATCGGGTCTGGCCGCGCGGTGTCAGCCGGCAGAAAATCGCAGTGCAGGGCTGGCTGAAGGAGATCGCGCCCAGCACCGCACTGCGCACCTGGTTCGGCCATGATCCGGCGCGCTGGGACGAATTCCGCAGGCGCTATGCGCACGAACTCGACGCCAATCCGGATGCGGTCGACGAACTGCGCGGATGGCTGAAGCGCGGCCGGGTCACGCTGGTCTACGGCGCGCGCGATACCGAGCACAACCAGGCGGTGGCGCTGCGCGAATACGTCCTGCAGGCGCCGTCGGTCTCACGCGGTGAGATCGCCGGGCTCTAGGCTTCCGGCACGCGGCGACGGATATCGAGTTGATCGGAACCGGATCGCCCCGATCTTTCTGGTTCGCCGGTCCCCGATCCCGCGGCGCGACAGTCCCCCATGCCACTAGAAGCCTTTCATCCCGCGGTTGCCAACTGGTTCCGCAGCGCATTCCCGGCGCCCACGCCGGCGCAGGTGGCCGCGTGGCCGGCGATCCGCAGCGGGCGCAACACGCTGGTCGCGGCGCCGACCGGCTCGGGCAAGACGCTGACCGCGTTCATGACCGCGATCGACGACCTAGTGCGGCAGGGGCTGGCACTGGGCGGGCAGGACCTGCTGGGGCAGCAGGCGGCGCTGCCTGACCAGACCACCGTGGTCTACATTTCGCCGCTGAAGGCGCTGTCCAACGACATCCGCATCAATCTCGAGGCGCCGCTGGCGGGCATCCGCGCCGAACTCGAGAAGATGGGCCTGCCGGACATCGAGATCCGCACCGCCGTGCGCACCGGTGATACCCCGCAGGCCGAGCGCGCGCTGACGCGACGCAAGCCGCCGCACATCCTGGTGACCACGCCGGAGTCGCTGTACGTGCTGCTCGGTTCCGAGTCCGGACGCGCGATGCTGGGGCCGGTGCGCACCGTCATCGTCGACGAGATCCACGCCGTCGCCGGCAGCAAGCGCGGCAGCCATCTGGCGCTGTCGCTGGAGCGACTGGAAGCCCTGTGCGGCGGACGTCTGACCCGCGTGGGCCTGTCGGCGACGCAAAAGCCGATCGACGAGGTCGCGCGTTTCCTGGTGGGAGCGGCCGCGGTGTCGAAAGACGGCGTGCCTGATTGCGAGATCGTCGACATCGGCTATACCCGACAACGCGACCTGGCGCTCGAACTGCCGCCGACGCCGCTCAGCGCGGTGATGTCCAACGACCAGTGGGAACAGGTCTACGCGCGCGTTGCCGAACTGGTCGAACAGCACAGCACCACGCTGGTGTTCGTCAACACGCGGCGCATGGCCGAGCGTGCCGCGCGGCACCTTGGCGAGAAGCTCGGCAAGGACGCCGTCGCCGCGCACCACGGCAGCCTCGCCAAGGAACTGCGACTGGATGCCGAACAACGCCTCAAGCGCGGCGAATTGCGCGTGCTGGTGGCGACCGCCTCGCTGGAGCTGGGCATCGACATCGGCGACGTCGACCTGGTCTGCCAGCTCGGTTCGCCGCGTTCGATCGCCGCGTTCCTGCAGCGCGTCGGCCGTTCCGGCCACCATGTCGGTGGCGTGCCGAAAGGACGGCTGTTCCCTCAGACCCGCGACGAGCTGGTCGAGTGCACCGCCTTGCTCGACGGCGTGCGCCGCGGCGAGCTCGATGCGCTGGTGATGCCGGTGGCGCCGCTGGACGTGCTGGCGCAGCAGATCGTCGCCGAAGTCGCGTGCCGGGAATGGGAGGAGGACGCGCTGTATGACTGGCTGCGCCGCGCCTGGCCGTACGCGGCGTTGCCGCGCAAGGATTACGACGCGGTCGTGCGCATGCTGGCCGAAGGTTTCACCACGCGTCGCGGTATCCGTGCTGGCTATATCCATCGAGATGCCGTCAACAGGAAACTGCGCGGCCGCAAGGGCGGGCGCATGACTGCATTGATGTCCGGCGGCACGATCCCGGACATGGCCGACTACACGGTGATCCTGGAGCCGCAGGCGCAGAACATCGGCACGGTCAACGAGGATTTCGCCATCGAGAGCATGTCGGGCGACATCTTCCAGCTCGGCAATGCCAGCTACCGCATCATCCGCGTCGAGCCGGGCCGCGTCCGCGTCGAGGATGCGCAGGGCGCGCCGCCGAGCATTCCATTCTGGCTGGGCGAGGCGCCCGGACGCACGGACGAGTTGTCGTTCTCCGTTTCGCGGCTGCGCGAGGCCGTCGCCGAAAGAATCGCGGGGCAGGGCATGGCCGTCGCGAACGTCTGGCTTACCGACGAGGTCGGCCTGCCGCGCGACGCCGCGCAGCAGGTGCTCGACTACCTCGGCGCCACCATCGCGGCCCTCGGTGCAATGCCGACCCAGGACACCATCGTCCTGGAGCGTTTTTTCGACGAAACCGGTGGCACCCAGCTGGTGATCCACACGCCCTACGGCAGCCGCATCAATCGCGCCTGGGGCCTGGCGCTGCGCAAGCGTTTCTGCCGCAAGTTCAACTTCGAGCTGCAGGCGGCGGCGACCGAGGACGCGATCGTGCTGTCGCTGTCGACCAGCCACAGCTTCCCGCTGATCGAGGTGGCCAGCTATCTGCATTCCGCCTCCGCCTGCGACGTGCTGGTCCAGGCCCTGCTGGACGCACCGTTGTTCGGCGCGCGCTGGCGCTGGAACGCCACCACCGCGCTGGCCCTGCCGCGTTTCGTCGGTGGCAAGAAGGTGCCGCCGCAGCTGCAGCGGATGAAGTCCGAAGACCTGCTGGCCACGGTGTTCCCCGACCAGGTCGCGTGCGCGGAGAACCTGGTCGGCGAGCGCGAAGTGCCGGACCATCCGCTGGTCGCGCAGACCCTACACGACTGCCTGCATGAAGCGATGGATGTCGACGGCTGGCTGCGACTGCTGCGCGGACTCGAGTCCGGCCAGGTACGGGTGCTGGCGCGCGACCTGACCGCGCCTTCGCCGTTTGCCGCCGAAGCCCTCAATGCGCGTCCCTACGCCTTCCTCGACGACGCGCCGCTGGAAGAACGTCGCACCCAGGCCGTGCAGACGCGACGCTATGCCGATCCGCAAAGCGCCGACGACCTCGGGCGCCTCGACGCAGCCGCGATCGAAGCCGTGCGCGAGGAGGCCTGGCCGCAGGTGCGCAATGCCGACGAGATGCATGAAGCGCTGATGGGGCTGGGCGTGGTCACCGTTCGCGAAGCCACCGACAACGCGGGCTGGTCGGACTGGTTGCATCGACTGGCGAAGGATCATCGCGCCACGCGCCTCGTGTTGGCCGAGGACAGCGCAACCCATGGCCTCTGGATCGCCGCCGAGCGCCTGCCGCAATTGCGGGCACTGCACCCGGATGCCGCGTTGCAACCCTTCATCGAAGCCCCGGCCGAATACGCGCAGCAGGCCTGGACCCGCGAAGACGCAGCGATGGAGTTGCTGCGCTCACGCCTGACCGGGCTCGGTCCGACGCCGGCCGCCTCGCTTGCCGCGGCGATGTCGTTGCCGCTGCCGGACATCGAGATGGCGTTGCTGCGCCTGCAGGGCGAAGGCTATGTGATGCAGGGTCGTTTTACACCGCACGTCGACACCGACGAATGGTGCGAACGCCACCTGCTTGCCCGCATCCACCGGTACACGCTCAAGCGCCTGCGTCGCGAGATCGAACCGGTCGAGCCGCGCGACTTCATGCGTTTCCTGTTCGACTGGCAGCGCGTCAGCCGCGGCACCCGCGTCAGCGGGCCGGAAGCCCTGGCAGGAGTGCTTGCGCAGCTCGAAGGTTTCGAGGCGCCGGCGGCCGCGTGGGAAGCCGAACTGCTGCCGGCGCGCGTCAACGATTATTCGATCAGCTGGCTGGACGATCTGTGCACTGCCGGGCGCACGATGTGGACGCGCCTGCGCGTCAGTGCCGGTGACACCAGCGGCAGTCGAGGCAGCACGCCGGTCCGCGCCACGCCGATCGTGTTGCTGCCACGCCGGCAGGCGGCGGCATGGACGCGGCTGGCGCCGGCGCGCGCGGCCGACGATGCACTGTCCTCGCGCGCGCAGCGCGTGGCCGACCATCTCGCCGAACATGGCGCGTCCTTCTTCGACGAACTGGTTTCAGGCGCGCACCTGCTGCGCATCGAACTGGAGGACGCGCTGGCCGAACTGGTCGCGCGCGGCCGCGTCCACTGCGACAGCTATGCCGGCCTGCGCGCGCTGCTGGTACCTGCGTCGAAACGGCCGAGCGCTTCCCCGCATCGCCGTCGACGTGCATCGCTGTTCGGCATCGAGGATGCGGGGCGCTGGGCGTTGATCCGGCGCGGTACGGCAAGCGCGGACAGCAAGCCCGACACGGAAGCCGTCGAGCATGTCGCGCGCGTGCTGCTGCGCCGCTACGGCGTGGTGTGCTGGCGCCTGCTTGAACGCGAGGCGGCCTGGTTGCCGCCTTGGCGCGAGTTGCTGCGTGTCTACCATCGCCTGGAAGCGCGCGGTGAAATCCGTGGCGGCCGTTTCATCGCCGGCCTGTCGGGCGAACAGTTCGCCTTGCCCGAGGCGATCGGCCTGATGCGGCAGGTCCGCCAGCGCGAGCGCGACGGTGCGCTGGTTTGTCTGTCGGCGACCGATCCGCTCAACCTGCTGGGAACGGTGCTGCCCGGCAACAAGGTGCCGCGACTGACCGGGTCGCGCGTGCTGTATCGCGATGGCCTGCCGCTGGCAGCATTGGTGGCCGGTGAGATCGAATGGCTGGTGACGCTGGATGCGGACGGACAGCGGGCCGCGCGCAAGGCGCTGCTGCGCGAGCCGGAACCGGTGTTCGCGGGATTGCAGGTAGCTGCGCTCGATTCATAGGCGGCGGCGTCGAATTCCACAGCTGATGAGCCCCTCGCTGTGCGGAGGTGACGGCAGGAGCGACAGGCTTCGCCGTCGGGACATTTCTTCAACAGATTTTGACTCGCAGCGAGGATGATGGTCGGCGTCCTCGATGCGGAGTGCAGTTTGGCTACGCGCAAGTCCGGCCGGAAAGTCGCCAAGAAGACGTCGAAGCAGCCGCGTCGCCGCGTGGCGGTGAGCGAGGGCGAGGCACCGGTACCGGAGGATGAAAGCCTGGCAGCGTTGCGCGCCGCCGCGGCCGGATGCCGACGGTGTCCCTTGTGGAAACCAGCGACCCAGACGGTGTTCGGCGAAGGCCCGGATGATGCACGCGTGCTGGTGGTGGGCGAGCAGCCCGGCGACGCCGAGGACCTCAGCGGCCGCCCCTTTGTCGGACCCGCGGGCAAACTGTTCGATCGCGCGCTGGAAGAGCTGGGATTGGAGCGCGCGCGTTTCTACGTCACCAACGCAGTCAAGCATTTCAAGTTCGAACGCCGTGGCAAGGTGCGCCTGCATCGCAGTCCCGATCCGTCCGAGCGCGCCGCCTGCCGCATCTGGTTCGAGCGCGAACTCGCCACGATCAGGCCGCACGTGATCGTCTGCCTGGGCGCGATCGCGGCGAAGGCCGTGTTCGGCAACAAGTTCCGGCTGATGGAGGAACGCGGCGTCTGGCAGACACTGCCGGATGGCATTCGTGCCTTCGCCACCGTGCATCCGTCCTGGGTGCTGCGCCAGCGCGGTGACGACGCGCGCCACGAGGCCTACGCCAATTTCGTCGACGATCTCTCGCTGCTGCGCGGCGTCCGCCTGAAATGAATCGACCCGATCCGCTCACGAAAAAATAACATCGCGGTGAACAGCCGCATCACGTCTCGCTGACGATACTGCCGGCGTCGTACAACGACATTGTCCGACGCATGTCGCCTGTTGGAGAAAAAGATGGCACGCCCTGTCTGGAGCGGAACCCTGTCGTTTGGCCTGCTGAACATTCCCGTGTCGCTGATGTCCGGCGAGAAGCGCACCGACATCCAGTTCCGCATGCTCGACGCGCGCGACAATTCGCCGATCCGCTACGAGCGGGTCAACGCCGAGACCGGCGAGGAAGTGGCGTGGAAGGACATCGTCAAGGCCTTCGAATACGACAAGGGCAGTTACGTGGTGCTCGAGCCCGAGGACATCAAGTCGGCAGCGCCGGAAAGCCATGACGCGATCGAAGTGGAAGCCTTCGTCGATGCGGGCGCGATCGGTCCGCAATACTTCGAAAAACCCTACGTGCTGGTGCCGGCCAAGAAAGCCGAGAAGGGTTACGTGCTGCTGCGCGAGGCGCTGTCCAGCACCGGCAAGATCGGCATCGCCCGCGTCGTCATTCGTACCCGCGAGCACCTGTGCGCGGTACTGCCGCAGGGCGACGCATTGCTGTTGCTGATGATGCGCTACCCGCAGGAGCTGGTCGAGGTGGAGGAGTACAACATTCCGGAGCGCCCGCCTTCGGAATACCGGATCACCGCCAAGGAAAAGGAATTTTCCGAGCAGCTGATCGACGCCATGTCCTCGGAGTGGTCGCCCGACCAGTACAAGGACGAATTCCGCTCGCGACTGCACGCAGTCATCGAAAAACGGATGAAGAGCAAGGGCGTGGTGGCCAAGCCGGACGAGACCGAGGATGTCGCCGAGAACGCAGCGACCAACGTCGTCGACTTCATGTCACTGCTGCAGCAGAGCATCGACCGCAACAAGCGCACGCCGGCCAGGAAGAAGTCAGCTGCCAAGAAGACGACCAAGGCCGCGAAGAAAACCAAGCCACGCAAGGCGCCGGCACGCAAGCGCAAATCGGCCTGATCCGCCGGTCCAGCCATGAGCCTGCACGAATACGCGCGCAAGCGCCGCTTCGGACAGACACCGGAGCCTGCCGGCGAAGCCGGGGCCGGACGCAGAGGGCACCGTCCCATCTTCGTCGTGCAACTGCACCATGCCCGCGCGCGGCATTACGACTTCCGCCTGGAAATGGACGGCACGCTGAAGAGTTGGGCGGTACCGAAAGGGCCGTCGCTGCGACCTGGCGAGAAGCGCCTGGCGGTGGAAGTGGAGGATCACCCGCTCAGCTACGCCAGCTTCGAGGGAGACATCCCCGAGGGGCATTACGGTGCCGGCCATGTCGACCTGTTCGATCATGGCGTGTGGAGTGCCGATGGCGATCCATTGGCCGCGCTGGCCGCCGGCAAGATCGATTTCTCGCTTCACGGCGAAAAACTGAACGGTGCCTGGAAGCTGGTCCGTACCGCCAAGCCTGCGCGCCAGCCCCAGTGGCTGTTGATCAAACGCCAGGACGAACATGCGCGCGACGGCGAGGCCGACGACCTGATCTCTGCGCCAAAAAAAGCCCGCAAGAAAACAGCAGGGCGAACGGCCCGGAAGAAAACACCGTCGGTCCGGAAAAAGGCAGCCAAACGTGCGCGCAGGCAGGATTGGCGCGCACGTGCGTTGGCGCTCGAAGGCGCCCGCCCGCAACGTGAAAAGAAACCGCCGCCCTTGCAGCTGGCGACGCTGCGCGCCGAGCCACCCAGGGGCGACGACTGGCTGCACGAGTTGAAGTGGGACGGCTACCGGATGCTGGCCAGGGTGGAGCACGGCAAGGCGCGGTTGCGTTCGCGCAAGAACCTGGACTGGACTGCCGACTATCCGGAAATCGTGTCGGCGCTGGAAGCGCTGGGCATATCCGATGCGGACTTCGATGGCGAACTGATCGCCCTCGATGCGCAGGGTCGGGACAGCTTCTCGGCATTGCAGCGCACGATCGAGGGATCGGCCAATGCCGTCCTGCGTTACACCCTGTTCGACCTGCCGGCGCTAGAAGGCGTCGACCTGACCGAAACCAGGCTGATCGAGCGCAAGGCACTGCTGGAAGCCCTGCTGGATGGCGCCGATCCGGTGCTTGCCTACAGCAAACACATCGTCGGCCACGGTGCGGAAGTGTTCGAAGCCAGCGGCCGGCAGGGCATGGAAGGCATCATCAGCAAGCACGTCGATGCGCGTTATTACGACGGCCGCTCCACCACCTGGCTGAAGGTGAAGCACGCACAGAGCGATGAATTCGTGGTGGTGGGATATACCGCGCCGCGGCGTTCGCGCACCGGTTTCGGCTCTCTGCTGCTGGCCACGCGCGAAGGCGGCGCACTGAAATACGTGGGACGGGTCGGTTCCGGCTTCGACGACGCCACGCTGCGCAGCCTGACGGCGGCGCTGCGCAAGCTCGAACGCAAGTCGCCCACCGTCGAACTACCGCCGCACATCCCGCTGTCCCTGCGCACGGTGACCTGGGTCGAGCCGAAACTGATCGTCGAAATCGCCTTTCGCGGCTGGGCCAAGGAAGGCCTGCTGCGCCAGGGAAGCTTCCAGCGATTGAGGGAGGACAAGGCCATGAAAGACATCGGTGGCGACACGCAGCCGAGGATCAGCAGCCCGGACAAGCGCGTCTATCCGGACAGCGGCATCACCAAGCAGCAGGTTGCCGACTACTACCAGGCCATCGCACCGCGCTTGCTGCCGGAAATCGCGCGGCGTCCGCTGTCGTTGCTGCGCTGTCCCGATGGCATCAAAAGCCAATGCTTCTTCCAGAAACACCATGCCGGCACTTTGGGTTCGCAGGTGCGTGCGGTACCGATCCGCGAAAAGGATGGGGGTACGGACGATTACCTGTACGTCGACAGCGTCGGTGGTCTGCTCGACCTGGTGCAGATGAATACGCTGGAACTGCATCCCTGGGGATCGCGGATCGACGACTTGGAGCATCCGGATACGCTGGTGTTCGACCTCGATCCCGGACCCGGGGTGAAATGGAGCGCTGTGATCGCGGCGGCGCGCGAGGTCCGCGCGCGACTGGAGGAGATCGGGCTGCAGAGTTTCCTGCGCGTTTCCGGCGGCAAGGGCCTGCACGTGGTGCTGCCGATCCGGCCAGGACCCGGTTGGGACGAGGCCAAGGCTTTCTGCGAAGCCTTCGCCGACGCGATGGCAACGCAGGCGCCGCAGCGTTACGTGGCTACTGCCAGCAAGGCAAAGCGCAAGGGCGTGATCTTCATCGACTGGCTGCGCAACGGTCGCGGCGCCACCAGCGTGGCGAGCTGGTCGCTGCGTGCGCGCGCCGGCGCACCGGTAGCGGTACCGCTGCGCTGGGACGAGCTCGGCCGCACCAAATCCGGTGCCGATTTCGACATGAAGAAGGCATTGGCGCGTTCTGCCCGCCTGCGCAAGCCGGTGTGGGAAGGCTGGGGCAAGGCGATCCGGCAGAAGCTCGTCAGGCTGGGCTGAGCCGTGGCGGCAGGGCGAACCAGGGTTGGCAAGCCCGTACGCGGGAACAGGCGTGCAAGCGACGCGCGGCGGATCGGACACCGCGCGCCGATGCGGCGTGCCCGCGACATCTATTGCTATTTCGACAACGACGCCACGGTGCATGCGCCGTACGACGCGCAGACTCTCGCGAAATTGCTGGGTGAAAAGGAAAGTTGACGTTTTCATGAGAGTCCGACACGCGAGGGAGGTGGCCACTCGTTTCGCCGTCAACTGATCGCAACCTGTCTCGTCCATCCTGCGCTGGCCGGCTGGCGGGGGAGTCGGCACCCCACGACTTCCCGAGAGGTTCGAAGCCATGAGTCTACGTTGCACCAAACTAGCCTCGACGCTGGGCGCGGTTGCGCTGTTCGCCTTCAGCGCCGCCGCCTGCGCACAAGAGCCCGCCGTGACCGAACAATCCGCCCGCCACCATGACAACGATCACCATGGCCTGATCGTGATCGGTCATCGCGGCGCCAGCGGCTATCGTCCTGAACACACGCTCGAATCCTATCGGCTCGCGATACGGCAGGGCGCCGATTTCATCGAACCCGATCTGGTGGCGACCAAGGATGGCGTGCTGGTCGCACGCCACGAGAATGAGATCTCCGGCACTACCGATGTCGCCGATCGTCCCGAGTTCGCCGGCCGCAAGGCAACCAAGACCATCGATGGCGTGGTGCTGACCGGCTGGTTCACCGAAGACTTCACGCTTGCCGAGCTGAAGACGCTTCGCGCCCGGGAACGCATTCCCGAGATCCGTCCGCAGAACGCGCGCTATGACGGCCTGTATCAGATTCCGACTTTCGCCGAAGTGATCCAGCTCGCCAGGCGCGAGAGCCGTGGCGGCCGCAGGATCGGCATTTATCCGGAAACCAAGCATCCGACCTATTTCGCCAGGGAAGGCCGCCGCATCGACGGCCGCCTCATTGCGACTTCGCTCGGGGCGAAGCTGGTGGAAACACTGGTCGCGCAGGGGTTCACCGATCCCAAGCGCATCTACATCCAGAGCTTCGAAGTAGAGAACCTGATCGAACTGAAGAAGAAGCTCATGCCTGCGGCCGGCCTGAACATCCCGCTGGTGCAGCTGTACGACGACATCGGCGGCGCCAAACCCTACGACTTCACCTACAACATCGCCCACGGCGCGGATCTTGCCGCGATCTACGGCGGCCTCGTGCAGAAGATCGAAGGCGGCATCGGCGTGGATACCGGCTACGGTTCGCTGGTTACCCAGCCGGTGCTGGACTGGATGAAGGCCAATTATGCTTCCGGCATCGGACCGTGGAAGGTCAACCTGCTGCCGCGCGCCGCCCTCGATCCTGAAGTCGACGCCAACGGCGACGGCAAGGCCGAACTGGGTACGCGCAATACCGGAATCGTGCATCCGATGCTCGGCCGTGCGCTGAAAGCCGGGCTACAGGTGCATCCGTATACGCTGCGCGCGGAGGAAAGCTTCCTTACCCAGACGCCAAACGGCGTGTCGCAGACGGCGCTGGCCGAAGCGGTGCAGCTGTACAGCATGGGCGTGCAGGGTTTCTTCATCGACCAGCCGGACGTCGGTGTCGCAGCACGCGAGATTTTTCTCGATCTCAATCGACAATCGCGCGATCGCTGAGCGTGAAAGCCCCTCTCCCGACGGGAGAGGGGCTTGAGGGTACCGCGAGCTCCCGAAGGAGAAGGAGCTGCTCGAGCTTCCCGCCTACTGCTTCGCAGGTTTCGCATCGCTGGAGGACGCCGTCAAGCCGCGCTTCTCCAGCAAGGGTTCGATCTTCGGCTCGTGGCCGGCGAAATCGTTGAACAGTTGCAGCGCATCCTTGCTGCCGCCTTGCGACAGCAGGGTCTTGCGGAAGTGGTCGCCGTTTTCGCGAGTCAGGCCGCCGTGCTGCTTCAGCCATTCCACGCTGTTGGCGTCGAGCACCTCCGACCAGATGTAGGCGTAATAGCCGGCCGCGTAACCGCCCATGATGTGGCTGAAGTAGGGCGTACGATAGCGTGGCGGAACCGCGGCGTAGTCGATGCCGTCCTTCTTAAGCGCGGCGGCTTCGAACGCCATCACGCCATCGGCCGTCGGCAGCTGTTCGGCCGTGGCCTGGTGCCAGTTCTGGTCGAGCATTGCCGAGCCCAGGTATTCGGTGGTGGCGAAACCCTGGTTGAACTTGTCGCTGGCCAGCACCTTGTCGAGCAGCTCCTTCGGCATCGGTTCGCCGGTTTCATGGTGCCTGGCGTAGTTCGCCAGCACTGACGGCCAGTCGGCCCACATCTCGTTGACCTGCGACGGATACTCGACGAAGTCGCGCGGCACGTTGGTGCCGCTGAAGTACGGGTACTTCACGTTCGAGAACATGCCGTGCAGGGCATGGCCGAACTCGTGGAACATCGTGGTCACTTCGTCCCAGGTCAGCAGCGTCGGCTGGCCTTCCGGCGGCTTGGGAATGTTGAGGTGGTTGGCAACCACCGGCAGCGTGCCGAACAGTTCGCTCTGGTCGACATAGGAATTCATCCACGCGCCACCGCGCTTGGACGGCCGCGCATACATGTCGGCGATAAAGATCGCCAGCTGCTTGCCGTCGGCGTCGAACACGTCGTAGGTCATGACGTCGGGGTGGTAGACCGGCAGGTCGGTGCGCTGCTTGAAACTCAGTCCATAGAGCTGCCCCGCAGCGTGGAACACACCCTTCTCGAGCACGTTCTTCATCTCGAGGTAAGGCTTGAGCTGGGATTCGTCGAAGTCGAATTTGTCGGCGCGCACCTTCTCGGTGTAGTACGCCCAGTCCCACGGCTTCAGCTGGAAGGTCGGCTCACCCTTGGCGGCCTGCTCCTTGTCGATCATCGCCTGCAGGTCGATCGCCTCGCGCTTGGCGTTGGCCACGGCCGCTGGCGCCAGCTGGCCGAGCATCTCGTTGACCGCTTCCGGCGTCTTGGCGGTTTCGTCTTCCAGCACGAAGGCCGCGTAGTTCGGGTAGCTCATCATCTTCGCGCGCTCGGCGCGCAGCTGGGTGACCTTGGCGATGATCGCGGTGTTGTCGTACTTGTTGTGGCGGCTGCCGCGCGCGACCGAAGCCTGGTGCAGGCGTTCGCGCAACGCGCGATTGCTCAACTGCGCCTCGAACGGCTGGCCGGTGGTGTTGAGCAGGGTCAGCAGATACTTGCCATCGAGATTGCGCGCCTTGGCGGCTTGCGCGGCGGCGGCGACCTGTTCGTCGGTCAGGCCGTCCAGTTGGTCCTTGCTGTCGACCACGATCGCCGAGTCGTTGACCTCGGCCAGCACGTTCTGGCTGAACTGGGTGGCGAGCGTGGCCAGTTCGGCGTTGATCGCCTTCAGCCGGGTCTTGTCGGCTTCCGACAGCTTGGCGCCGGCGCGGACGTAGTCGCTGTAATAGCGCTCGACCAGGCGCACGCCCTGAGCGTCAAGGCCCAGCGTTTCGCGCGCGTCGTACAGAGTCTGGATGCGCGCGAACAATTTCGGGTTGAGACGGATCGCGTCGCGGTGCGCGGCGAACTTCGCCGAGTAATCCGCATCCAGCTTGTCGCGCGCGGGATTGGTGTCGGCGCCGACCAGGGCGTCGAACACGGTGCGGGCGCGGTACAGCGTGCGGCCGGATTTTTCCAGCGCCAGGATGGTGTTGTCGAAAGTCGGCGCTTCGGCGTTGTTGGCGATGGCTTCGACTTCCTTCAGTTCCTCGGCCATGCCGCGGTCGAAGGCGGGTGCGAAGTCGCTGTCCTTGATCTTGTCGAACTGCGGGTAGTGCAGCGGCAGCGGGCTCTCGGCGAAGAACGGATTGGTTTCGGAGGCGGCGGCAGGGGCGGCGGCGGGAGTATTCACGGCAGGCTCGGTCTTGCTGCAGGCGGGGGCGACGGCGGCGAGCGCCACGGTCAGCGCGAGGGTCAACGGATGCTTCATGGATTGATGAGGGTGTCGGAAGTAACGGCCAGCCTAGCCCAGGGTGGCTGAAGCTACCTGTGACATTCGGCATAGGCCGACGGTGGCGCCTGCGTTCCGGTCCTTGTTTAGTCGTGGTTCCGGCATGTCGCGGGTCACAGTGTCTCGAACTGGCGCACTATCCATGACAACTGGTAGAGCAGGCCTGCGACCACGAAGGCCGCATGGAATCGCCGATCGGGCGTGGCGATCGCGACCAGGCACAGCACCACGTATATAAGGCTGCGCAGCGCCAGTTCCGGCCCGAAACCTTCGAAATAACTGCGGCCCTTGAGCCCTGTGTCGCCCAGGTCCACCACGTAGGCCAGCGCCAGCAGGCCGAAGAACCATTTGCGACGCGAATAGAAGTAGTCCTCGTAGTCCGCGTAGCCTTCCATGCTGTCCGGAAAGATGATCGCGCACAGCAGGTACAGCAGCAGCGCATACAACGCCACGTACAGGTACAGCACGAACGTCCATTGCGTCAGGTGGGCCAGGCGGAACTCCCACCACCAGAAATGCAGCAGATACACGAACATCGACACCGCCCACAGCAGGTGTACCCAGTAGGTGCGTTCGCGCACCGGGCGGTCGATGATGCGCGCGAAGTGGCGTATCAGATGGGTCAGGCCCAGGCCGACCACCATGCCCAGCAGGATCCGGACATGCGTGAACTGGCTGGCGAGCGCGTCGGCGTGCGCGGGATCGTGCGGCATCGGCCGATTGTCGCGGGGCCTCCAGGGCGCCGCAACTCCGATGGTGCTTGCCAGGACGCGCCGGTCGCGGTCTGATGAAGGCTCCTGCCCTCGGAACGCCCATATGACGACCGTCTACGACTTCAGTGCCGACGACATCGACGGCCAGCCGCGGGCATTGGACGACTATCGCGGAAAAGTGCTGCTGATCGTCAATGTCGCGTCGAAATGCGGCTTCACGCCGCAGTATTCGGGTCTGGAAAAACTGTGGCAGGACTATCGCGAGCGCGGCTTGGTGGTGCTGGGATTTCCCTGCGACCAGTTCGGCCACCAGGAGCCGGGCAACGAAGCCGAGATCAAGGAGTTCTGTTCGCTGACCTACGACGTCGACTTCCCGATGTTCGCCAAGGTCGATGTCAACGGTTCCGCGGCACATCCTCTGTGGCAGTGGTTGAAGGACGAGAAGGGTGGGTTCCTGGGCATCGACGCCATCAAGTGGAATTTCACAAAATTTCTGGTTGGTCGTGATGGCAAGGTGTTGAAGCGGTATGCGCCCACGGACAAACCCGAGTCGCTGGTGAAGGATATTGAAGCAGCGTTGGGTTGATGCAGTTCGGCCTGCCTTTGGCCGTCATCCCCGCGAAGGTGGGGCAGCGACTTGCTGCTCTTACTCGTCATCCCGGCGCAAGCCGGGATCCAGTGACTTTGTGCTTTTGCTGTTGGAGTTGCGAGGCGTTTCCGACCTTTCAGGCCGGCTTTGACCAGCCTACGGCTGTTGTAAAGCGCTTCCGCCTGCTACCGCAGTCGGGTCACTTTCTCTTGATGGGGTCAAGAGAAAGTAACCAAAGAGAAGGCCCTTCCCCGATCAAAGCTAACGTTGCGCTTTGCAGTCCTCGGGGATTTCCGACTCGCCATCCTCCTGGCTCGGTCGGAAAATGGCGCGCAGCCATGTGCGCCGCCCTCCGGGTCTATGGAAGTCACTTGGGCTGGTGAATCAGGGACGTGAACTCCTTACCTCTGACCGCATAGGTCCGCATAACGCGTCCTAGCGGATACGGAAACAATCGCAGGAGCGACCATGGCCACGGCTTTCATCGATGACGATTTCGTGGCATTGCGGCGCATGCCGGAGCCGCGCGCCAGACGCGTGCTGACGCTGGCGTTCGGCGACGAAGTCGAATTACTGGAGCGGCGCGACGGCTGGACACGGTTGCGCGCGGTGAACGTGTTCGACGGTACGGCCGAGGGCTGGGTGAAGGGTAATCCGCCGTTGCGGGAGAGCGGGGTGCTCAAACTGTCGATGGTCGACGTCCAGCAGGGCGACGGCCTGTTGCTGGAGACGCCGGGAGGGCAGATCGTGCTGATCGACGGCGGCGACAACAAGCTGTTTGCCCGGCACCTGGCCGAGCGCTTCCGGCATCGCCGCAGCAGCGCGGCGCAACCGCTCGAGGTCGCGGCGATCATCGTCACCCATGGCGATGCCGATCACTTTTCCGGCCTCGACCATATCGTCGCGTCCGAGGCGCTCGACGGCGATGATGCCCGCAAGCGCCTGTTCCTGAAGCCGCTGCGCCTGTTCCACAACGGGCTGGTGAAAGGCCCGGACCGCTTGTCCGACGAGGAAATCTTCGGCCGCACTGTCGTGGTCGGCGACCAGCGCTATATCGTCGATCTGCACGACGATCCAGGCTCCGTGGCGCCGGAAGCCATGAACGGACCGTTCCGTCGCTGGATGGCCACTCTCGATCACTGGCGTCAGCGTGGTCCGATTGCCTGCCGCCGCGTCGCGCATGGCATGGACGAAGCGGAACTGTTCGACTTCCTTGCTGCGGAAGGCATCGACGTCGAACTGTTCGGACCATTCGACGAAGCCGTGCCTGCGCCGGATGCACGCGGCCTGCGCTTCCTGCACAAGCCATCGCCTGCAGCGGAAATCCACCTGGAACAGGGTGACGGCGGCGGTGCGCTGTCGGCTTCGCACACCATCAACGGCCATTCGATCGCGTTTCGCCTGAGCTACGGCGCGGTGCGCATCAATTTCACGGGCGACATGAACCATGAGTCGATGGCCTTGCTGCGCCATCGGATGGCGCCTGCGGCACTGGAGGCGGAGATCGTCAAGGTGCCGCATCACGGCTCGCACGAGTTCGACCTCGACGCGCTCAAGGCGATGCGGCCGGTGGTGGGAATCATCTCCTCGGGAGACGAACACGCGGGCAAGGAGTACATCCACCCGCGCGCCACGCTGATGGCGGCGATCGGGATGGCGGTGCGCGGCCGCACCGGGCTGGTGTTCAACACCGAGCTGGCCGCGTTCTTCGCGGTGCGCGACCTGAGCTTCACCTGCAAGGACCTGGCGGGATTCTTCAGCGACCATGCCACGCGACAGTTCACCGGCAAACAGGTAGCTGATCTCATTTCCGGCAAGGCGCATGAGACGGGCTTCCCGAGGCCGCATTTCGGCTTCGAACGCACCAACTTCGGCATCATCCACGTGCGCACCGATGGCGAGCGCGTGCTGGTGTTCACCCATAGCGGCAAGGACGGACTCAACGAAGCCTACCGCTTCAGCGTTACCCGCAACGCCGAGGGCGAACGCAGCGTGCGTTTCGCCAGGAAAGTGAAGACGCGTTAACGGCGATCTTCAGGCACGTGCCGAACGACCGGCGCGATGCCTTCATGCGTCTGCAGCGTGGCCGGCATCGCGGAGCGGTCGCGTTGGATTGGATACCCCGCCAAGCCAGTCCTTGCCGATGCCCGCCACCCTCAACATGAATCGCCAGACCGCGCTGCTCGATGCGGTGCGTACCCAATACCGGAACCTGCCGCTGCGCGAGCTGTTGCACCAGTCGCCGCAGGCGCTGCTCGGCGTCAACGAGGCAGCCGCGACCGTGCTCGAAACGCTGGGCGTCAAGACGGTTTTCGACCTCGCGACCGCAGGTATCTTCGATGATGCCAACGTGCTGCTGGACGCTGCCTCCAACCTCAAGAGTGCGCTGTACCAGCACGGCACGCCCACGCGGGACCTGGTACGTGAAGCCGAAGCGGCCGGCGTCAAGGTTGGCGAACTGCAGTTCCTGCCGATAAGCGTGCTGGAGCGCATCGCGGCCGCGGAAGCCGCCGCGATACAGGCGGCGCTGGACGTGCACAGCGTGCGCGACCTTGCGTTGTATCCGCCGCACCGCGCGGCGGCGCGCATCCTCGAGGCGATCTATTTTCCGGAGAACACGCCGGACTACGATCCCGAACGACCTGCCGACCTGCTGCCCAAGACCGGCGAATATCCGACCGAGCGCGTGCAGTACACGACCTTGCTGATGGGCGAGATACCCAGGAACGACGACGATCCCATCGCCAATATCGCCGCGCAGGATTTCAAGCCGCTCGACCTGGGCAAGCTGGCCGCTGGCGACGCGGGGTTCAAGCGCGTCGCTTTCGGTGCGTTTCTGACCTTCAACCAGTCCTGGTATGCACAGGGCGTCACGCTGGGGCAATTGCTGCACAGCACGACGCTGGCGCCGGGCGAGAGTACGCGCGTGGCGGTGGTCGACTGGTCGCGCAAGAGCCGCGCCGGCGAGACCGAGGTGATCAGCGAGGTCGACGATCTCACCAACGACACTTCGCAGAACCGCTCCATCAACGAAGTCACGCACGCCGTCGCCAACGAGGCGCAGGGCGGTTTCTCATCCACCAACAGCAGCAGCACCTCGACCCAGGAAGGCACCTCCTCGGCGGCGGAACTGTCCGCGCCGCTGGGCGGATTGTTCGGCGGGCCCAGCGGCTCCGTGGGCCACACCAGCAGCAGTGCGACCACCAGCGCGCAGGCCGACAGTTATTCGACCTCTTGGGGCCATCGCGACATCGGCAGCTCGATGATGCAGAACGTCAACGACCGCACCCACCAGCACGCGCACAGCAGCCGGAGCCGGCGCGCGTCGGTCGTCAAGGAGGTCGCGCAGTCCGAACACGAGAACGTCAGCACCCGCGTCCTGGCCAACTACAACCACATGCACGCGTTGACCGTGCAGTACTACGAAGTAGTGCAGGTGTATCGCGTCGAAGTGGCGATCGTCAAAGCCGACAAGGTGGTCTTCATTCCGCTGCAGCTGGTCGATTTCGACAACGAGGCGATGGTGCGACGCTTCCAGGGCGTGCTGGCGCGCGCCGCGCTCAGCTACACGATGCGCGAGGCCCTGCAGAACCTCGACGTGCTGGAAGTGGCGCCGGAACGCGAGACGCGGTACACCGGCCTGGGCGGGCGACTCGACATGTTCCTGCGCGAAGCGCTGACCACGCGGACCGCGATCTCGGCCATCTCCAACGTGCGCGTTGCCGAAGTCGAAACCGTCGCCGAACCGGCCGCGGACGAGGAGAAAGCGGCAGCGCCGGCATTGGATCGCGCCAGGCTGATGGCGGTGAAACAGCCGCTGGCCGCAGCGCGTCTGTCGGACGCGCTGCCGGTGCTGCAGCAGGTCAACGACCAGTTGTGGTCGGCAGAGCAGACGTCACGCCTGTCGGGCCTGTTGAACCGCACCGTGCTGCGTGCCGACAGCAATGCCATGTACCTGCCGACCGACGTGATCGTCGAAGGCGGCGCAGTCGCGGCCGGCGGCACGCCGTTGAAGATCCTGTTCCACACGCATCAGGGCGCCACGCTGGGCAACGTCGGCGCCGCCAATCCTGTGGCGTTGAGCGAGGTCGCCAGGATCTCGATTTCCGGCAGTAGCAGTGAGCGCGACCTGTCGGCGACAGTCACCCTTACCGTCAACCGCAATGGCGTGCGCTTCCCGCTGGAGCTGCCCACCGTCACGGTCGCGAAAGGTGCCACCCGCGAGACCCGCGTCGTCCAGATCAAAGCCGGTGGACTCAACGTCAACATCAAGCAGCACCTCAACCAGAACCGCATGCACTACAGCCGCGCGATCTTCCGATCGCTCGACAGCACGCAGCTGGCCTGGCTGTTGTCGGACTATGGCGTGGAGGTCGACGGCAAGCTGGTGCCGATCGCGCAGGTCGTCGAGCCGAAGCCGATCCGCTACGTCGGCAACTATCTTGCGTTCAAGATGAATACCGATGCCGGCTCTGACCGTGCTTTCGCCGAATGGCTCGATACGCATGGCATTCACCTCGGTCATGCCAAGGAAGACATCGTGCCATTGCCGTCCGGCGGCACGTTCGCCGAAGCCGTGCTGGGACGCTCCAACTGTGCAGAGAAACTCGACATCACGCGTTTCTGGAACTGGCAGGATTCGCCGATCCCATTGCAGCCGACCGAGATCGCCGCGATCCAGACCGGCAGTCGCGCGATGCAGGAGGACGTGAAGCCGGGCCAGCTGAGCAATCCGATCATCAACATCACCACGCCGGCCAGCCTCCCGGATCCGACCGGCACCGCTGGCGTGCTGGCCGCGATCCAGAACGGCAGCATGTTCCGCGACATGAGCGGATTACAGGCCACCATCGGCCTGGCGCAGGCGACGTTGCAGGCGACATCGGCCGGCGCCGCGCAGGCGGGCGAGCAGGCCGGCACCAACATGAACAACCTGCTCAAGGCCAATACCGAACGCCAGCGCGTGGCGGCGGAAATGATCACCAGCCTGGCGCGGACGGCGGCTTCGGCCTACACCGGTGGCGCGGTCAGCCCCGGCGGCGGCATCAGCGGCGGAGGCGGGCATTCGCAGGACGGCGCCAAGATCAATTACTTCGACAAGACCCGCGGCCAGGCGCCGGCCGGCGGCGGCAACGATACCGGCAGCGGCGGCGGTGCGGTCGCGCCGATCGAGGGTGGGGCATCGGGTGGCGGAGGCGGAGGCGGAGGCGGCAGCAATGGCACCTGGACTGGGGGCGGCGGTGCCAGCCCGGGTGGTTTCGCCTTCCAGAACGCCGGCTATTCGCAGAATCCCGCGGCGCTGGCGGCCACCTGGGGCGACGGCGAACCGCGTTCGGCGCTGATGCGCACCGTGGTCGACACCTTCGCTGGCGAAGGCGTCGACGTACTGGCTGGCGACGCCGGCGCGGCCAAGACCAACGTGCAGACGAAGGAGCTCAACCTGGCCGGTGTGTTCGAATGGGATCCGAGCATCACCGCCACCGACGAACTCGCGGAGCTGGCGGCCAATCGCTGGATGCCCGGCGCGGACGACTTCGTGGCCGTAGCCGGCGGAACGGTGTCGGTGGTGCCCGGCTTCGGCAGCATGCTTGGCGCGATCTGCATGCAGGCCGACGGCAGCATCAGCCGCATCAACCTGTTCACCCATGCCAACAGCGACTACATCGCCTTCGGCGGCAAGATCATCAAGCGCACCATTGGTCGCGCCGACGTGCAGTTCACCCCGCACGCCAGCAACGACAACCTGGCAGCGATGACGCCGGACAGCATGACCAACCTGGTCCAGCCCGGCGTGTTCTTCGAAACGCCCACGCCGATCAACGGCAAGACCAAATTCACCGTCGCCGACGTGCGCAAGAAGTTTGCACCGGGCGCGGTGCTGGTGCTGTACGCCTGCCATTCCGGACAGAGCCCGGCCTTCCTCAAGAAGATCGCGCAGTTCTTCCAGATCAAGGTGATCGGCTTCAGCACCGTGGTGGGCTATTACCCACCGACCCAGAACGTGCCCAACAAGTTCGTGCGCACTGGCGAGCGGGTCGGGTTGGGTTTCGGCGGCACGCCGGTGGACAACTGGCGTGCGTTGAGCAGCCATGCCTCGGCGATCGCCGCGGACCCCTAGGCAGCTTCAGACATGGCCGGGCTTGCGCGGACGCGCCTGCCGAAGCGCGCTGGCGTCTACTTCTCGACGAACGCCCGCTCGAATACGTACTGCCCCGGCACGCCGATCCGCGGCGCCGCGCTGAAGCCGCGGGCGTCGAGGATGGCGCGGAAGTCGGCCAGCACCTGCGGGCCGCCGCAGATCATCGCGCGGTCGTGTCCGGCATCGAGCGCTTCGATGCCCAGGTGCTGCATCATCCGGCCGCTGTCCAGCAGTTCGGTCAGGCGGCCGCGGCGATCGTTGCCGTCGACCGCGAAATCCTCACGCGTCACCGCCGGGAAATACTTCAGCCTGGCGGCGATCTGTTCGCCGAGGAATTCATGGCGTGGCAGCTCGTTGAGGATGTAATCGCGGTAGGCGAGGTCGCCCACGTTGCGCACGCCATGGGTCAGGATGACCTTGTCGAAACGCTCGTACGTTTCCGGGTCCTTGATGATCGCCAGGAACGGCGCCAGGCCGGTACCGGTGCCGAGCAGGTACAGGTTGCGGCCGGGATGCAGGTCGTGGATCAGCAGCGTCCCGGTCGGCTTGCGCCCGACTAGCACGCGGTCGCCGGGCTGGATCGACTTCAGCCGCGACGTCAGCGGGCCGTCCGGCACCTTGATGCTGAAGAATTCGAGCTGCTCTTCCCAGCTCGCACTGGCGATCGAGTACGCGCGCATCAACGGGCGCAGCGATCCGTCGGCCTGCGGTACCTCGAGGCCAATCATCACGAACTGCCCGTTTTCGAAACGGAAGCCGTCATCGCGGGTGGTGGTGAAGCTGAAGTAATCGTCCGTCCAGTGACGGACGTCCAGCACCGTTTCGGTGCCAAAGGCGGAAGACATGAGGTGGGGCGGGCAGGGAAAACCCGGCTATTGTAACGGATGAGAGGCGTTCTCATCTTTTGCACAAGTGGTATCCCATGCTGGGTGCGATGCGAACGCTCTGGACCATCGGCCATTCGACGCGCGAGTGGGGCGTCTTCGTCTCGATGCTGCAGCAGGCGCGGATCGAGGCACTGGTCGACGTGCGCCGGTTCGCGGGCTCGCGCCGCAACCCGCAGTTCTCCGCGGAGGTGATGGCGCGCCGGTTGCCGGAAGCCGGCATCGCTTATGTGTCGATGCCGGAACTGGGCGGCCGCCGACCGGCGCACGCGGATTCGCCGAACACCGCCTGGCGCAACGAGAGCTTCCGTGGTTATGCCGACTACATGGCCACCGCAGAGTACGAAGCCGCACGAGCGCACCTGCAATCGCAGGCTTTGGCGCAGCGCGTAGCGGTGATGTGCGCCGAGGCGGTGTGGTGGCAATGCCATCGCAGTCTGATTGCCGATGACTTCAAGTCGCGTGGCTGGCAGGTGATCCACCTGATGGCGCCGGACCGCGAGCAGGAGCATCCCTATACCTCGGCGGCGCGGATCGTCGATGGGCACTTGGATTATTCGTTGCCGCCGGAGCCGCAGGGCGGGTTGTTTTGAGCTGACGGCAACCTGATGGCGCTTCAGCGATAACCCGCGGCCTGCAGCTCGAACAGTTCCGCATAGCGCCCACCCTGCGCCAGTAGTTGCGCGTGCGTGCCGCTGGCTTCGAGCCGGCCTTCGGCCAGCACCAGGATGCGGTCGGCCATGCGCACGCTGGAGAAGCGATGCGAGATCAGCACGGCCGTACGCTCGTCGCTGAGTTCCTTGAAGCGCTGGAACACCTCGAACTCGCTGCGCGCATCCAGCGCGGCGGTCGGCTCGTCGAGGATCATCACCTGAGCATCGCGCATGTAGGCGCGGGCGATCGCGATCTTCTGCCATTGCCCGCCGGACAGGTCGACGCCGGTCTTGAAGCGTCGTCCGATCAGTTGTTCGTAACCGTTCGGCAATGCCTCGATCACTTCGTCGGCCATGGCGCGGCGCGCGGCTTCGCGCACGCGTGCGTCATCGTCCATCGCGTCGATCTGGCCAACGCCGATGTTCTCGCCTGCAGTCAGGTGGTAGCGCACGAAATCCTGGAAGATCACGCCGATGTTGGCGCGCAGATCCTCGAGTCCGTATTCGCGCAGGTCGCGGCCATCGAGCAGGATGCGGCCTTCGTCCGGGTCGTACAGCCGCGCCAGCAGTTTCACCAGGGTGGTCTTGCCGGCGCCGTTCTCGCCGACCAGCGCCAGCACTTCGCCGGCGCGCAGTTCGAAATCAAGGCCGCGCAACGCCCAGCGTTCGGCATCCGGGTAGCGGAAGCCGACGTTCTCGAACACGAAGCCGTGCGCGATCGGCCGCGGTACCGGCAATGGATCAGGTGGCGAGGCGATTTCCGGCTCGATCTCGAAGAACGAGAACAGGTCGTCCAGGTACAGCGCCTGTCCGGCCACCTGCGAGAAGCCGATCAGCAGGCTTTCCAGCAATTGCCGCAGGCGCCGGAAACTGCCGGCCAGGAAGGTCAGGTCGCCGATCGAGAAATCGCCCCTGACCGTGCGCCAGGCGATGTAGCCGTAGGCCACGTAGTAGCCGAGCGTGCCGAGCGCAGCCAGCAACGTACCCCAGAACGCGCGGCGTTTCGCCAGCGCGCGGCTGGCCCTGAAGAATTTCTCCGCCAGGTAGCGGTAGCGTTCGATCAGGAAGCTGTGGAGGTTGAAGATCTTCACCTCCTTGGCCGTCTCAACGCTGGCGCCCATCTGGCGCAGGTATTCCAGTTGCCGGCGCTCCGGCGTCCACTGGAAATTGAGCGAATAGTTCATCGCGTTGAAATGCGCCTCGCCGACGAAGGCGGGAACCAGCGCGATCGCCAGCAGCAGGATCAGCCACGGCGCGAACACCAGCAGGCCGGCGGCGAAGCTGACCACGGTGATCGCATCCTGCGCCTGGCCGAACAGCTGGCTCATCAGGCTCATCCGGCCCATCGTCTGGCGGCGTGCGCGATCGAGCTTGTCCTGCAGGTCGGGATCCTCGAAATCCTCGAGGTCCAGCGTCGCGGCGTGGTCCATCAGGCGCACGCTGGTAGCGTTGGTGAACAGTTCCGACAGCAGCGCATCGGCGTAACCGACGATGCGGCCGAGCAGGTCGGAAGCGATCGCCAGGCCGAATTCCGCCAGCAGCAGCGACAGCAGGTGATCGAGTTGGCCACCTTGCCATGCGGCGGAAAGGCTGTCGAAACCCATGCCGGCACCGACCAGCCGCACCACCTCGTCGATGATCAGCTTGCCGATGTACAGCGTGACCACCGGCATCAGCGCGCGCACCAGGCGCAGTCCGAGGCTGGTGAGTGTCAGGGCAGGGCTGGTCGCCCATATCTGCCGCAGGAACGGCGGCAGGTTGCGCATCGCATTGAAGCGCTCGCGCAGGCTGGGATTGCTGCGCGGTCGCTTGGGTCCGGACGATTCGGCGGCGGCGGGAATATCGGCCATGTGCGCATTGTGCCGGAGCGTAGTGAAGGTCCTGCGCTTGCGCTTGGCGATCTTCAGGCAGGTGTTCGATGCCGATTCGTATCCAATGAAAAAGCCCGGTGCGTGGCACCGGGCTTTCTCCTGTCGCTGAGGATCGTGGAAAGTTACTCGAGCTTCAGTCGCGCGCTGCCGGAGAAGGTCTCCATGCGGATCTCGCCGCTGCCCTTGCCGTAGCTCTGCTCGAAGTCCGCGCCCGGGCCGTACTTGGCGCGATTGATGTTCGCGTTCGGCGCTTCCAGGTCGCCGCTGAAGCTCTGGCCGCTGACGCGTGCGGACAAGTTCTTCGGCATGATGATCGAGACATCGCCGCTGACCGTTTCGGTGTCGATGCGGCCGCCGTCGGCAAGGCTGGCGCGGATCGTCATGTCGCCGGAAACGGTGCTGGCCGACACGCGGCGCAGGCGTTCGCCGCGGCTGTCGATCTCGATGCTGCCGGACACGCTCTCGGTATCGATTTCGCCGTTGACCAGGCGCCCGCGCAGGTTGATGTCGCCGCTGACCGACTGCGCGCTGACTTCCGGCGTGTTGAGGGTCAGGTCGAGGTCGCCACTCACGCTTTCGATGTCGGCCCGGCGCGGGGCACCGGCGACGGCCACGCCGCCGCTGACGCTGTCGATGTCCAGCTGCGCGCCGGCGGTACCGCTGACATCGACATCGACCGCGACGCCGTCGATGTCGAGGCTGGCGAGCGTCGGCACCTTCAGCAGCAGCGTCGTCGGCTCGCTGTTGCCGCTGTTGTTGGGATACCTGACGTCGATTTCCAGGTGGTTGCGGTCGCCTTCGATTTCGAACCGCTCGACGCCGTCGCCGAGGCTGCCGCCGATGTGGACTTCGGGCTTGTCCCAGACGCGCACTTCGATGCGGCCCTTGACGTTGCTGATCTCGACCCGGCCGCGCGGATCGAGGGGGCGTGTTTCATCGATCGGTTTCGCGGCCCAGGCCGGTGCGGACAGGCCAGCCACCAGGGCCAGGACGAGAAGGCGCAGTTTCATGAGGGTTTCTCCGGTGGATCTGTCTTGTTCGGGACGGTTCTATTGGCTGAAGAAGATCGGTTGCATGCGGGGCCGTCAGCTGAGCGCAAGGCGCTGGGTCAGCGCCAGCCGTTGCGCATACAGTTTCTGCAGCCGCTCGAACAGGAAGCGCGCTTCCGGATCCTGGGCCAGCGCGCTGCGTACCTGCGCGACGCCCAGGTCGATCTGGCGCAATGCGTAGGCATCGCCGCTGGACACCTGGTGGGCGTCGATCTCGCGCAGGGCGGCCTTGTACTCCCAGCCCATCGCATCGGCTTCGCGGGCGAACACGATCGCGGTCGGATCGCCGGCGCGGCGTGCGTCCTGCACGGCAGGAGCGGAAGCGACGCTGGCAGGAGCCGTGACCGGCGTGGCGGGCCGCAACTGCCAGCCGATGCCGACGGCGAGCGTGACCGAGGCGGCCATCGCCATCCAGGCAACGTGCTTGCGATTGCGCCGCGGCAACGCGGTGACGACGCCCGGCGCGACTGTGCGGTTGTCCTCTTCCGCGATGCGCGCCGCGATGCCGGCCCACAGGTCGCGCTCGGGCATGACGTCCCGACGCAGGCCGCGCAGCTGCCAGCGCAGCGCATCGGGCATGTCGTCGCCATGGTCTTCGTGCCGCGGGTTGTGGTCATTCGGGTTCATGCTTCACCTCCAAGCCGCGTGCGTAGCAACATGCGCGCGCGGTGCAATTGCGCTTTCGAACTACCGACCGCCATGTCCAGCTGGGCGGCGATCTCCTCGTGCTTCCAGCCTTCCACGTCGTGCAGTATCAGCACCGCACGCGCCCGTGGCGGCAGGGTGGCGACGACGCGTTCCAGGTCCGTCGACAGTGCCGTGGTGTGGCCTGCCGAATCGACGCTGCCGATGCCATCGTAATCGTCGTCGGCGGAATCCATCAGCGGCTGGCTGCGCCGCGAGCGCAGTTCCATCAGCGCCGTGTTCGCCGCCAGCCGGTACAGCCAGGTACCGAAGGCGCTTTCGAACCGGTACGACGGCAACGCCTGCCATGCCCTCACGAAAGCTTCCTGGGTCAGGTCCTCGGCCCGTCCGTTCTGCCCGCCGACCAGGCGCAGGATCACGCCGTGCACCCGCCGCAGGTGGCGCCGGTACAGGGCCTCGAAGGCCGCCATGTCGCCGCGGCTGGACGCGCGCACCAGGGCATCGTCGGTATCCTCGGCGGGCGCAGCCAGGGTGGAGGCGGGCATCAGATCGGTCATCGTGGCCATCAGCATACTTACTCGGATGCCGGGGGATGGCCGAGGGTTTAAGAGGGGCTTCGAGCCTGCCAAGGCGCCCGACCTCCCGTCGCGGGCTAAAATATCGGATTCGCCGCCAGCCTCCGCCCGCCGTGACCGCCATCAAGCAACAGGACCTCATCCAGAGCGTCGCCGACGCCCTGCAGTACATCAGCTATTACCATCCCGTCGACTACATCCGGAACCTGACGGCGGCCTACGAGCGCGAGGAATCGCCGGCGGCCAAGGACGCGATCGCGCAGATTTTGATCAATTCGCGGATGTGCGCGGAAGGGCATCGGCCGATCTGCCAGGACACCGGCATCGTCACCGTGTTCCTGAAGATCGGTATGGACGTGCGCTGGGACGACGCGACCATGGGCGTCGAGGACATGGTCAACGAGGGCGTGCGCCGCGCCTATGCGTATCCGGACAACAAGCTGCGCGCCAGCGTGCTGGCCGATCCTGCCGGCAGGCGCCGCAACACCGGCGACAACACGCCGGCGGTGGTGAATGTCTCGGTGGTGCCGGGCAACACCATCGACGTGATCGTCGCCGCGAAAGGCGGCGGCTCGGAGGCGAAGTCGAAGTTCGCGATGCTCAATCCGTCCGACTCCATCATCGACTGGGTACTGAAGACGGTGCCGACGATGGGCGCCGGCTGGTGCCCGCCGGGCATGCTCGGCATCGGCATCGGCGGCACCGCCGAGAAGGCGATGCTGCTGGCCAAGGAAGCGCTGATGGAGCCGATCGACATCACCGACCTGCAGGCGCGCGGGCCGGCGAACCGGCTGGAGGAGCTGCGGCTGGAGATCTACGACAAGGTCAATGCGCTTGGTATCGGCGCCCAGGGCCTGGGCGGGCTGACCACGGTGCTCGACATCAAGATCAAGGATTACCCGACCCACGCGGCGAACCTGCCGGTGGCGATGATCCCGAACTGCGCGGCCACGCGTCATGCGCATTTCGTGCTCGACGGCAGTGGGCCGGTGATGCTCGACCCTCCTTCGCTGGAAGACTGGCCCAAGCTGACCTACGACGCCTCGAAGGGCCGCCGCGTCGATCTCGATACCGTGGCCCGCGAGGATGTCGCTTCGTGGAAGCCGGGTGAAGTGCTGCTGCTCAACGGCAGGCTGCTGACCGGGCGCGACGCGGCGCACAAGCGCATCGTCGAGATGCTCGACAAGGGCGAGCCGCTGCCGGTCGATTTCCGCGGACGTTTCATCTACTACGTCGGCCCGGTCGACCCGGTGCGCGACGAGGCGGTCGGTCCCGCCGGCCCGACCACGGCCACGCGCATGGACAAGTTCACCGAGCAGGTGCTGAGCCAGACCGGCCTGCTGGGCATGGTCGGCAAGGCCGAGCGTGGGCCGGCAGCGATCGAGGCGATCCGCAAGCACAGGTCGGTCTATCTGATGGCAGTCGGCGGCGCGGCCTACCTCGTGTCGAAGGCGATCAAGGCCGCACGCGTGGTCGCGTTCGAGGACCTGGGCATGGAGGCGATCTACGAGTTCACCGTGCAGGACATGCCGGTGACGGTGGCGGTCGATTCCGCTGGCGAATCGGTGCACCAGACCGGGCCGCGCGAGTGGCAGGCGCGGATCGGCAGGATTCCGGTGGTGGTGGCGTAGTTTCCATGATCCAAACCCCTCACCGCATTCGGGATGGCGAAGCAAGGATCAAGAAATGCGTGGCAGTTTGATCCAGCATCATCGCGACATCGATCACCTGCTGTCGCAGGTGCGCCGCATTGCGGTGCTCGGCATCAAGCCGGAAGACCTCGCCACGCAACCGGCGCACATGATTCCCGCATATCTGCATCGTGTCGGCTACGAGGTCGTGCCGGTGCCGGTGTATTACCCGGATATCGTCGAGATCCTGGGCAAACCGGTATACCGGCGCGTGTCGGACATTCCATTGCGCATCGACATCGTCGACGTGTTCCGCCGGCCCGAACACCTCGAACCGCACCTCGACGACCTGATCGCCGCCCGGCCGCGCGCGGTCTGGTTGCAGACCGGCATCCGCCACGACGCTTTCGCCGAGCGCCTGCTCGCCGCCGGCATCGACGTGGTGCAGGACCGGTGCCTGATGGTCGAACATCGGCGCTGGCGCCAGGCCGGCTGAGCCGTCGCGGGGAGCCGGTTCAAAGCTGCGACTTGAGCGGCAGCACGAACTTCTCCAGGAATTTCTCCTTCCACGGCCGCTGCAGCCACATCGCATGCGTGTAGCGCCGCGCCTGCGGCAGGTCGGCTTCGAACACCTTCGTCATGTGTTCGGCGAATTCCCGGTCGTAGACATTGAGGCTGGCTTCGTCGTTGAGGCGGAACGAGCGGATGTCGAAGTTGGTGGAACCCACCGACACCATTTCCCTGTCGATGATCAGCAGCTTGCTGTGCATCATCGTCGGCTGGTACTCGTGGATCTCGACACCGGCCTGCAGCAGCTTGCCCCAGCCGGCCTTCGAAGCCAGTCGAACCGCTTCCGAATCGATGTGCGGACCGGGCACGAGGATGCGGATGCGCACCCCGCGCTTGCGCGCCGCGAGCAGGGCCTGCTCGATCAGCGCATCGGGCACGAAATACGACGCCGCCAGGTCGATCGACTGCACGGCCGCGGCGATCGACATCAGGTACATCAGGTGCATGCTGTCGCTGCCGCCAGCCGGCGAACTGATGAACAGGTGCGCGTCCATGTTGCCGACCGGTGTCAGGGCAGGGAAATAATCCTTGCCGTTGAGTACCTCGCCGGTGATCTTGATCCAGTTGTCGTTGAACGCGGCCTGCATCTGCGCCACCGCCGGGCCTTCCATGCGGAAATGCATGTCGCGCCAGTGCGCCGGATCCTGCGCGTCGCCCTGCCACAGGTCGGCGATGCCGACGCCGCCGGTGAACGCGACCTTGCCGTCCACCACCAGCAACTTGCGATGGGTACGGTTGTTCATGCGGCGGAAGTTGTACCAGTGCAATGGCCGGTAACGCTCGATATGAACACCCGCAGCCTCCATCTGGTCCAGCAGGTCCTGTTCCATCTTGATGCTGCCGACCCAGTCGATGGTCACGCGTACGTCGACGCCGGCACGGGAGCGTTCGGACAGCGCATCGCTGAACTCCTGGCCGATTTCCCCCGACCAGTAGATGTAGGTCTCGAAGGTGATGGTGTCCTGCGCCGCGGCAATGGCCTCCAGCATCGACGGGAAGATGCCGTCGCCATTCTGCAGGTCGATGACGTGGTTCCCGGACATGATCGCCGGCCCCATCATCACGCCCATCTCGCGACGGAACTGCGGATCCGAGATCGCGTAGCGATGCTCGATCTTGCGCTCCAGTTCCTTTTCCGGTTTGGCGAAATTCAAGGCCAGGAACACCGCGATCACGGTGAGGAGGATGGTGGCGACGAGGGTCCAGATCACGCGTTTTCGGCTCCAGCGACTCGGCACGTGCGGCTCCGGCAGTCAGGACGAATACCGTCAGCTACTTTCGGCCGTGGCCGTGCAGCAACGCGTGAAAGCCGGCTGGCGGCTACGGGAACTCAAAGCCGCTTGGCCAGAGCGTCGAGCCGCTTTCGCGTGGTGGCCTGCAGCAGGTAGTCGCGGGCCAGTTTCTCCAGCGCCAGCAGATTGGTCGCGCTGGTATCGTCGACATCGTCCAAGCCGATGTGCAGTTCCGCCTGCAGGCGGAAGTAACCGTCCCCGACGAGTTGCCTGGCGATGTAATCGACCGAATCGGTGTTGCCGTCGAACAGCACGTCGATGATCGGGATCGCCCATTCCAGCGCACCCCATTCCCGTGCCTCGCGCAGGCTGATGCTGCGCGTGCGTTCGCCGCTGCCGACCGACAGCACGATCAGGTCTCGGCTGTTGTCGACGCGGGCATCCTTGCGCAGCGCTTCGGCGATGGCGCAGGCGGTCGGATTGTTGGCGACCACGCCGCCATCGATCATGGCGCGGGCCTTGCCTTCGACCATCATCGCGTGCGCGGGAAAATAGGTCGGAGCCGCCGACGAGGCGCGGCAGACTTCCCACACCGGCAGATCGCGGTGTTCGGGCTTGAAACTCTTGAACATCACCGGTGCGCGCGACACGGTGTCGTAGCTGGTCACCAGTACCGGGACCTTGAGCTGTCCCAGCGTGGTCTTGCCGAATGTCTTCCTGAGTACCTTCTCCAGTCCGCGCGCGTCATATCTGGGTGCCGATAGGCCATCGGCGAACGTCCGCGTGCTGCGCGACCAGAGCCGGCCTGCGAGTCCGGGGAAGATCACGTGGCGCTGGTCGCGATACAGGTCGGCGAGAGTGGCGGGGGCGTAGCCCATCGCCAATCCGCAGGCGATCAGCGCACCGGTGGAACTGCCGGCCAGCAGGTCGAAGTTCTTCAGCAGGCCGGGCTTGCCGGCGCGGGCCAGCGCATCCTCGACGCCGGTCAGCCACAGACAGCTGACCAGGCCGCGGATGCCGCCGCCGTCCAGCGATAGGATGCGTTTCATCTTCATCGGGACGTCTCCTTTCACCGGCTCTGCATGGTTGGCGAACCCCATGTTCGGCCAAGCGGATCGCAATGACTGCGACCGGTGACCCTGTTCCGTCATCCCGAGCGCAGCGTAGGACCTGCTTTTCCAGTCATCGCCGAGAAGCAGTTCCCGCGCTGCGCTCGGGATGACAGTAGAAAGCGGGAGTCCGATTCCGGAGGCTCAGTACCATTCCAGCAGTGAGATGCCCAGGCCGATGTAGGTGGCGCGGTGGTTGTAGTCGATCAGGCTTTCGCCGTAACCATCGAAGATCTGCACGTGTCCGCGCAGCAGGTTGCTGATCGGGAAGCCCCAGTCCAGCTGCACGGCACCGTGGGAGCGGTCGCCGCTGCGTAGCGAATGCCGCGCCATCAACGCGACTTCGTGTCCGTTGCGGTTGTAGACCAGGGTGGCGTCGCCGCGGCCGATGTAGTCCTCGATGTCGGCGTTGTTGTCGCTGCCGGCGTCTTCGGAGAACCGGTACCACGGCCGCAGCGACAGCGCCCAGTTTTCGCGGTCGAGGCCGATGTTGAGGATCGCGCGGTTCCAGCTGCGCGACAGAGGATCACTGCGGCCATTGGACTGGTGGGTGAACTGGATGCCGGTCATGCGGCCCTTCCAGCCGGCGATGCTGTAGTTGTTGCGGAACACCAGCATCACTTCCGGCTCGTAATTGGTTTCGCGGAACGGTCGCGATATGTCGGCGTTGTAGACCTGCCAACGCGAACTCTGGGTGTAGCCACCCCAGATGTCGCCGTTGTCGCCGAACAGGTTCTCGACGATCTTGGTCTTGAAGCTGAGCTGGAACTTCGCTTCGATCTCGTCCAGCGGCTCCGGCGTGGTCACCGTGTTGTTGGGATTGGGCGAGTGCGGCATCTCGTTCTTGTTGCTGGTCCAGAACACCGGGAACAGGTAGACCGGCTTGTAGGCGCGCAACTGGAACGGCCCCAGCTTGGAATCCCTGGCCAGTTCCCAGCGGCGATCGAGCAGCGAACCCTTGCCTGCATTGGCGATGGCGTCGTCGCCGAGATCCTCGCCGAACAGGTTCTCCATCGTGCGTTTGGCGCGCGTCTTCATCGGCGCCGAAGCGGGCGTGGTCGCCGCGCGCTCCTGCCTGGCCTCGGCCGCGGCGGCGTCCGCCTGCCGGGTGTCCGGTGCCTTGCGATGCACGGCAGCGTCGTAGCAGGCCAGGCGTTCGGCATCGACCGCGATCGCACGGCAGGCTTCGACGCTGCCGGGCTGGTAGGTCTGTGCGAAAGCGGGACAGCAGACAAGGAGAGGCGTGGCCAGCAGGATCCGGATGGCATCGCGACGGACTTTCATGGCTTGGGCCCTCCGGCTTCCAGCAGGTCTTCGTCCACGCCAGCACGCTGCGCGGCAGCCAGTTGCGTATCTATGTCGCGGTTGACCGAGGTGTCGGCGTTGGAGACGCGTGTCGATTCGCGATGCTTTCGCGGCTCGTCGGCATCCACGGACTTGCGCGTGCTGACGATGTTGTAGGTTGTCTGCGGTGCCGCGATGCCGGCATCCGCGAAGGCAGCCTTGACCAGGCGGATCGCTTCGCCCCGGCTCTTGCCGAGATCCGTCTCGCGCTGGTCGACCCAGCCGAAGAAGCGCAGCACGATGCCGGTGGGCGCGAAGTCCTGGACCACGGACGATGGCGCCGGTTCCTCGAGCACGCCCGGCACCTTGGCGATCTGCAGCAACGCCAGATCCTGCGAGCGCCCGATCGATTCCGCCGCGTCGATGGTGATGGTGAATTCAAAGCGGCGTTGCGGATTCTGCGAGTAATTCAGCACGATCGACTTGAAGACCATGGCGTTGGGAATGCGCAGTTCGTTGCCGTCCATGGTCATCAGCACCGTATTGCGCGAACTGAGCGCCACGACCTTGCCCTCGCGGTTGTCGATCATCACGTGGTCGCCCGGCGCGAATGGCCGGCGCAGGCTCAGCAGGACGCCGGACACGTAGTTCTCGGCGATGTCCCTGAAGGCGAAACCGACGACCAGGCCGATCACGCCAGCCGAGCCCAGAACCGCGCCTACCAGTGAAGTGGCGCCGAGCAGGTCCAATGCGATCAGGACACCGATCAGCAGCGCGATGGTCTGCACCACGCGCCGCAACAGGCCATCCATGTACGGGTTGCGGCTCTTGATGCGCAGCCAGTGCAGCCGCCTGGACAGGAAACCTCCGATCCAGCTCGCCAGCAGCACTATCACGATCGCGACTACCAGCAGCGGCAGCGCCGCTAGCAGACGGATCATCTTGGCGAGGATCAGGTCCCAGGCGGCGCGCAGTCGCGTCGATACAGGGGTATGCACCTCGATCCGGTTGTCGACCTTGGTGATGCCGGGCGTGCCGGCGGCGATCGTCGCGGCCGCCTTGCGCATCTGCTCGCTGCGCACCAGGCCGTCGAGCGTGGCCGCGCCATTGCTGACGCTGGGGATCACCGCTTGCAGGCCGTCCACCTCGCGCAGACGTGCTGCGATCCGGTCGCGGGCTTCGCCGTCGGCGGCAGGATCAGTCTCCACGCTGGCGCTTGCGGCAGGCTTGGCCTGTTTGGCGAGCAGGAGTGCCGGTACCGCCCATGCGGAGGCGCTGCCGCAAGCGATCAGCAGGCACAACAGCCAGATCAGGGATTGCCGCAGGCGGGGTGGGCGCGAAGAGGCGCGTGTCGCCGGATCAATCAAGTGCATGGGCGTTTGAATCGGTCTTCCTGTGTTGCCGGGCAGTGTACGCGCTGGGGTCTGGAGCCATGTCGACGAGCAATCACAACCACCACGCCAATGCGAACAAGCCGATCATGGCGAAAGCGATGCCCAGCTTCAGCACCACGCCGAGCACGATCCCGAACCAGGTGCCGAAGCCGACCTTGGTCGCATGCCCGAAACTGCGGCGGTCGACGCTGCGCTGATGCAGCAGTTCGCCGGCCAGCGCGCCGGCGAACGGGCCGACGAACAGACCGACTGGCGGGAACACGAACAGCCCGGCGAACGTGCCGAGCACGGCGCCGACCAGGGCCTTGCGGCTGGCGCCGACGCGCTTGGCGCCGTGTGCGGTGGCCCAGAAGTCGACAGCCATCGACAGCAGTGTCAGCACCGCCAGCAGCACGATCATCGCGGGTCCGATCTGCTCGAAGTCGCCCGCCCACGCCGCGAGCAGCATGCCCGCGAAAACCAGCGGCAATCCGGGCAGTGCCGGCAGCACCGTGCCGATGATGCCGACCACCACCAGCACCACCGCGATCACGTAATAAAGCGTCTTCGGGTCCATCGTATTTTCCTTGGAAAACGGGGTGTTGGCCGGCTTTCCGAACGGTCCGGAAGCGCGATTGCATTTTCACAAATGCCGGGGTAAGTTGCCTTCGCTGAGTTTCAAGGGTCACCGTGAATCGTGGCCTGATGCGGTAGATCCCTGTTCCCGATCCGCTACATCCTTGCACCTCGCTTCCTCCTTGTAACCAGCATCGTCGCGAGTGGTTCGCGGCGTTTACCAAACTGCTTCAAGGAGCAAGACAGATGTCGAACCGTGAAACAGGTACCGTCAAGTGGTTCAACGACGCCAAGGGCTTCGGCTTCATCAGCCGCGAGAATGGCGAAGACGTGTTCGTGCATTTCCGTGCGATCCAATCGCAGGGATTCAAGAGTCTTAAAGAAGGGCAGAAGGTCAGCTTCACCGTCGTCCAGGGCCAGAAAGGACTGCAGGCCGACGCTGTGGAACCCATGTAATTCCGGCCGCCCCCGTGGCCAACAAAAAACCCCCGGCAGCGATGCCGGGGGTTTTTTCATGCTGACCCGTGCGGGTCGGTCGCATTGCTTTTTATTGCTGCGGCCAGGCGCGACCGTTGTAGACACGGACGTATGACCCTTCCCGGATGCCGGCCAGATCGGTCTGCTGTACGACCACCGTGCGACCATCGTCCATGCGCACGGTGACGTTGTTCTCGGCACTGGTCACGTTCTTCTGGATGGCATTGCCGGCCAGCGCGCCGGCCGCGGCACCGCCGATGGTGGCGGCATTCTTGCGGCCCTTGCTGTCGGTATGGTCGTCGGCCACTTCGCGGCCGATCGCGGCACCGACGATGCCGCCGAGGATCGCGCCGGTCGCGCGCGGGGCGCCCGATCCCGGCACGCGCTCGATCTGCATGACGGTGCCACAGTCGTAGCAGGAACGGCTGCTGGAGGGTGGTGGATAGTTGTTGTAACCGCCGTTGTTGTAGCCGCCGCCATAGCCCGGCGAGGTGGTCGCGCAACCAGCCATCGCCAATGTGGCGACGGCGGCGAAGCCGATCAGACGGATGTTCATGCGTCTCTCCTTGATGTCAGGGCGAAGCGTCGCCGTAGCTTTTCGATGTCGAACTTAGATCGACCACGATGAATGGGCTGTCAACCGATGATCATCCGTCAGCGGGTATTCAGTTGCGGAAATCCTGGTGGCATGCCTTGCAGGCTTCGCCGATCCTGGAGACGATCGTGGTGACGCCGGGACAGTTCAATGGCGGCGTCGCCAGCGCGCCATCGAGCGTGCCGCGCATCTGGCTGGCGTGCTGCGCGAAACGCTGGTCGTCGCGCAGATCAGGGAAGGCAGGCTCCAGGTCGTTGGACATGGTCCGCAGCGCCTGCAGGTGCGGCAACGTATCGGTCGCGCCGCAGCGGTTGCGCTCGACATTGGTCTTCAGCTGGGCCAGGTGCCATTGCTGTACGTGCATTACCGATCCATGGAAATGATCCTTGCGCGCATCGATCGCGCGTATCGCCATCACCGTGGCGACGATGCCGATCACCAGTCCGATCAGGAACAGGAACAGGTAGCGGGTGGCGTGGGAGGACTTGGCTGCGGTCGAAGGCGGCGGTGGCGGCGTGGATGCTGGCGTGCTGGACATGGCGGGCTCCCTTGGAATCGGCGCGAACATACCACGCCATGCACGACAGGCCGTGCCGGCGATTAGACTGGCCGCATGAAAGAAGAGTGGAAGCAACGCTTCGCCGGCATCGATCGGCTGTACGGGCGCGGCACCGTCGCACGGTTGATGCATTGCCGGGTCGCGGTGGTCGGTGTCGGCGGTGTCGGCTCGTGGGCGGTCGAGGCGCTGGCGCGTACCGGCGTGGGCCACCTGACCCTGATCGACGCCGACGACCTGTGCCTGTCCAACACCAACCGGCAGTTGCCGGCGCTGGAAGGGCAGTACGGCCGCAACAAGGCGCAGGCGCTGGCCGAACGCTGCCTTGCGATCAACCCGCAGATCGGCATCGATGCCGTGCAGGCCTTCGTCACGCCATCCACCCTGGAGCCGCTGTTGGGTAGCGGCTTCGACCTGGTGCTGGACGCCTGCGACAGCTTCCGCGCCAAGGTCGAGATGATCGCGTGGTGCCGACGCCGCAAGCAGCCGGTGATCGCGGTCGGCTCGGCGGGCGGGCGCACCGACCCGACGCTGGTGCGCGTGCGCGACCTGTCGCGCACCGAACACGATGCGATGCTGGCCCTGATCCGCAAGAAGCTGCGCGCCGAGTTCAATTTCCCGAAGAGCCCGCAGCGTTATTTCGGTGTGCCGGCGATCTATTCCCTGGAGAACGTCAGGTATCCCCAGGCCGACGGCAGCGTGTCGGGCCTGCGTCCGAAGATGGGGGCCGATGCCGCGTTGAAGCTGGATTGCGGGGCAGGGCTGGGCGCGGCGACGCATATCACCGGCGCATTCGCTTTCGCGGCCGTGGGCAAGGCGATCGAAATGCTGCTAAAACCCGCCGCGAACGTTGTCCCGACTGCATAGCTCCAGCCCGCTTGCAGCGCGGACGTACTCAGGGCGCAGCGCGCAGATGGAACAGGCGCCTGGCGTTGGCCGCCGTGATGCTTGCGATTTCGTCCGCATCGATATCGCGCAATCCTGCGATGGTGTCGCGGACCGTCGACAGGCGCGCGGGTTCGTTGCGCTGGCCACGGATCTGGGCGTCGGGCTGGTCGGGTGCATCCGTTTCCAGCAGCAGGTACTCCAGCGGCATCGTGGCCGCCAGGCGGCGCAGGCGGTTGGCGCGGTCGTAAGTGACCGGTCCGCCGAGCCCGATCAGGAACCCCAGCTGCCATAGCTGTCGCGCCTGTTCCGGGCTGCCGGAAAAGCTGTGCACGACACCACGCAGGCTACCGATGCGCCGGATCGCCGCAATCACCGCGTCCACCGCGCGTCGTGCATGCACGATCACCGGCAGGTCGAATTCGCGCGCCAGCGCCAGCTGGGCATCGAAATAGTGCTGCTGCCGTTCCGGATCCAGTCCTTCGACGAAGTAGTCCAGTCCGCATTCGCCGACGGCGACCGGCCGTTCGCGTTCGATCCAGTCCTGCAGCGCGGGCAGGTGGTTTTCGCGATGCTGCTCCAGGTACATCGGATGCAGGCCATAGGCCGGATGCAATCCCGGCGCGAGCGCGCACACTTCGCGCAGCTTGGGCCAGCCCGCGGCGGTGACCGCCGGAACGATCTGCCGGGTGACGCCGGCCGCGACGGCGCGGTCGATGACTGCGGCGCGGTCGGCATCGAACTCCGATGCATCGAGGTGGCAATGGCTGTCGACCAGCGCGACACTCATTGCCGTTCGGATTCGCCTTCGAGCGGCGCCGATGATTCGAGCCTGCGGCGTTTGAAATGCGCCAGCAGCAGTGCGGTCAGGCCGATCAGCAATTCATCGAGGAACGGGATCAGGTCCGGCACGGCCACGTCGACCGCGAATATCGCCGCGGTGATAAGGAACAACTGCGGATAGCGCAGGCGACTGAACCAGCGCAGCAACGGCGCGACCACGAGACTCGCCATGACCGGTCCTCGAAGGAGGGTGATGCAGGTCACGCTACCACGCGGGTGGAGTGCCTGCAGGTCTGCTGACAGTTTATCTTTCCGACAGCTTGTTACGAAACTTTCACCTTTCGGTTCAGCTAACGCGTGCTGCAATACCAGCACGATCAACGCGGAACCTTTCCGCCCAGGAGGCGAGCATGAAGAACAATACGTTGGCAATTGCACTGGCCTCGCTGCTGGTCGGCGGCGTCGCCGTCGCGGCTTTCCAGAACAACCGCGACAAGCAGCCCGACTATTCGGTGGCTGGACAATCGCAGCTGCAGCCCGGCGCTCTGGGTGACGATGCTCTGGCCGACAACACGATCCCCGCCAGCGGCCGCGTCGAATATGCGCAGGTCATCGATGCGCGTCCGATCACCGAGAAGGAAAAGCTGTATGCAACGGTGATCGGTTCCGAGCCGGTCCGCGAAACCACCACCACCTCCAACCCGCGCGAAGTCTGCAATGACGTCGTCGTACAGGAGAGGGCGCCGGAACGCGACGGCAATGTCGGCGGCACGGTCGCCGGTGCGGTGATCGGCGGCCTGATCGGCAACCAGGTTGGCGGCGGCAACGGCCGCAAGCTGGCCACGGTGGCCGGCGCGGTCGGTGGCGGCTTCGCCGGTCGCGAGATCGACCGGCGCCATGTCGGCGGCCAGGTCGTCAATCGTACCGAGCGCCAGTGCCATACGGTGTCCGGCACGTCCCAGTCCAGCCGCGTGGTCGCCTACAACGTGACCTACCGCAATCCGGATGGCACCACCGACACGATGCGCACCGGCAGCAAGCCGGGCGAGCGCATCCTGCTCGGCGACGAAGAGGTGATCACCGGTTATGACGTGACCTACCGCTACGGCGGTCGCGAACAGACCGTGCGCATGGACCAGAAGCCGGGCGATCGCCTGCCGGTGATCGACGGCCAGGTCGTGACCCAGGTGGCGTCGGCTTCGGGCGACACCGCTTCAAGTCAGTAGGATCCACGCGAAAGCATTTGCACGGGCCCGGCATTGCCGGGCCCGTTTCGTTTCTGGCTCTCGTAAGGATGGGCCCAGCCGTGGCGTCAGGCGAGCTGACCTCTGCCCCGGGATCGCCGCAGGCACTGATCGGATGGGCACAGGTGCCGCGCTGCAACACGGCCCGATACAATGATGGTTTCCCGCTCGCCGAAACCTGCCATGGCCCTGCATCCCTACGATCTGTACGACGTCCGTTCCCTGCTCAGCGAAGAGGAGCGTGCCGTACAGGAAACCGTGGCCCGTTTCACCGACGAACGCGTGCTGCCGATCATCGGCGACTGCTTCGACCAGGCCCGTTTCCCCCGCGAACTGATCCCGGAAATGGCCGAGCTCGGCCTGCTCGGCGCGACCCTGCCCGAGGAATACGGCTGCGCCGGGCTGAACGCGGTCAGCTACGGCCTGATCTGCCAGGAACTGGAGCGCGGCGACAGCGGCATCCGCAGCTTCGCCAGCGTGCAGTCCTCGCTGTGCATGTATCCGATCTATGCCTACGGCACCGAGGAACAGCGCCAGCGCTGGCTGCCGGACATGGCTGCGGGCCGGGTGATCGGCTGCTTCGGCCTGACCGAGCCGCAGGGCGGTTCCGATCCGGCCAACATGAAGACCCACGCGAAGAAGGACGGTGCCGACTGGGTCATCAACGGCGGCAAGATGTGGATCACCAATGGCAACGTGGCCGACATCGCCATCGTCTGGGCGCAGACCGACGACGGCATCCAGGGCTTCGTGGTCGAAAAGGATTTCGCCGGCTTCACCGCCCAGGAGATCAAGCACAAGATGAGCCTGCGCGCGTCGGTGACCAGCGCGTTGTTCTTCGACAACGTGCGCGTGCCGGAGGCCAATCGCCTGCCGAACGTGAAAGGCCTGAAGGGCCCGCTCGGCTGCCTGACCCAGGCGCGTTACGGCATCACCTGGGGACCGATCGGCGCTGCCATCGCCTGCCTCGACGAAGCGCTGAACTATTCCAAGGAACGCATGCTGTTCAACCGCCCGGTGGCGGCGACGCAGAGCGCACAGATCAAGATGGCCGACTGGGCGCGCCGCATCACCACTGCGCAACTGCTGTCGCTGCAATTGGGCCGTCTGAAGGACGCCGGCAAGATGCAGCCGACCCAGGTCAGCCTGGCGAAGTGGAACAACTGCCGGATGGCGATCGACATCGCCCGCGAGGCGCGCGACCTGCTCGGCGGCGCCGGCATCACCACCGAGCACAGTCCGATCCGCCATGGGCTGAACCTCGAGTCCGTGATCACCTACGAAGGCACCGAAACCGTGCACCAGCTGGTGGTCGGGCGCGAGTTGACCGGCATCAACGCATTCTGAAGTCGTCCTCGAATTACCAGGAGCAGACGTGGCCGCACCCGACATCCGCATCGAAACCCAGCGCCTGATCCTGCGCCTCCCGCAGATCGGGGATTTCGATCGTTACGCGGAGTTGCATGCCGACGAGGGCGCCATGAAATTCCTCGGCGGCGTGCTGCCGCGCGCGGTGGCGTGGCGCAAGTTCCTGCAGATGCCGGGTGCCTGGCAGGTGCAGGGTTTCGCGATGTTTTCCGTCGTCGACAAGGATAGCGGTCGCTGGCTGGGCCAACTCGGACCCTGGCGGCCGGACGGCTGGCCGGGCAATGAAGTGGGCTGGGTCTTCCATCCCGATGCCCAGGGCAGGGGCTACGCCACCGAGGCCGGTGTCGCAGCGCTGGACTGGGCTTTCGACAATCTGGGATGGAACGACGTGATCCATTGCATCGATCCGGGCAACGTACCTTCGCAGCGCGTGGCCGAACGCTTGGGATCGCGCAATCAGGGGCCGGGCAAGCTGCCGCCGCCCAGCGAGGAGCACCCCATCGAGATCTGGGGCCAGACCCGCGAGCAGTGGCTGGCGCGCCGCGCGCGGGAGGGAGTCGTCGCATGATCACGGTCTACGGCTATTCGGTTTCCGGCAACTGCCACAAGTTGCGACTGCTGCTGGAACAGCTCGGACGCGAATACCGCTGGGTGGAAATCGACAGTTCCAAGGGCGAGTCGCGCACGCCGCAATACCTGGCGAAGAATGCAAATGGCCGCGTGCCGATCATTGAACTGGACGATGGGCGCGTGCTCGCCGAATCGAATGCGATCCTGTGCTGGCTGGCCGATGGTACGGCCTGCCTGCCGTCCGACGGCTGGCAAAAGGCGCAAGCGCTGAGCTGGATGTTCTTCGAGCAGTACAGCCACGAACCCTACGTCGCAGTGGCGCGCTTCATCCGTGGCTGGACGCCGGCCGATTCACCGCGCCGCACGGCCGAGTTGCCGCGCTGCCTCGAACGCGGACACCAGGCGCTGGCGGTGATGGAGAAACATCTTGCTGGCAACGCCTGGTTCACCGGACCGGATTACGGCATCGCCGACATTGCCTTGTTCGCCTATACCGACGTCGCCCATCACGGCGGATTCGATCTTGCATCCTATCCGGCGCTCCGCGACTGGCTGGAGCGCGTGCGGGCCACGCCAGGTTTCGTCGCGATGCCGGATCCCGCGCCCGAGAATGCCGCCTTGCTGGCGATCTGAATTCCGAGCTCCATGCACTCCTGAACCCGTTTATTGTCATCCGGACCTATTGCCGTCATCCCGTGCGCAACGGGGGATCCGTTTCAGTCGCAACAAAATTTGATCCCTCGCCGCTGCGGTATGACAGGAAGAACTCATCGCCATGAATGCCGCTCCCAATCCAATTCCCGCCCGCATGCGCGGCCTCAACCGCGCCGAGATCTGCGACGTCAATTTCAGCGAGTTCGTGCGCGGCTGGCGCGGGCGCGCCCACAGCGCACCGGAGCCGGACGATGCGATCCTCGACGGCAGTTCGCTGGACGCACAGGGCTTTCGCGAACTGTTCGAATCGCAGCTGATCTCGCGCCATCTCGACCTGATGGCGCGCGTGCTGCGCGTGCAGAACAAGGTCTTCTACACCATCGGCAGCAGCGGCCACGAGGGCAACGCCATGGTCGCGCGGCTGGCACGGCATACCGATCCGGCCTTCCTGCACTATCGCAGCGGCGGCTTCATGGCCGAGCGCTTCCGCAAGCTGCCGGGCATGGACCCGGTGATGGATTCGGCGCTGTCGTTCGCTGCAAGCAAGGACGATCCCGCGTCCGGTGGCCGCCACAAGGTCTGGGGTAGCAAGCCTTTGTGGGTGCTGCCGCAGACCTCGACCATCGCCTCGCACCTGCCCAAGGCATTCGGCACCGCGGTCGCGATCGAGCAGGGCAGGCGCATCGGCCATGCGCTGCCGATTCCCGACGACAGCATCGCGATCTGTTCGTTCGGTGATGCCAGTTCCAATCACGCCACCGCGCAGACCGCGTTCAACGCCGCCGCCTGGACCGCGTACCAGAAACTGCCGGCTCCGGTGCTGTTCGTCTGCGAGGACAACGGCATCGGCATCTCGGTGAAGACGCCGAATGGCTGGGTGGCGCAGAACTTCCGCGACCGTCGCGACCTCGATTATTTCTATGCCGACGGGCTGGACCTGGCCGCCGGCTATGGCGACGTGCAGAAGGCCGTAGAGCATTGCCGACGCACGCGGCGGCCGACCTTTCTGCACCTGCGCACGACGCGGATCATGGGCCACGCCGGCACCGATTTCGAGATCGAATGGCGCAGCATCGAAGAGCTCTGCGCGGTCGAGGCGTCCGATCCGCTGTTGCGCAGCGCGTCGATCGCGCTGGAATCGGGATTGATGTCGAAGGACGACATCCTCGCCCTGTACGAAACGACGCGACAGAAATGCTTTGCCGCCGCCGAAGAGGCCGACAGCCGTCCGCGCCTGTCGACGCTGGCCGACGTCATGGCGCCGCTGGCTCCATATTCACCGGACAAGGTGCAGGCGGAGGCGACGCGCGCCGATTATTCCGATCGGCGTGCGGCGGTATTCGGCGGCGAGGAAAAACTGCCGGAGAAGCAGGCGCCGAAGCACCTGGCCATCCAGATCAACCAGGCCCTGCACGATCTGTTCTGCAAGTATCCGGAAGCGCTGCTGTTCGGCGAGGACGTGGCGCAGAAGGGCGGGGTGTACACGGTGACGAAGGGCCTGCACAAGGCTTTCGGCAACAAGCGCGTGTTCAATACACTGCTGGACGAGACCATCATCCTCGGCCTGGCCCAGGGCTACGCCAACATGGGCATGCTGCCGTTGCCGGAAATCCAGTACCTGGCCTATTTCCACAATGCCTGCGACCAGATCCGCGGCGAGGCGGCCAGCCTGCAGTTCTTCAGCAATGGCCAGTACCGCAACCCGATGCTGATGCGCATCGCTTCGCTGGGTTACCAGCGTGGCTTCGGCGGGCACTTCCACAACGACAACTCGATCACTGCGCTGCGCGACATTCCGGGCCTGGTCGTCGGCTGTCCGAGCCGCGGCGACGATGCGGCCACGATGTTGCGTACGCTGGCTGCACTGGCCAAGGTCGATGGCCGCGTCTGCGCTGTCCTCGAGCCGATCGCGCTGTACATGACCAAGGACCTGCATGAGCCGGGCGATGGCCAGTGGCTCACCGGCTATCCGTCGCCAGACCAGGCGATGACGCTGGGCGAGGGCCGTGTCTATGGCGACGGCAATGAGGATCTGGTCATCTTCACTTTCGGCAATGGCGTGCCGATGAGCTTGCGTGCCGCCCGCGCGATCGAGAACAAGCACGGCTGGAAGACGCGTGTGGTCGACCTGCGCTGGCTGGTGCCGCTCAACGAGGCCTACATCGTCGAGCAGGCGCGTACTGCCAAGCGCATCCTGATCGTCGACGAGGGCCGCCACAGCGCTGGCGTGGGCGAGGGCATCATCACGGCGATTGCCGAAGGCGGCCATGGCGCGCGCCCGTTCCGGCGCGTGGTCGGCGCCGACACTTTCACGCCGCTGGCGGGTGCGGCCTTCCTGGTGATTCCATCGGACGAGGAGATCATCGCCGCGGCCGACTCGCTCGCATGAGCCGCAACGGCCTTCGGAACGGAAATCGGGTCGTGCTTGACGTGACGCTTACGATGTCGCGCGCATAGTCCGGCTTCGATCCTCCGGAGCATGGTCATGAGCAAGACCCAGGTCGCATTGTTCGTCGGTAGCCTGCGCAAGGATTCTTTCAACCGCAAGCTGGCACGGGCCATCGAGAAGCTGGCGCCGGCGGACTACGGATTCACGCATGTCCGCATCGACGACCTGCCGCTTTACAACCAGGATTTCGACGACGATTACCCGGCCGAAGCCGCGCGGCTGAAGAAGGATGTGGAAGCCGCCGGCGCGCTGTTGTTCGTTACCCCGGAATACAATCGTTCGCTGCCGGGCGTGCTGAAGAATGCCATCGACATCGCCTCGCGTCCCTGGGGCAAGAATTCCTTCGCCGGCAAACCGGCCGGAGTGCTTGGGATTTCCATCGGCACGATCGGTACCGCACTGGCGCAGCAACACCTGCGCAACATCCTGGCCTACCTCGACGTGCCGACTCTGGGCCAACCGGAAGTTTTCGTGCAGATGAAGGATGGCCTGATCGATGACAACGGCAACATCGGCGACGACGGTACCCGCAAGTTTCTGCAGGGTTTCGTCGACAAATACGTGGCCTGGGTCGGCAAGCAGCGCGGGGCCTGACCCGATTTCACGCTACCTCCGCAGGATCTAGCGTGCGAGTCCGTCGAGCAGTGCCATCGGACGGAGCGCGATGCCGTCGGCATTGAGTTTGTCTTCCGGCGAATCCAGTGGCAGGACCGCGAGTGCCAGGAACTTCTGGTCCGATGCCGCGACGCTGACGATGCTGCCGAGCGCGCGTCCGTCGTCGCCGACCGACATGCCCGCAGCCGCCGGCGCTTCGCATTCGAACAGGGCCAGGCCGCGCTTGGCCTGGCCGAGGAAATGCGTGCGTGCCACGATCTCCTGTCCCGGATAGCAACCTTTCTTGACGCTGTAAGCCTGTAATCGGCCCAGCGAGAGCTGCTGCGGCGTCCATTGTTCCGACTGCGCCGCCGCCAGGCGTGGCAGGCCATGCGCCAGATCGACGGCAGCCCAGCGGGCGAGGGCAACCTCGTCCAGGATCGCGCCTGCGTCCTTCGTGACGCGCAGCGTGCGCGGACTGCCGGCAGCGCCCAGGTCGAGCTCGATATCGTGCTCGTCGCGGACGGCCAGTCGCGCACCGCGGGCGTGATCGGGACGTCCGAAGGCGCCGCTGACGAGCAGGTCTTCGCGGACGCGGACGGTCACCTTGCTGCGGAACACGAAGCGCTGCAGCCGCGCCGCGAGTTCCGCGGGATCGGCATCCTGCAGCAGCAGCCAGATACGCTCGTCATCGAGTTTCAGCAGAGCGAACAGCGCGATGACGCGCCCTTTCGGCGTCAGCCAGCCATTCCATTGCCATTGTCCGGCAGCCAGTGCCTTCACATCGTTCATGAATTGCGCCTGCGCGAAGGCAGCCGCATCACGCCCTTCGAGGGTGACGATGGAATGGTCGGCAAGGAGGAACGGCTGTGCTTGCAAGGTGCGTGGCTTGTCCGAAAAGTGGCTGGGAACTAGAATTGCTGGGTTGCGAGGCACCGGAATGATAGGCGAAACCGTCCCGACACCCGAACCGGAGCAGACCGAACAGTCCGTTCCGGCATCGACATCCGCCAGGGAAATCGGTGGCCGCGAAGGCCCTGATCCGACGCGGTATGGCGATTGGGAAAAGAACGGTCGCTGTATCGATTTCTGAGGCCTGCACTTTTCCCCGCTTGCGGGGAAAATCGGGGAAGGGGCGGCGCGCCGAAGATAGTGCGACTCCACTGCTCCAGCCCTCTGCCCGGTACGGCAGAGGGCGTTCGTACCGTCAGCCACGCGGCCCCGGCCGCCCAGCGAGAGAAGAGCCGCACGATGGCGAATCGCGAACGTCCCCTGTCACCGTTCATGCTCGGGCAGACCTATCGTTTGCAGATCACCACGGTGATGTCCTTCCTGCATCGCCTGACCGGCCTCGCGCTTGCCGCAGGCGCTTTCGGCTTGGCCTGGTGGCTGCTGGCACTGGCCGCTGGCGGCGACAGCTACGCGAACCTGGCCACATGCCTGGCATCGCCGCTCGGCAAGCTTGCGCTGTTCGGTTTCACCGCCTGCCTGGTCTACCACCTGTTCAACGGCATTCGCCACCTGCTGTGGGACGCTGGTCGCGGCTTCGACATTCCGGCGGTCTATCGCTCCGGATATACCGTCGCGGTGCTGACGGTCCTGGTTACCGCGGCGATCTGGTTCTTGGCATTGCGGGGTGGCGCATGAGCGGATCACGCCAACAGGAAGTACGCGCGCGCGACCTGAGGACGCCGATCGCACGTGCCCGCGGCCTGGGTTCGGCCAAATCCGGCACCGACCACTTCTGGTGGCAGCGGGTGACCGCGATCGCGCTGGCCGTGCTGGTGCCATGGCTGGTGTACCTGCTGGTGTCGCTGGTCGGCGCCGATCTCGACGCCGCGCGCGCCATGATCGCAAGGCCATGGAATGCGATCCTGCTGGCGGTGTTCATGCTGGCGCTGTTCTGGCACGCCAAGCTCGGCCTGCAGGTGGTCATCGAAGACTATGTCCATACCCGCACGCTGGAAGTGGCGTCGCAACTCCTTGTCACCCTGGCCTGCGTGGTTGGCGCGTTTGCGTCGCTGTACGCGATCGGCCGCATCGCGCTGATGGCCTGAATACATGAAGACCGCTTATCCCATTACCGAACACAAGTACGACATGATCGTGGTCGGCGCCGGCGGCGCCGGGTTGCGCGCCACGTTCGGCCTTGCGCAGAAGGGCCTGCAGACGGCGTGCATCACCAAGGTATTCCCGACGCGTTCGCATACCGTCGCGGCGCAGGGCGGCATCTCCGCCGCGCTCGGCAACATGGGCGAGGACGACTGGCGCTTCCACTTCTACGACACGATCAAGGGCTCGGACTGGCTGGGCGACCAGGACGCGATCGAGTACATGTGCAAGGAAGCGATCCCGGCGATCATCGAGCTCGAACACCAGGGCGTGCCGTTCAGCCGTACCGAAGACGGCAAGATCTACCAGCGCCCGTTCGGCGGCATGACCACGCATTACGGCCAGGGCACCGCGCAGCGCACCTGCGCCGCGGCCGACCGCACCGGCCACGCGATCCTGCATACGCTGTATCAGCAATCGCTGAAGCATGACGCGCGTTTCATGATCGAATACTTCGCGCTCGACCTGATCATGGACGAGCAGGGCGCCTGCCGCGGCGTGCTGGCATTGGATATGGCCGAAGGTACCCTGCACCTGTTCCGCGCGCAGGGCGTGGTATTGGCCACCGGCGGCTACGGTCGCGCCTATTTCAGCGCCACTTCCGCCCACACCTGCACCGGCGACGGTGGCGGCATGGCGCTGCGTGCCGGCCTCGGCCTGCAGGACATGGAGTTCGTGCAGTTCCATCCGACCGGCATCTACGGTGCCGGCTGCCTGATCACCGAAGGCGTGCGCGGCGAAGGCGGCATCCTGCGCAACAGCAACGGCGAGCGCTTCATGGAGCGCTACGCGCCCAACGCCAAGGACCTGGCTTCGCGCGACGTGGTCAGCCGCTCGATGACCATCGAAATCCGCGAAGGCCGCGGCGTGGGCGAGCACAAGGACCACATCCACCTGGACCTGACCCATCTCGATCCGAAGGACATCCACGAGAAGCTGCCGGGCATCGCCGAGAGCGCGCGCATCTTCGCTGGCGTCGACGTCGAGACGCAGCCGATCCCGGTGATCCCGACCGTGCACTACAACATGGGTGGCATCCCGACCAACTACCACGGCGAAGTGGTGCAGCTGAAGAACGGCAACCCCGACGCGGTGGTGCCGGGCCTGTACGCGATCGGCGAGGCGGCCTGCGTATCGGTGCACGGCGCCAACCGGCTGGGCTCGAACTCGCTGCTCGACCTGGTGGTGTTTGGCCGCGCCGTCGCCAACCGTTGCGCCGAAACGATCAAGCCGGGCCAGAGCCATGGCAAGCTCGCCGCCGATGCCTGCGACCGGTCGCTGGCCAACCTCGACAAGCTGCGCAACGCCAATGGCGGCACGCCGACGGCGGTGATTCGCGACAAGATGCAGCGCACCATGCAGGCCGACGCTGCCGTGTTCCGCACCGGCGAGACGTTGTCCGATGGTGTCAGGAAGATCCGCGAGATCCACGCCTCGTTCGCCGACGTCAAGGTCAGCGATCGTTCGATGGTGTGGAACTCAGACTTGATCGAAACCTTCGAGCTGCAGAACCTGCTGGGTCAGGCCCTCGCCACGATCGTTTCCGCCGAGAACCGCACCGAGTCCCGCGGCGCGCATGCGCGCGAGGACTTCCCGGACCGCGACGACCAGCAGTGGCAGAAGCACACGCTGTGCCGGGTCGACGATGCCGGCAAGACCAGCATCGATTACCGGCCGGTGCACATGGTTACGCTCACCGATGAAGTGGACGTGGTGCCGCCGAAGCCGCGGGTGTACTAAAGGCCGTGATTGGTGATTCGCGATGGGTGATTCGTAGAAGCAGTCGTCGCGAATCGCCGTTCCGAATCACTGATCACTAATCACGAATCACGGATCTCAAATGGCCGAATTCACTCTTCCCAAGAACTCCAAGGTCCAGAAGGGCAGGCATTTCGCTGCCGCCGGCGCGACGCGTGCGCGTACCTTCAAGGTGTACCGCTGGAGTCCCGACGACGACCAGAACCCGCGCACCGACACCTACGAGGTCGACCTCGACAAGTGCGGGCCGATGGTTCTGGACGCGTTGATCAAGATCAAGAACGAGATCGATCCGACACTGACATTCCGCCGTTCGTGCCGCGAAGGCATCTGCGGCAGCTGCGCGATGAACATCGACGGCACCAACACGCTGGCCTGCACCAAGGCGATATCGGATTGCGGCAAGAATGAAGTGCCGATCTATCCGCTGCCGCACATGGAAGTGGTCAAGGACCTGGTGCCTGACCTGACCCATTTCTACGCGCAATACGCATCGATCCAGCCATGGATCCGCACCCAGAGCGCACCGCCGCCGGATCGCGAGCGGCTGCAGTCGAAGGAAGACCGCGCCAAGCTCGACGGCCTGTACGAATGCATCCTGTGCGCGTGCTGCTCGACCTCGTGTCCGAGCTACTGGTGGAACGGCGACCGTTACCTCGGCCCGGCCGTGCTGCTGCAGGCCTACCGCTGGATCATCGACAGCCGCGACGAGGACACCGGCGCGCGCCTGGACGACCTCGAGGATCCGTTCAAGCTGTATCGCTGTCATACCATCATGAACTGCGCGCGGACCTGCCCGAAGGGATTGAACCCGGCCAAGGCGATCGGTGAGATCAAGCAGTTGATGCTGGCGCGTCGCGGCTGAGTTCCGTGCCCTCTCGACACACGCTGCCGAGTCCACTGTTTCCATCCTTGCTGTCATCCCGTCCCTCGCTGTCATCCCGAACGAAGTGAGGGACCTGTTTTTCCTTCCCTCGAACCATAGCGATCGCACCCGCCGTACCTTGCAACCCACACGAGGCAACGCATGAACGCCAACGCGATCTTCCTCCCCGCGCTGGCAATGGTCGCGCTGACCCTCGTGGTCTGGTTGCGGATGTTCTTCATGCGCGTCGGGCAGATGAAGCGCGAGCGCATCCATCCGCAGGCAGTGGCAACTTCCGCGCAGGCCACTGCACGCCTCACCGACAGTCGTGCCGCGGATAACTTCCGCAACCTGTTCGAACTGCCGGTGCTGTTCTACCTGGCGCTGGTCGTTGCTGCGCTGACCGGGTCGGTCACGACGGCCATGCTGGCGTTTGCCTGGCTGTTCGTCGCGCTGCGGGTGGTGCATAGCGCTATCCAATGCAGCTACAACAAGGTCATGCACCGCTTCTACGCTTATCTGGCCAGCGGAGTGGTGCTGTGGGCGCTGTGGGCCTGCCTGGCGCTGCGCCTGCTGCCGTGAGCGACGACGCGCAGCTGAAACGCCTGCGCTGGCGCTGTCGCCGTGGCATGCGCGAGCTCGACCAGCTGATGCTGCGCTACCTGGATCGGCAATGGGCGCAGGATTCCGACGCGCAACGCGGCGTTTTCCTACAACTGCTGGACTGCGAGGACGATAAGCTCTGGCGCTGGTTCATGGGCTACGACACTCCCGACGATGTCCAGATCGCCACGCTCGTCCAACGCATCCGTCAGCTGCCGCCTTGAATGGCGACCATCGCGCTGGCTGGTCGGCGCGATCCTCCTGCTCGGCGTGCTCGCCATGTTGTCGGTGCTGGTATCGGAGATGCCGCGTGCCTGGGCCTGGCCGCTGGCGTTGCTAGCACTCGGTCATGCGACCCGGTCGGCGCGGAACGAAGCGCGAAAACCGACGCAGGCCTGGTGCTGGCCCGGTAACGACCGGCCACCTACGGTCGATGGCGACATTGCGAACGACCTGGTCATCACATGGCGTGGCCCGTGGGCCTTCGTCCGTTGGCGAGACACGCGCGGGCGGATCCGGCGCCAGAGTTGGTGGCCGGACACGCTGCCGCCGGCGCGCCGACGTGAACTGCGTCTGGCCGCGGCCGCGGCGCAGACTTCGCCGTACGGGCCTTCGATGGCACCATAGCCGCTTCGTCCGGCTTGAAACGGCTGGCAATGCCAATCCGCTGACTGGAACCTGATGTTCAAACCCATCCCTGTTGCCATCGGCCTGCGCTACCTGCGCGCGAAGCGCCGCAACGGCTTCATTTCCTTCATTTCACTGGCCTCGATCCTCGGCATCGCGCTGGGCGTGGCCGCGCTGATCACCACGCTGGCGGTGATGAGCGGATTCCAGCGCGAGATCCGCGACCGCATGCTGCAGATGGCCGCGCATGCGACGGTCAGTGCCGACGGCGAGGTGATGCAGGACTGGCAGCAGGCGGTGCGACTGGCGATGGAGGACAAGCGCGTTGCCGGTGCCGCACCTTATATCGATGCGCAGGCGCTGCTGACCGGGCCGCGCAAGCAGCCGGCGATCGTCCGCGGCGTGGTGCCGTCGGAGGAAGGCAAGGTGTCGGTGCTGGCCGAGAAGATGGTCCAGGGCAAGCTCGACCAGCTCACGCCTGGCAGCTTCAACATCGTGCTGGGTAAGGAACTGGCCTTGTGGCTGGGTGTCGGGGTCGGCGACAAGATCGTCGTGCTGACCGACGTCCGCGCCACGCCGATGGGCGCGATCCAGCAACTCAAGCGTTTCACCGTCAGCGGCCTGTTCGAGGCCGGTTACCAGGAATACGACAAGAACCTCGCCATCGCCAACCTGCAGGACATGCAGCGCGTGCTGCGCAGTGGCGACGGCGTCACCGGCGTGCGCCTGAAGCTGCACGACATGAATTTGTCGTGGGAAGTCGCGCGCGACCTGGCGGTACGGCTGGGAGGCGGCTACAACGTCAGCGACTGGAGCAGCGAGAACGCCAACATGTTCCGCGCGCTGAAGCTGGAGAAGACGATGATGGCGATCCTGCTGTCGCTGATCATCGCCATGGGTGCCTTCAACCTGGTGTCGTCGCAGGTGATGCTGGTCACCGACAAGCAGGCGGACATCGCGATCCTGCGCACGCTCGGCCTGGCACCGAAGGGCGTGATGCAGATCTTCATGGTGCAGGGCACGCTGATCGGGGTGATGGGTACCGTGATGGGCGTGGTCGGCGGCATCCTGCTGACCTTGAACCTGGAACACATCCTGCGCGCGATCGAGCGTGTGTTCTCCGTGCAACTGATGCCGGAGGACGTGTATTACATCACCGGACTTCCGACCGAGCTGCAGTCCAGCGACGTGGTCACGATCGCGATCGTCGCGCTGGTGATGAGCTTCCTGGCGACCATCTACCCCGCCTGGCGCGCCTCGCGCACGGCACCGGCGGAGGCGTTGCGTTATGAGTGAGGGCCGGGACTCGGGGTTCGGGATTCGGGAATCCGAGGTGCAGCCGCATGCGGAAGTGCTGCGTGCCGATGGGTTGGCCAAGACCTATGCCGAAGGCAAACTGCGCACGCCGGTATTCGATGGCCTGCACCTGGACGTGGCCGCTGGAGAAACGGTCGCCATCGTCGGCGCTTCGGGCGCCGGCAAGAGCACCTTGCTGCACCTGCTGGGCGGACTGGACACGCCCACGGCGGGCGAAGTCTATGTCGCCGGGCAGAAGATGTCGGCGCTGTCGGACGCGGCGCGCGGTGCGTTGCGCAACCGCGCGCTGGGCTTCATCTATCAGTTTCATCACCTGCTGCCGGAATTCACCGCGCTGGAGAACGTGATGCTGCCGGTGCTGTTGAATGGCACCACGGTTCCCGACGCTTCATCGCGTGCGAAATCGCTGCTGGAAGCGGTCGGCCTCGGCCACCGGCTGGAACACAAGCCGGGCGAACTGTCCGGTGGCGAACGCCAGCGCGCGGCGGTCGCACGTGCGCTGGTCAACCGCCCGGCCTGCGTGCTCGGCGACGAACCTACTGGCAATCTCGACGAGAAGACGGCAGCCACGGTGTTCGAACTGATGCTGGAACTCAACCGCGCCGAGCGGACCAGCCTGGTGATGGTCACCCACGATCGCCGCCTGGCACGGCGCCTGGATCGCGTGCTCGAGCTGCACGAAGGCAGGCTCAGGGAGTTGCCGGCCGACGAGGTGTGAGGCATGACGGAACGGCGGATGACGTCCGCTCCAGTCACCCAGCTGCCGTCGGATCCGTGTTCGACGAGAACGTCTTGCGACAGCTGCAGACGTTCGCCATCGATGCGCTCGATGCGCTCAGCCACTCCTTTACAGCCGTCGCAATGGAGCCGGGCCGCGTACTTTCCGCGGTCAGACTTTTCCTATGTCACGCTGGCGTGCCGGCTGATGGAAACGGCCGCGGCCAGGCGCGACATTGGCCTCAACGCGTATCGCGGATCGGATCATGTCCACAGGCAAGGGAATTGCCGCGGCTCCTTTCGGGCTGGCTGCTGCCATCGCGCTGCTGGCAGGCATTGGTGCCTGCCTGTCGTTGCCGGCGCTCCTGCCGCCTGTCCTGTCTGCGATCATCCTGTTGGCCGGCATCGCGTGGTGGTGGCGCGGCCAGCGCCTGCGCCTGCGCCTGCTCGGGCCGTTGTTGGCTGGGTTTGCCTGGGCCGGGCTGCATGCGTCGGTCGTGCTGTCGGCGCAGTTGCCGCTGGCATGGGAACACCGCGACCTGGTCATCGAAGGCCGCATCGTCGGCTTGCCCGAAGCGGAGCCACGGCGCACCCGCTTCCGCTTCCGCGTCGATGACAACGATGCGCAACCGGCGCCGCTGCGCGGCAAGCGGCTGCAGTTGTCCTGGTACGACGATTTCGGTACGTATGAGCCGGGACCGCGTACCGCCCTTGCCGCAGGTACGCGCTGGCGAATGAGCGTGAAGCTGCGCGCGCCGCGTGGCTTGCGCAATCCCGGTGGCTTCGACAGCGAGCGCCACGCGCTGGCCCAGCGCATCGCCGCCACCGGCCATGTGCGCGATCCGGGGACGGCGCGTGAACTGTCCTCGCCCGAAGGGATCGATGCCTGGCGCGAACGGATGTCGCGCAGCATCGCCACGCAGGTGCCGCGGCCATCCTCGCGCTTCGTGCGTGCGCTGGCCCTGGGCGATACCCAGGCGCTGGCGGACGAGGACTGGGAAATCCTGCGCGCGACCGGGCTCACCCACCTGATCGCGATTTCCGGTTTTCATGTCGGTCTGGTTTCCGGATTCTTCGCCTTGCTTGCCGGCGGTGTATGGCGTCTGTGGCCGTCGCTGGCGCGATGCGTGCCGCGATCACAGGCGGCGGGTGTCGCAGCACTGCTGGGTGCGATCGTCTATGCGGCCGTCGCCGGGTTCGCCTTGCCGACCCTGCGCACAGTGTTGATGATCGCCGCCGTGGTGGCCGCGCGCTTGTGGCGGCGGCCGCAACCCGTTGCCACTGCACTGGCGCTGGCGGTGATGGCGTTGCTGCTGATCGATCCGTTGTCGCCGCTCGCACCGGGTTTCTGGCTCAGCTTCCTGGGGGTCGCCTGGCTGTTGTGGTGCCTGCCGCATGCGTCCGGCAGCTCATCGTCGACATCGCCGCTGAAGGACTTCTTCGGTGCGCAGGGCGTCGCCACGCTGGGCCTGCTGCCGTTGACGGTAGCGCTGTTCGGCCAGGCATCCCTGGCCGGTCCTTTCGCGAACCTGCTGGCGGTGCCGTGGTGGAGTCTGGTGGTGGTGCCGCTGTCGCTGCTCGGCCTCGCGGCCGAAGGATTGCATGCGGGTTTCGGCGGGTGGTTCTGGCGGCTCGCCGCACAGGCCTTCGACCTGAGTTGGCCGTTGTTCGAAACGCTGGCCGGAACCGGCATCGCCATGCGCTGGCTTCCGGAAGCGGCATGGCATGCGTTGCCGCTGGCACTGCTCGGCGCGTTCTGGCTGCTGCTGCCGCGTGGTGTACCGGGCAAGCCGCTGGCATTGCTGCTGTGGTTGCCCTTGCTGTGGCCGCCACGTGGGCTGCCGGCTCTTGGCGAGGCAGAACTGGTCGTGATGGATGTCGGCCAAGGCCTGGCGGTGCTGGTGCGTACCTCGCGCCACGCCTTGTTGTACGACATGGGTCCGGCGGTGCGCGACGGGTTCGATGCCGGCGAGCGCGCAGTGGTGCCGGCATTGCATGCGCTGGGCGTGACGCGCCTGGATCGGCTCGTGGTCAGTCATGCCGACAACGATCACGCTGGCGGGCTGGAGGCGGTTCGCCGCACCCTGCCATCGCCAATTACGCTCGCGCCGGATGGCGCCGGGCTGCCACGGACGCAGCCGTGCCTCGCCGGCACGCGATGGCGCTGGGACGGCGTGACGTTCCGCATCCTGCATCCGCCGCCGGATTTTCCGTATCTGGGCAACGAAGCCAGCTGCGTCATCCGGATCGAAACCGCGCATGGCGCGGCACTGCTGACCGGCGACATCGGCGAGGTGATCGAAAGCCGCCTGCTGGGCCGCGATCCCGCTGGCGTACGTGCCGACGTGGTGCTGATGGCGCATCACGGCAGTCGCAGTTCCTCGGATCCGGCTTTCGTCGCGGCCACCGGCGCGCGCCATGTGCTGGTGTCGGCTGGCTACGGCAACCGCTTCCGCCATCCGAATGCGGCCGTGATCGAACGCTGGCAACGTGCCGGTGCCGTTGTCCACTCGACCATCGACGGCGGCACCTTGCGGATCAGGCTGGCCGCAGCGGGCATTTCCATGCAGGTCCGTCGCCAGATGCAGCCGCGCCTGTGGGACGCGACCCGGCAGCGCGAGCAGGTATCCTATCGCCAGGATTGAACGCGGCCCGATGTGCCGGAAGGTTGAGCGTGCTGGAACTGGTCAAGGCGGGCGGATGGCCGATGATCCCGCTGTTGCTGCTGACGGTGGTGGGCTTGGCGATCATCGTCGAACGTTTCTGGACCCTGCGTCGCAAGGCCGTGCTGCCGCCCGGGCTGGGCGAAGAAGTGCGCGCCTGGGCCGCGCGCGGCCGGTTGGACCCGGCCCACGTCGATTCGCTGCGCCGCACCTCGCCGCTGGGCGAACTGCTCGCGGCGGTGCTGGATGTGCGCAACCGTCCGCGCGAGGAGATCCGCGAGCGCGTCGAGGATGTCGGCCGCCACCTGGTGCACCGCATGGAGCGTTTCCTCAACACGCTGGGCACGATCGCCGCATCCGGTCCGCTGCTGGGCCTGTTCGGCACCGTGGTCGGCATGATCCAGATGTTCCTGGGCATCCTCGACCATGGCGTCGGCGACGTGAACCAGCTCGCCGGCGGCATCGGCAAGGCGCTGATCTGCACCGCGGCGGGCATGATCGTGGCGATCCCGGCATTGATGTTCCATCGCTACTTCCGCGGCCGCATCGCCGGTTACATCGTTGCGATGGAACACGAGGCGCTCGCCCTGATGGATACCCTCGATTCGCGCCCGGCGTTTTCCGCGGATGCGACGCCCGCGCCGGCGTCCGCGCCGATGGCGTCCGCGCGCGCCGGCGTGGCCTGAGCCGGGACTCGCCTCGATGCGCATTCGCGACCACCGCGCCGACGACGAACCGGAGATCAACCTGGTTCCGTTGATCGACGTGATCCTGGTGCTGATCATCTTCTTCGTGATCACCACCACCTTCGACACGCGCTCGGTGCTGCGCCTGCAACTGCCGCAGGCCACCGGTGAGCCGCCGAAGACACCGCCCAATACGCTCAGCGTGCTGGTCAACGCCGATGGGCGTTATTTCGTCGGCGACCGCGAGACGCTGCGCACCGATGTCGAATCGCTCAAGCGCAGCATCGTCGAGGTAGCGGGCGATGACCGCGACCGCCCGGTGCTGCTGCGCGCCGATGGCCGCACGCCTCACCAGGCCGTGGTCACCGCCTACGACGCGCTTGGCCAGCTCGGTTTCCGCCAGATCATGATCGCGACCGCGCCGGAGCCGCGTCGGTGAACGAGCCGACTGGTCCCTGGCCGACCTACAAGCGGCTGCTCGGATATGCGCAGCCGTACCGGCCACTGCTGGTGATGGCGATGGTCGGCATGGCCATCGAGGCGGCTGCGGGCGGCGGCTTCACCATGCTGATGAAGCCGATCATCGACGAGACCTTCGATCCCAAGGTGACGACCCTCAGCTGGCACCTGCCACTGTTCATCGTCGGGCTGTTCATCGCGCGCGGACTGGCCGGCTTCATCACCGACTACTGCATGGCGCGTGCCGGCCGCAGCGTATCGCGCGATTTGCGCAACCTGCTGCTGGGCAAGTACCTGCGCCTGCCGGGCCTGCGTTTCGACGCGGAAACCGTGCCGTCGATGCTGACCCGCCTCGGTGGCGACACCGAGCAGGTCGCACAGGCAGCCGTCGATGCGATGAAGGTGATGGTGAGCCAGGGCTTGCAGGTGATCGTGATGTTCGCGGTCATGATGATGGCCAGTCCGCGGGTGACGCTGGCGATTCTGCTGCTGGGACCGGTGCTGGCGTTCCTGATGGACCGTGTCGGCCGCCGCTATCGCAGCATCAACCATCGTATCCAGGAAGGAGCGGCCAAGATGCTGCAGAGCGCCGAGCAGGCGCTGAAAGGCCAGCAGGAGGTCAAGATCTACGGGGCACAACAGGCGGAGCTGGAACGCTACGCGGCGCTGGTGCAACGCAACCTGCAGCTCAGCCTGAAAGTCGAGACCACGCGCTCGTCGGCTTCGGTGCTGGTGCAGCTGATGGGTGCGATCGGACTGGCGGCACTGCTGCTGGTGGCGGGGCACGAAGCGGCGCAGGGGCGCATGACCGCGGGCGATTTCGTCAAGATGATGGTCGCGATGATGGCCATCATTCCGGCGCTGCGGCAGCTGACCAACGTGCAGAGCATGCTGCAGCGGGGGGTCTCCTCGGCCAACCGATTGTTCTCGGTGCTGGACCTGCAGGACGAGGCCGACACCGGCGAGCGCAAGCTCGATCGCGCCCGCGGCGTGCTCGAATTCCGCAATGTCAGCGCGCGCTACGAAGGCCAGCAGGAGCCGGCGCTGTCCGGGATCAGTTTCACCGCGCGCCCCGGTACCGTCACCGCCATCGTCGGCCGCTCCGGCAGCGGCAAGACCACGCTGATCAAGCTGATCCCGCGTTTCTATCCGCCGGAAAGCGGGCAGATCCTGCTGGACGGCTACCCGGTGGAGGAATATCCGTTGGCCGACCTGCGCCGGCAGATCGCGCTGGTCAGCCAGAGCGTGATGCTGTTCGACGACAGCGTCGCCGCGAACGTTGCCTACGGCGAACTGGCCGCGGCCGGCGAGGATGAACTGGCCGCGGCGATCCGCGGCGCCAACGCCATGGAGTTCGTCGAACGCATGCCGGAGGGCGCGGCCTCCGCGATCGGCGAAAACGGCGGCCGCCTGTCCGGCGGACAGCGGCAGCGCCTGGCGATCGCGCGCGCGATGCTGAAGGACGCGCCGATCCTGATCCTCGACGAGGCCACCGCCGCGCTCGACAACGAATCCGAGCGACTGGTGCAGGATGCCCTGCAGCAGCTGATGCCGGATCGCACGACGCTGGTCATCGCGCATCGGCTGTCGACCATCGAGCACGCCGACCAGGTGCTGGTGCTGGACCAGGGCCGGCTGGTGGAGCAGGGCACGCACAGCGAACTGATCGCACGCGGCGGCCTGTACGCGCGTCTGCATCGCATGCAGTTCCGCGAACCCGTCGACGCGATGGGCCAGGACACGGCATGAGTCGCGCGCAACAGCCACCGGCCTGGTGGTATGGCGGCGACCCGCCGCCGCTGCATGCGCGGCTCGCCTCGGGATTGTTTTCCGCGCTGGTCTCCACACGCCGTGCGCTGTACCGCAAGGGGTGGCGCCGGCAGGTTCGTGTCGCTGCGCCGGTGATCGTGATCGGCAACCTGACTGTTGGTGGCACCGGCAAGACGCCGTTGGTGATCGCGCTGGTCGAACGGCTGCTCGCCGCCGGGCGCACGCCGGGTGTGGTCAGCCGCGGCTACGGGCGCGCCGACGAGGCGAACGCGGCCTGGGTCGAACGCGACACCGATCCTGCTGTCGCCGGCGACGAGCCCTTGCTGATCGCGCGTCGTTGCGGCGTCAAGGTACGCGTCGATCGCGACCGCGTCGCCGGCGCACGCGCGCTGGTTGCTGCTGGATGCGACGTGATCGTCTGCGACGATGGCCTGCAACACTACCGGCTGGCACGCGATGTCGAGGTCGAGGTCGTCGATGGCGCCCGTCGTTATGGCAACAGCCGCCTGCTGCCGGCTGGGCCGATGCGCGAACCGCTCGAACGTGGCAGCGAATGCGACTTCCGCGTGATCAATCTTTCGAGTGCGTCCGCCACCTCTCCACGCGGCGCCGAAACCGGCTTCGGCGAATGGCCGATGCGGCTGCATTCGGACCATGTCCTGCCTTTGCTGGGCGGGCGCGCGCTGCCGCTGGCCGGGTTCGCCGGGCAGCGCGTTCACGCGGTGGCCGGGATCGGCAATCCCGAACGCTTCTTCACGATGCTGCGCGGCCACGGCATCGCGGTGGTGCCGCATGCCTTTGCCGACCACCATCGCTATGTCGCCGACGATTTCAGTTTCGGTAGCGACCTGCCGGTACTGATGACGGAGAAGGACGCGGTGAAGTGCGCGGCATTTGCCACCGAGCGGCATTTCAAGGTGCCGACCAGTGCTGAATTGCCGGAGGCGTTCTGGGTGGCGTTGCTGGATCGGGTCAGGGGTAGGGAGACGGTGCGGGAGTAGGGGCTTGTCTGGGAGATGGGACGCCTCTTTCGAAGAGCAAAGCTTCCGCCCGCTGCGCGTGCGGGTCACTTTCTCTTTCCAGAGCCAAAGAGAAAGTAACCAAAGAGAAGGGCTCTTCCCCGACAAAGCTCCCGTTGCGGTTGGGTAGTCCTCGGAGATTTTCCGACTCGCCATCCATGGCTCGGTCGGAAAACGGCGCACATCCATGTACGCCGCCCTCCGGGTCCATGGAGTTGCGATGCGGATGCTAGGTCGTGTCAAAACCTGAAAAGGCCAAGCTATAGTCCCCCGCCTAGCCGTTAGTTCCAGTCCCCATGCCCACCCCAGACTTCACTGTCGCCATTCCCGCCCGTTACGCGGCCAGCCGCTTGCCGGGCAAGCCGCTGCGAGTGCTGGGTGGTGAGCCGCTGGTTGTGCATGTGGCGCGTCGCGCGTTGGCGGCTGGTGCGCGCGAGGTGTGGGTGGCGGCGGACGATGAACGCATCGTCGAGGCCCTGGCGTCGACCGGCGTGCGCGTGGCGATGACTTCCCGCGACCATGCTTCCGGTACCGATCGCCTGGCCGAATGCGCGGGCATTGCCGGCTGGAGCGACGACACGGTCGTGGTCAACCTGCAGGGCGACGAACCGTTCGCGCCGGCCGAAGGCATCCGTGCCGTGGCCGAGCTGCTGCAGGCTTCCGGGGCCGACATGGCGACGCTGGCCGCGCACGTTGACGACGCCGGCACTCTGTTCGACCCGAATGCGGTCAAGCTGGTGCAGGCCGGCAATGGCGATGCGCTGTACTTCAGTCGCGCTCCCATTCCCTGGCCACGCGATGCGTTCGCGCAGGATCGCAGTCGCCTGCCGGCACGGGACGGCCAGCCGGCCTGGCTGCGTCATATCGGCATCTACGCCTATCGGGTCGACTTCCTGCGCCGCTTCGCGGCGATGCCGCCAGGTCGGCTGGAACAGATCGAGTCCCTGGAACAGCTGCGGGTGCTGGAAGCCGGGCATCGGATTGCCGTAGCGCTCACACCGGCGCCGTTCCCGCCTGGCGTCGACACGCCGGAAGACCTGGCGCGCGCCGAGGCGATGTTGTCTTCGTCTGCGGCGACGCAATCGGAAGGCCGCTGAATGCGGCTGCTGGTGGTGTGCCTGGGCAACATCTGCCGTTCGCCGATGGCGGAAGGCTGGCTGCAAGCGCGGATTGCACGGACACCGGCACTGGCGGGGCGAATCGAAACCGATTCGGCCGGCCTCGGCGATTGGCATGTCGGCCATCCACCGGATCCACGTGCCATCACCACGGCCGCTGCGCATGGCATCGATATTTCCGGCCAACGGGCGCGCCAGCTGCAGGCCTCCGATTTCCGGGCGGGCACCCTGATCCTGTGCGCCGATGCCGGCACGTTGCAGCAGGCGCAGCGACGCGGTGCTGCCGCCACGGTGGCCGGGCTTGAGCGGATGCTGGAATGGGCGGGGCTAGCGCCGCCATTCGACCTGCACGATCCCTACCAGGGCGGCCGTGCCGATTTCGAGGCGGTCTGGCAGCGGATCGACGCGGCTGGCGAGCGCATGATCGAGCGTCTGCATCGGGAGCTTGGCGCATAATCGCAGCATGCCTGGCAACGGACTGAACCCAGCAATGGCGACCTTCGCCCCGGAATTGACCGACCGTCTGGCCTGGCCCGGCCGCACGCAGGCCGTGCGCATGGCCGAGCTGCGCGGCGCGCCGACGCTGCTGCTGTTCGGCTGCGCCAGTTCGGCGTGGACGCGGCAGCGGCTGGACGACATCTCGCGCCTGCTGCGTCGTCATGGCGGCGCCATCAATGCCGCAGCATTGCTGGCGCCGCGCTTCGATTCCGAACGCGATCCGCGCAGCCTGCAGCGCATCCAGTCCGAGCATGCGCTGACCTATCCGGTGGCGCTGGACGCGGACTGGGTCGCGTGGCAGCAGTTCGGCATCGAATCCTGGCCGACCCTGGTGCTGCTGGATGTGGACGGGCGCGAGCGCCGCCGCGTGGTTGGGGCCGGACCGGTGGCTGAACTGGCTGAACTGATACAGGGACTGCTGGCCGAGGCGCCGCAGGCGCCGGCAAAACCGAAGCCGACGGACAGCGGCCAGCGTAGCCTTGCGCCCGAGTTGCCGCTGTCGTTCCCGACCGCGCTGGTGGTGACGGCGAACAAGCTGTACCTGGCCGATACCGGCCACCATCGCATCCTGGAGTGCGACCTGAACGGGCGGATCCTGCGCCAGTTCGGCAGTGGCGCCTATGACTTCCTCGACGGCGGCGCCAGCGTCGCCGCCTTCCGTCGCCCGCAGGGACTGGCGCTGCAGCGCGAGACGCTGTTCGTCGCCGATACCGGCAACCACGCCTTGCGTCGCATCGACCTGCTCAGCGGCGAGGTGGCCACACTGTGCGGCAACGGCGAATCGCCGTCGCAGGCCGGCACCGCAATGATCGACCAGCCCTGCGGCCTGCAGGCGTCCCCGAGCCATCTGTACGTGGCGATGTCCGGCGACAACCGCATCTGTGCCTACGACCTGTCCCGCGGCGCGCTGGAGACGATCGCCGGCTCCGGCAATTTCGCGATCAATGACGGCAGCGGCATCTTCGCCGCGTTCGCGCAGCCGACCGCGCTGGCGCTGCGCCAGGACGTGCTGTATGTGTGCGACGCGGCTGGTTCGGCGATCCGTGCGCTGTACCTGCGCGACCAGCGCGTGCAGACGCTGGTCGGGCAGGGGCCTTACGACTTCGGCCAGGTCGACGGCCCGCGCAGCATCGCGCGCCTGCAATGGCCGCGCGCGATCGCGCTGGACCCTCACGACCCGCTGTTGTGGATCGCCGATGCCGGCAACGACCGGATCTGCACCCTGCGCCTGGGCGGAGGCATGGTCAGCCAGCACAACCTGCCGCAGCGCCTGCACCATCCCGGCGGCATCGCCTGTGCCCAGGATGCATTGTGGATCGCCGACAGTGGCGCGCACGCCGTGCTGCGGCTCGACAATCGCGACGGCACCCTGCGCCACGTCCCCGTAGGCGAATGAGCCGGGCGACTGCATCCACCTTCGACGGCAAGGCCTTTGTCCGGCAGCTGAGTACGGCCCCCGGCGTCTACCGCATGTTCGCCGCCGACGACAGCGTGCTCTACGTCGGCAAGGCCGGCGCTTTGCGCAAGCGCGTGGCCAGCTATTTCAGCGCCACCCCCAAGACCGCGCGCACGATGGCGATGCTGGCCCAGGTCGCGCGCATGGAAGTCACGGTGACGCGCACCGAAGGCGAGGCGCTGCTGCTGGAAAACCAGCTGATCAAGTCGCTGAAGCCGCGCTACAACGTGCTGCTGCGCGACGACAAGAGCTTTCCATACGTATTGTTGACCCAGGAGGAATGGCCGCGGATCGCCTTCCATCGCGGCCCGCGCAACGTGCCTGGGCGTTACTTCGGCCCCTATCCTGGCGCGGGCGCGGTGCGCGACACGCTCAACCTGATGCACAAGCTGTTCAAGCTGCGCAGTTGCGAGGACAGCGTGTTCCGCAACCGCTCGCGGCCCTGCCTGCAGTACCAGATCGGCCGTTGCAGCGCGCCGTGCGTGGGCTTCGTCGAGGCCGGCGAGTACGCCGATGCTGTGCGTCGCGCAGTGCTGTTCCTCGACGGCCGCAGCGATGAACTGACCGACGAACTCAACCAGTCGATGGAAGCAGCCAGCGCGCGCCTGGATTTCGAACAGGCGGCGCGGCTGCGCGACCAGGTGCTGACCTTGCGCAAGCTGCAGGCGCGTCAGTATGTCGACGGCATGGCCGCGGACCTCGACGTGCTGGCCTGCGCCATGCAGGGCAGTGCGGCCTGCGTGCTGCTGCTGGCCTTCCGCGATGGCCGCAACCTCGGCACGCGGGCCTTCTTCCCCAGGACCAACGGCGTCGAAAGCGCGGAAGAAGTGCTGTCGGCCTTCGTTTCGCAGTACTACGCCGAACAGCCGGCGCCGCGCGAGATCGTGCTCGATCGCGACATCCCCGATCGCGAACTGATCGAGCAGGCGCTGTCCGCTTCCGGTGGCCGCCGCGTGCAGATCAAGGTCAGCGTCCGCGGCGAGCGCGCCGGCTATCTCGACCTGGCGCGGCGCAACGCGGAACTCTCGCTGGCGACCGAACTTTCCAGCCAGGCGGCGCAAGGCGCGCGTCTGGAGGCGCTGCGCGAACTGCTGGGCCTGGAGACGGCGCCGCAGCGGATCGAATGCTTCGACATCAGCCACATCATGGGCGAGGCCACCGTGGCTTCCTGCGTCGTGTTCAACGCCGACGGACCGCTGCGCAGCCAGTACCGGCGTTACAACATCGCCGGCATCGAGCCGGGCGACGATTACGCCGCCATGCACCAAGCGCTCGAGCGCCGTTTCCGCCGTGCGGTCGAGGACGATGGTGTGCTGCCGGACCTGCTGCTGATCGACGGCGGCGCCGGACAACTGGCCCAGGCGCGGGCCGTGCTGGCGGACCTGGGCGTCGATGGCGTGCGGCTGGTCGGCGTCGCCAAGGGCGAGGCGCGTCGCGCAGGACACGAGACGCTGGTGCTCACCGACGGCCGCGAGCTGCATCCGGGCCCCGATTCGCTAGGCCTGCAGCTGATCCAGCAGGTACGTGACGAAGCGCACCGTTTCGCCATCACCGGCCACCGCGGCCGTCGGCAGAAAGCGCGCAACAGCAGCCGGCTCGAGGATATTCCCGGCATCGGCCCGCGCAGACGCGCTAACCTGTTGCGGCATTTCGGCGGATTGGCCGGATTGAAGGCGGCAGGCATCGAGGAGATCGCCCGCGTCGAAGGCGTCAATGCCGCGCTGGCCGAGCGTATCTACGCCGCGCTGCACGGGCTGGAGCGACCGCAACAGGAGCCAGGCAGAGGATGAAGTTGACGGTACCGACGATGCTGACGCTGTTGCGGATCATGATGATCCCGGTGCTGGTGCTGGTGTTTTACCTGCCGTTCCGATGGACCAATTTCGCCACGGCGGCGATCTTCGGACTGGCCGCGCTGACCGACTGGCTGGACGGCTGGATCGCGCGTCGCTACCACCAGTATTCGGCGTTCGGCGCGTTCCTGGACCCGGTGGCCGACAAACTGATGGTGGCCACCGCGCTGTTCCTGATCGTGCAGGGCCACCCCACGCCCTGGATGGCGTTCTGGGCGGCGGTGATCGTGGGTCGCGAGATCGCGGTGTCGGCGCTGCGCGAATGGATGGCCGAACTCGGGCAGCGCGCCAAGGTGGGGGTGGCGGCCATCGGCAAGATCAAGACGGTGGTGCAGATGGTGGCGCTGCTGTGCCTGCTGTATTCGGTGACGCCGGAAAAACCACCGCGTCCTGAACCGTGGCTGGGCGGGCCGATTTTCCACATCGGCGACTGGCTGCTGGCGGTCGCGGCCTTGTTGACATTATGGTCGGGCCTCGCCTACCTGCGCGCGGCATGGCCGGTTTTGCGTGCCGGTGAAGGCGTGGCTGTTGACACTCCCGTACGAGACGTTAAAATTCCGCCTCTTCCGCGGGAATAGCTCAGTTGGTAGAGCGCAACCTTGCCAAGGTTGAGGTCGCGAGTTCGAGTCTCGTTTCCCGCTCCAGATCAAGCAGACCCCGGTTCGCCGGGGTTTCGTTTTATCGGGACCGTAAAGGCAGCCGTGCAATCGTGCGCCGGAAGCCATAAGCTGTTTTCCGCAGATCAAGTCACCGGCCTGGTGGCAGAGTGGTTATGCAGCGGCCTGCAAAGCCGCGTACGCCGGTTCAATTCCGACCCAGGCCTCCAGTCGCTGCGGCGCCGTCCGCATCGAGCAGAAACCCGCCACGTGCGGGTTTTTTGTTGCGCGCTTAACATGCAGCCACGCGGCAGGCATCCCGCCGCGCGATCAGGCCCGGGTGGCGAAACTGGTATACGCAAGGGACTTAAAATCCCTCGGCCGCAAGGCCATGCGGGTTCGACCCCCGCCCCGGGCACCACGTAAGACTTCTGAAAAAATGCCTGCAGACCTGTCTGCCTGCGCGGCATCGAGGATCGCTGCACGAAGGATTCACCAGGGAAAGCCTAGAGTGCGGCTACACCTCGTGTGGAGGCATTGGCTGTGGAAGAAGACAAAGACAACCCGAACGGCAACAAGCGCCCATCGGATCAGCAACGCGACGAGAAGCGCGAACAGCGCACGCAGGAACAGCGCGACAGGCAGGCGGAAGACAACCAGAAACGCGGATGAGACGACCGCGCGCACTGGCGGGCCATGTCAGCGGCTGGCCATCACCGAAGCCTGCAATGCCGCGGCGAGCGCGGCATCGCCGTTCACCAGATCTATCCATCGCAGTTCGACGCCCTTGCGTCGTCCCTTTTCGACCAGTTTGAGGCCGTCGGGATCGATGGTGAGCGTATACGGCTGGTCACCGACGACTACCTCCCGGCGTAGCGGTTTGTCGAGTCTGGTCATGGTTCGTACCTGGCATCGAGTCGGCGGCAGCATAGCGGGGCCGCATCGGCTGCCGCGTCAACGCGTTTCCGGTCACGTCCGGTGGAACTGAAAGGAGCCGTGATGGCACGCGGGACACTCAAGCTGGCGACGTACAACGTCAATGGCATCCGCTCGCGCTTGCCACACCTGCTGGCCTGGCTGGACAAGGAAGCACCTGATATCGCCTGCCTGCAGGAACTCAAGGCAATCGACGAAGGGTTTCCGATCGGGGACATCCGTGCCGCCGGTTATGGCGCGCTGTGGAAGGGACAGCGCTCGTGGAACGGCGTGGCGATACTGGCCAAGGGCGCCGATCCCGTGGAAAGCAGGCGCGTGCTCCCCGGCGACCGGGCCGATGACCAGAGCCGCTATCTGGAAGCCGCTGCGCACGGCATCATCGTCGGCTGCCTGTATCTGCCCAACGGCAATCCGCAACCGGGGCCGAAATTCGACTACAAGTTGAAATGGTTCGATCGGCTGATCCGCCATGCTCGCTCGCTGTTCGACAGCGGCCATCCGGTCGCGCTGGCCGGCGACTTCAACGTCGTTCCCACCGATTTCGACATCTACAATCCGCGTTCGTGGCTGAAGGACGCGCTGCTGCAGCCGGAAAGTCGCGAGCGTTACCAGAAGCTGCTGGCGCAGGGCTGGATCGATGCCGTTCGCGAGTCGCATCCGGACGAACGCATCTACACGTTCTGGGACTACTTCCGGCAGCACTGGCAGCGCGATTCAGGCCTGCGCATCGATCACATCCTGCTCAACAGGCAACTGGCGCCGCGATTGAAGCAGGCCGGCGTCGACCGCTGGGTGCGCGGACTCCCGAAAGCCAGCGACCATGCGCCGACCTGGGTCACGTTCAAGGCGGAGGCGGTACGCCGCCGCGCGAAACAATGATCGTTTCCGGCCAGCACGAAGAAAGCGCGCGAACCCTGAGCCGGGGCACCTGTTTCCTGTACGTGGCGCCCTGCGCCTACGAAGACATCGCGAAAGTGGGTTTCGCGCGCGATCCGCTGGTCCGCCTGCACGCGCTGCATGGCCGCTTCTACGAGTTCTTCGACCTGGATGCGGGCTACCTGATCGAAACGGATTCGGTACGCGAAGCGCGAACGCTGGAAACGCGGCTGCATCGCGCCATCGCCCTCCACAATGCGCCCGCACCGCTGGTCATCCGCGAGCAGGCCGGCGGTTTCTCTGAATGGTTCCGCGGCGCCGGCGACCCTCTGGCCGAGCAGGCGCGATTGCTGGCGGAAGAAGGCTTCGTGCACCACGCATCACTGCGGCCGTGGCTGCGGCGCCGATTGCTGACGCAGAGCGCCGCGCTCTACGCCTGGACGGACAAGGTCATCGCGGACCTGTATCAGGAGGCCGAAAATCAGGGTGTGCCCGCAACGTCGCCGACGCTGCGTCGTGTCCTGCTCGATGCGCTGGATGCCTACGTCGCGCTGGACGTCGATCTGGCGCCGCTCCTGCCACCCGAGGTGCTGCGCTGGCACCAGGCCGGCGGCCGCTTTTGACCGGGGCCGGCCGCATGGCTTCAGCAAAGCGGTCCGGGCGTCTACAGTAGTGACCTGTGCCTGACGCACGTCCCGACGACCGTGCCTGCCATGTTGATCGGCTGCCGGATCAACGAGTCGCAGGGACGTGGTGCGGGTTCTCACTTATGACGCTGGAGTTCCATGCGCGATATCGCGGAAGCCCGTATTGCCATCATCGGCCTGGGCTATGTCGGGTTGCCGCTGGCGGTTGAATTCGGCCGGACGCTCGACGTGGTTGGCTTCGACATCGATCCGCAGCGCATCGCCGAACTGCGCGAGGGCCACGATCGCACATTGGAAACCACCGCCGAGGCGCTGCGGACGGCGACGCGAATCACGCTTACGCAAAGCGTGGAAGACCTCGGCGATTGCAACGTCTACATCGTCACCGTGCCGACGCCGATCGACGCCGAACAGCGGCCCGACCTGCGCCCGTTGCAACTGGCCAGCCGCACGCTGGCGACGGTACTCAAGCATGGCGACCTGGTGATCTACGAATCCACCGTGTATCCGGGCACCACCGAGGAGGTCTGCGTGCCGCTGCTCGAAGAAGGTTCCGGGCTGCGCTTCAACACGGATTTCTTCTGCGGCTACAGCCCGGAGCGGATCAATCCGGGCGACCACAAGCGGCCACTGCCTTCGATCGTCAAGATCACGTCCGGTTCGACGCCGGAGATCGCTGCCTTCGTCGATGCGCTCTACGCCAGCATCATCACCGCCGGCACCCATCGCGCGCCGTCGATCCGTGTCGCCGAGGCCGCCAAGGTGATCGAGAACGTGCAGCGCGACGTCAATATCGCGCTGGTCAACGAACTGTCGCTGATCTTCGACCGCCTGGGTATCGACACCCTCGACGTGCTCGAAGCTGCCGGCACGAAGTGGAATTTCCTGCCGTTCCGGCCGGGCCTGGTCGGCGGCCACTGCATCGGTGTCGATCCGTACTACCTGATGCATAAATCGGAGGCCGCGGGTTATCACCCCGAACTGATCGAAATCGCGCGCGCCATCAACAACAAAGTCGGTCGTCATGTCGCCGAGCGGGTGCTGGCATTGATGGGCGAGCGCGACGTCGATCCAGCCCGTGCCAAGGTGCTGGTGCTGGGCCTGACTTTCAAGGAAAACTGCCCGGACCTGCGCAACAGCCGGGTGATGAACGTGGTCGATGCATTGCGCGAGGCAGGCGCGGCCATTGATGTCTGGGATCCCTGGGCAGATCCAGACGAAGCCGAGCACGAGCTGGGCCTGCGCCCGATGGCCATGCCGGCATCGACGGACTATGACGCGGTCGTGCTGGCGGTGGCGCACCGCCAGTTCGCGGCGATGAATCCCGTCGCGATCCGCGCGCTCGCCAAGCCCGGTGCGGTCGTGTACGACGTGAAATCGGCATGGCCGCGCGACGCGGTCGACGACAGGTTGTAGTGATGCGCTACACGGCCTACATCGCAAGCCTGATCCTGTTCGCGCTGTCGCTGCAGCAGGTGGCGGCGCATCGCGACGGGTGGTGGGGCGTGGTTGCTTTCGGATTGCTGACGGCGTTGGGCAGCTGGGACCTGCTGCAGAAGCGCAGTACGCTGCGGCGCAACTATCCGATCCTGGCGCATTTGCGCTATGGCCTGGAGTCGATCGGGCCTGAGATCCGGCAGTATTTCATCGAGAGCGACCTGCAGGAGTCGCCTTTTTCGCGCGAACAGCGGGCGCTGGTCTACCAGCGGTCCAAGCAGGCGCTGGATGTTGTACCGTTCGGCACCGAACGCGACGTGTATGGCGTCGATTACGAATGGATCAACCATTCGATGGCGCCGACGCATATCGCCTCGCACGATTTCCGCGTCCGCATCGGCGGCAACACGGCGCAGCCCTACGACGCCAGCGTGTTCAACGTCTCGGCGATGAGCTTCGGCTCGCTGTCGGCCAATGCCATCCGCGCGCTCAACGCCGGTGCCCGGCGCGGCGGCTTCTACCACGACACCGGTGAGGGATCGATTTCGCCGTACCACCGCGAAAACGGCGGCGACCTGGTCTGGGAAATCGGTTCCGGCTACTTCGGTTGCCGCGATGCGGAAGGCCGCTTCGATGAAGAGCGCTTTGCGCACAATGCGCGCGATCCGCAGGTGCGGATGATCGAGCTGAAGCTGTCGCAGGGCGCCAAGCCCGGCCATGGCGGCGTATTGCCGGGTCCCAAGGTCAGCGCCGAGATCGCGGTCACGCGCGGTGTCCCGGAAGGCGTGGAGTGCGTATCGCCGGCGCAGCACAGCGCGTTCTCGACGCCGGTGGGACTGCTGGAATTCGTCGCGCGGCTGCGCGAACTGTCGGGCGGCAAGCCAACCGGCTTCAAGCTGGCGATCGGCCATCCATGGGAATGGTTCGGCATCGCCAAGGCAATGGCGGAAACCGGATTGCTGCCGGACTTCATCGTCGTCGACGGCGCCGAAGGCGGTACCGGCGCGGCGCCAGCGGAGTTCATCGAGCATGTCGGTGTCCCGATGCGAGAAGGCTTGACCCTGGTGCACAACACCCTGGTTGGCCTGGACCTGCGCGACAGGATCAGGATCGGGGCGGCCGGCAAGATCGTCAGCGCTTTCGACCTGGCCCGAACGCTGGCGCTGGGCGCCGACTGGTGCAACGCCGCGCGTGGTTTCATGTTCGCGCTGGGATGCATCCAGTCACAGAGCTGCCATACCGATCGCTGCCCGACCGGCATCGCCACGCAGGACCCGAGGCGTTGGCAAAGGCTCGATGTGCCCGACAAGGCGACGCGCGTGTACCAGTTCCACCAGAATACGTTGCGCGCACTGCGCGACCTGCTGTGCGCGGCCGGTCTCGAGCATCCGGCGCAGCTCGGGCCGGAACACATCCTGCGCCGGGTTTCCGCGGTCGAGATACAGTCGCTGGCCACGCTGTACAGGTTTCTGCACAAGGGCGACCTGATCGGCCGTATTCCCGAGCACGCGGTGTTCCGGCACTTCTGGTCGGTATCGCGTAGCGATAGTTTCGCCGCACCCGACCTGGTGCGCGCGCTACGTGCAGGCAAGGCCATCTGAGGTGGACATGCAGGAAAACGTACAGCCGACCACGCACCTCACTCACCTGGACCGTCTCGAAGCCGAGAGCGTGTACATCCTGCGCGAGGTGGCGGCGCAGTGCCGGCATCCGGTGCTGCTGTATTCGATCGGCAAGGACAGTTCGGTGCTGCTGCACCTGCTGCTCAAGGCGTTTTATCCGGCGCGCCCGCCGATCCCGCTGCTGCACGTGGACACCGGCTGGAAGTTCGGCGAGATGATCGCGTTTCGCGACCGGCGCGTGGCCGAGACGGGCGTGCAGCTGCACGTGCACACCAACCCCGACGGCCTGGCCCAGGGCATCGGCCCGATCAGCCATGGCGCCACGGTGCACACCGACGTGATGAAGACCCAGGCGCTGAAGCAGGCGCTGGATGCGCACGGTTTCGATGCGGCCATCGGCGGGGCGCGCCG